>JBCCWH010000063.1:0-19001 GCA_039193915.1 Planctomycetota bacterium
CCGGCGTCCGTAGGCCGCCGGCTAACCGGTATTGGGGTCCAAATCACGGTTGACCGTGGTTTGCTGGGCGATCGACGCACCGGTCTTTTGTTCGACTTCCTCGTAGCTTACGCCGGGCGCCAACTCGACGAGCTCGAATCCTTTTGGCGTGATGTCCACCACCGCGAGATTGGTATACACCCGCGAGACAACGCCCTGCCCGGTCAGCGGGTAGCTACACCGCTCCACGAGTTTGGGTTCGCCCTGCTTGGTCGTGTGCTGAGTAATCACATAGATACGCTTGACGCCTTGCACTAGGTCCATCGCGCCGCCGACGGCAGGGATCGCGCCCTCCTCACCTGTGGACCAATTCGCAAGATCACCATTACTCGCGACCTGCATCGTGCCGAGCACGCAGACGTCGAGGTGCCCGCCGCGGATCATGCTGAAACTGTCGGCATGATGAAAGTACGCCGCACCCGGCACGGCTGTCACATACTTCTTGCCGGCGTTCATCAGGTCGAGGTCGACTTCTTCCGGGGGCGGCGGCGGCCCCATCCCCAGCAGGCCGTTCTCGGTGTGGTAGATAAACTCACGGCCCTCGGGCACGTACCGCGCCACAAGCTCGGGGATACCGATGCCGAGGTTGACATAGGCCCCGTCGGGGATATCCATCGCGCATCGGGCCGCCATCTGTTCTCGGGTCCAGCCGGCAGTCATGCGTCGCTCCTTACGGGATAGCTCATTCCTGCGGCGATCAACGTGTCTTCATGGACAGGGGCCGGCACATCGACGATACGATCGACAAAGATACCCGGCGTGACAACGTGCTCGGGGTCGATCGCCCCGCGCTCAACAAGGCGCTTCGCCTGAACGATCGTCGTCCCCGCGGCCATGCACATGATGGGGCTGAAATTGCGGGCGGTCTTGTTGAATATCAGGTTGCCCAGCGGGTCCGCGGCCTCACACTTGATCAACGCAAAATCCGCCTTGAGCCAGGGCTCCATGACATAGGTCCGCCCATCAAACTCACGCGTTTCTTTGCCCTTGGCTAAAACCGTCCCGACCGTCGTCGGCGTATAAAACGCCGGGATCCCCGCCCCCGCCGCACGGATACGCTCCGCCAGCGTGCCCTGCGGCACCAGCTCCAGTTCGACCTTCCCCGCCCGGTACATCTCGGGGAACACCTTGGACTGGCTCGACCGGGGGAATGAGCAGATCATCTTGCGCACCTGCCCGTTGCCGATCAGCGCCGCGAGGCCGACCTCGCCATTGCCTGTGTTGTTATTGATCACGGTCAGGCCCGACGCGCCGTGGTCGATCAGCGCGTGGATCAGCTCGATCGGGCTGCCCGAAGCGCCGAATCCGCCGATCATCACCGTCGCGCCATCCGCAATGTCTGCGACAGCCTCCGCGACGGATGGACACACCTTGTTGATCACGAGCCGACCCTCCGCTGACAAAGCGATTTATAGAAAGACCTCGGTCTTTTCCCAGAGCGATTCAATCCTGTCCACACGTGCCGTCGCATCGTCGTGCAGCTCCTTGGCCACACGCGAGACCAACAACTCCGCAACCGCGACCACCGGGACCGAACTATCAAACGGCCCGACCGCCGGCACCTTGATCTCACACCAGGCGTCAGCCAAAGCGACCAAAGGCGAAAGCGGGCTATCAGTGATCGCGATCACATGCACCCCGGCATCAGACAACGCCTGCGTCGCCGTCACAACCAATCGTCGGTAGCGGAAAAAATCAAAGACCACCGCGGTGTCACCCGGCGCTGCCTCGCCCAGGTCGGCACCGATCGAGCGGTCATTCAACAGATGTACGCCCGGCCGAACGATCGACAACCCGCTGTGGAAAGCATGCGCCCCCGCGCGCGAAGTCTCGCCCGAAAGCACCCAGACCTGCCTCGCCGAGACGACCGGCTTCGCCAGGCCCTCAAGCTGCTTAGTATCGACAAGCGAAAACACCGCGTCTAATGCGCCTTCGATCGTTGCGCGGACCGTATCGTCCGACTCCTGTGCCCGCCGAATCCGATCGCTAGGCCGAGTCAATAGCTGCGAGACCTCGCCCCGGGCATGCTCTTGCAACTCCGTGTAGCCGTCGAGCCCCAGCTTGTGGGCGAAACGCACGATCGACGGCCGGCTCGTGCCCACCCGCTGCGCCAACTCCGAAACCGTCCCAAACGCCAGCAGCGTCGGCTCACGCAGCACCACTTCCGCGATACTCCGCTCGGTCGGGGTCAGCCCGCTGCCGACCTGGGCCACCAAATCCGCGATAGAGAGGCTCTGAGGCATGATGTTCATTACGTTACACGATTGATTTCAAGTGGTCAATATGGTACATTCAAGGCGACACGCAGCCACAGACCCCACCAATCACCTGCATTGAGGCAAACACGATGGCAAGCAACAAGACCCCGCGCGAACAGGCCTTCCTCGACACCATCGAAGACCCGCGCTAC
Source organism: Planctomycetota bacterium (assembly GCA_039193915.1). Classification (GTDB taxonomy): domain Bacteria; phylum Planctomycetota; class Phycisphaerae; order Phycisphaerales; family Phycisphaeraceae; genus JAHQVV01. The sequence goes on from JBCCWH010000063.1 coordinate 2,450, forward strand.
GACCGCGAGATCATCAACGGCCTTGGCCCCTTCTTCAAGGAAAAGGCCCCGGCCGAGATGAAAAACTTCTACTCGCCCGGCGAGATCGAGGTCCTGCTCAGCATCAAGGGCACCGAGCGCGACGTCGAGAAGCGCATGCCCGTCAAGATCACGAAGCACTACTTCGAACTCGCCCGGCGCAGCCCACACCTCCAGAAACTCGTCAAAGCCAGCGCCGACGAAACCCTCAACCTCGCCGGCTCCGAAGACCCGGGGCACCAGATGGACTACGCCCCGATCGAGGGCCTCCTCCACAAGTACGAGATGGGGCTGCTCTACACCATCGCCACCTGCTCCGCCCACTGCCGGTTCTGCTACCGCGAGGAACTCATCGGCCGCAAAGAGATCGAACGACAGGACGGCACCGTCGCCAAAAAACGCGTCGCCAAGATCGACGAAGTCACCGAGTACATCCGCGCCCACAACAAAACCGTCGAGGATAACGGCGGCCACCACCCCGACACCGGCCGAGAAAAACTGCGCGAGATCCTGCTCTCCGGCGGCGACCCGATGGTCATGCCCAACAAGAAACTCGGCGAGTGGTTCGCCGCCCTGGCCGAGGCCGGCGTCGAATCTATCCGCATCGGCAGCAAAGAGATGGCCTTCCACCCCAAACGCTTCGACCAGGCCTTCCTCGACATGCTCGCCAACTTCCACCAGACCTACCCCGACGTCGGCATGCGCCTGATGGTCCACTTCAACCACCCCGACGAGTTCCTCCAAAAAGGCGAGGACGGCGAATACCTCACCAACCCCAACGGCTCACTCAAGTGGCACGAAGACACTCAGCGTGCCATGGACGGCGTCGTCGCCCTGGGCTGGATCAATGTCGAGAACCAGACGCCCATCATCAAGGGTGTCAACGACGACGCCGACGCGCTCCGCATCATGCAGCGCGCGCTCTACCGCGTCGGCGCGAACAACCACTACTTCTTCTGCGGCCGAGACATCGTCGCCTACCGCGCGTTCAATGTCCCGATCGAGACCGCCTGGCAACTGCTCAATGATTCGCAGAAGGGGCTGTCCGGCGTCGAGGCGCACGCTCGTCTGTCGATCACGCATTACAAAGGCAAGACCGAGGTCGCGGCCGTGACGAACGAGCCGATGCCCGGCGTCAAGGGCGGCGAGAACGGCGTCCTGATCTTCAAACTACTCCGCAGCGCGCTGGACGCCCCCGACCGCGGCAAGACCTGCATCGTCGGCCGCAACCCCGAAGCCATCTGGTTCGACGACTACGACGACCGCGTCATCTTCGACGAGGCCGGCCTGTACGACTACGCCCGGGTGCAACGCGAAAAGATCGCCGCCGAGAAAGCCCTCGAAGCCGCCTCGACCGAAAACAGCTAAGCCTTACAGGAACACGCGCAGATCAAGCGGCCCATTGCAAAAAAAAACAAGGACTTACGTTGCCGTAAGTCCTTGTCCTTCTTCGAATAGCGGGGACAGGATTCGAACCTGTGACCTCCGGGTTATGAGCCCGACGAGCTACCAGACTGCTCTACCCCGCAATCAGGTGAGGCGAGATTGTAGCTTTCTATCACCGCACGTCAAGCTGGGACGCGGAAAGAAAACCCACCAAGCCGACCAGCACCCAACACCCCACCCAAGACAACGGGCATTCCCAGGGATAGCGATCGGCCCAAGATTGATGCCTAATTTTTAGGCACTAAAAATTTACCTAGTCCACCGAGTCAGCATTGCGTGCGTCCGAACGCCCGATTATACTTCTCACCCTTGCCGGCACGCCTTGTTGATGGCTGCCGAGACCACCCCACCCGCTATCTTCTAAATAGGAACGAGCACAATCATGAGTGGCAGCGCTTCCCGTATGGACGCCATCAAGGCCGTCACCGCGACCAAGCCGGTCGACAAGGCCTTCTCTTTCGACAAAACCCACACCAGCGAAGTGTTTGGCGACAACGTCTTCTCGGCACCGGTGATGAGGCAGCGGCTGCCCAAGGCGGTTTACAAGAGTCTGATCAAGACGGTTGAGGATGGCAGACGCCTGGACACCGAGGTCGCCGACGTCGTCGCCGCGGCGATGGCTCAGTGGGCGATCGAGAAGGGGGCGACGCACTACGCCCACGTCTTCTTCCCGCTGACCGGCTACACCGCCGAGAAACACGACTCGTTCCTGGCCCCCGACGACGAGGGCGGCGCGATCGCGGAGTTCTCCGGCGAGATGCTGATCCAGGGCGAGCCCGACGCGTCGTCGTTCCCCAACGGCGGGATCCGGCAGACGTTCGAAGCCCGCGGCTATACGGCATGGGACGTGACGAGCCCGGCGTACATCCTTGAAAACCCCAACGGCGCGACACTGTGCATCCCGACGGCGTTCGTGTCGTGGACCGGCGAAGCGCTCGACAAGAAGACGCCGGTCCTGCGATCGATGAGCGCCCTCGACGCCGCGGCACGACGCGTGCTCAACCTGTTTGGCACCGAGGCCAAGAGCTTTATCAATGCGACTGCCGGCGCAGAGCAGGAGTACTTCCTGGTCGACTCGAACTTCTACTACGCACGCCCCGACCTGGTCACCGCCGGCCGAACCCTGTTCGGCGCACCCGCGCCCAAGGGCCAGGAGTTTGACGACCACTACTTCGGCGCGATCCCCGAGCGGGTCCTGGCGTGCATGCTCGAGACCGAACGCGAACTGTTCAAGCTCGGCATCCCGGTGAAGACCCGGCACAACGAGGTCGCCCCCGCCCAGTACGAAATCGCCCCGATCTTTGAGACAGCCAACGTCGCAACCGACCACCAGCAGATGGTGATGATTGTGCTGGAGAAGGTCGCCAAGAAGTACGGCCTATCCTGCATCATGCACGAAAAGCCCTTCGCCGGCCTCAACGGCTCGGGCAAGCACCTCAACTGGTCTATGGGCAGCAAGGAAGTCGGCAACCTGCTCGACCCGGGCGAGACGCCACACGACAACGCACAGTTCCTCGTGTTCTGCGCCGCGGTCATCAAGGCGGTGCATCGACATGCCGAACTGCTGCGGGCGGTCATCGCGTCGGCGAGCAACGACCACCGCCTGGGCGCGAACGAAGCACCCCCGGCGATCATCTCGATCTTCCTGGGCGACCAGCTTACCGACGTCTTCGAGCAGATCCTCAAGGGCGGCGCCAAGTCCTCCCGGAAGTCGGGCACGCTGAAGATCGGCGTCGATTCCCTGCCGCCGCTGCCGAAGCACGCGGGCGACCGGAACCGGACCTCGCCGTTCGCGTTTACCGGCAACCGGTTCGAGTTCCGGGCTGTTGGCTCGAAGCAGTCACTCGCCGGCCCGCTGGTCGCGCTGAACACGGCGATGGCGGAATCGCTCGACGAGATCGCACAGGACATCGAGTCACGCACCAAGGGCGACCCGAAGAAGTTCAACGCGGCGGTCGCGGCAGCACTGAAAAATGCCGTGAAAGACGCCTGGCCCGTCGTATTCAACGGCGACGGCTACTCGGACGCCTGGCACCAGGAGGCCGAGAAGCGCGGGCTGCCCAACGTCCGCACGACGCCGGACGCACTGACCGCAATCACGAACAAGTCCACAGTCGCGCTGATGAAGAAGTACAAGGTGCTCACGAAGCGCGAGCTCGAATCGCGCGAAGAGACGTACCTCGAACAGTACATCCTGAACCTCAATGTCGAGTCGCGCCTGACCCGGCGGATCGCGAAGACGATGATCTTCCCCGCGGCGGTGCGATACCAGAGCGAGTTGGCGAAGACCTGTGCCGACCTGAAGCAGGTGGGCTACGAATTCGACACCAACACGCTTGACCACGTGACAGGCCTCGTCAAGCAGATCCAGGACGCGATCGTGACGCTCGAAGAGGCGATGGCCAAGGACAGCTTCCGATCGACGCTCGCGCACGCGAAGCACTGCTGCGAAGTCGTCAAGGCCGCGATGGATGCGACACGCGCGGTGTCGGATGAGCTGGAGCAGGTGGTCGCCGACGACCTCTGGCCGCTCCCGACCTACCAAGAGATGCTGTTTATCAAGTAGCATCGGCCGCCATAGCTGCACACCGCAGCCCTACGGATAGCGCTACTCAACTCGCCGAGAAATCTAAACCACCCGAGAGCGGACGGCTACATCAGCCGTCCGCTTTTTCTCGTTCGAGCGCCACGGACATCCGGACGAGCTCGGCGAGGGAGCCGGCCTGCATCTTTTCCATCACGTGGGCGCGGTGGACTTCGATCGTTTTATGCGAGAGGCCGAGCTCGGTCGCGATCTGCTTGTTGATCTTGCCCTGAACCACGAGCGCCATCACCTGCACCTCACGCGGGGTAAGACGCTGGGCGCGGGAGGCGATTTCACGGAGGTACTCGACCGACGCAAACTGCTCCACATCCATCGCCAGCGCGGCGCGGACACGGTCCAGCAGGATCTCGTCGTTGAAAGGCTTTTCAATAAAGTCGATCGCCCCGGCCTTCATCGCGCGGACGGCGGCGGTGACGTCGCCGTGCCCGGTGATCATGATCGTGGGCAGGTGGATGTCCTTGCTATTGAGCTGGTCCATCAGGTCCAGCCCCGACAACCCGGGCAGGCGCAGGTCCACGACAAGACAGCCGCGGCAAGCCTCGTCTGCTTCGGCGAGAAACTCGTTCGCCGAGGCAAACGACTTGACCGACATCCCGACAGACTCGAGCAGCCATTGGAGCGAGTCACGGACCGCCGCGTCGTCGTCTACGACAAAAACCGTTTGCTGATTCGCCATCATCACACGCCCGCCATCACCCCAAGTGGTACATCGAAATCGAACGGTTGGCCCTCATCGAGGCGTGGGGAACGCGCCAAGATTGCAGGCAAAAAGACCCGGAAGTTATAGCCGAGAACAGCCTCTTCCTCAATCCGAGGACTCGATCGGCAGCGCGATGGAGAGCGTCGCGCCCTGGCCATCTGCATTGTTTTCCGCAAGCAGCCTGCCGCCGTGCGACTCGACTATCGACTGGCTAATGGTAAGCCCCATCCCCATGCCGTGCGATTTCGTTGTAAAGAACGGGTCGAAGAGGTGGTCAAGCTGCTCGGCGGTCAGCCCCGAACCGAGGTCAGACACCGCGATGATGACCATCGCATCTTGCAGGCGGGTCGTGATATGGATCGGCCTGGGCTGGCCGGCGGGCAGATCTGACATCGACTCACCCGCGTTGCGGATCAGGTTGAGGATGACTTGTTCGATCTGGATCGTATCGACCACCAGGTCCGGGAGATCCGCTTCGAGATCGGTGACAATCACCGCCCCCTGCTCGGCCGTATCCCGTGTGACCAGCGCGATGACATCGTCGACCAGGTCGTTGATGCGAACTGTCGAGCGGTGGGTTTCGCGCTTGGTGACAAAGTCGCGCAGCCGGCGGATGATCTCGCCGGCGCGGGCGGCCTGAGTCACGATTTGGCGGACGGCGGGCTCCATGCCTTCGGGCGTTTCGCTGCGGGCTTCCAGCCGACGAAGGACGCCCTGCCCATAGTTCGCGATCGCGGCGAGGGGCTGGTTGAGTTCGTGCGCCAGGCCCGACGCCATCTCCCCCATCGTGCTGAGACGCGTGACGTGGGCGAGCTCGTTCTGATGCAGGCGGGCGAGTTCGGCGTCGCGTTTTCGCTGGGTCACGTCGCGCAACACGTTGACCCAGTGCGTCGGCCGCCCCCCCTGCCCGATGAGTGGTGTAAAAGAAACCTCGGCATCGAAGGGCTCACCGTCGGCACGGTGGAACCGGATTTCGATCTCGAAGGGTTTGCCACGTTTGAGGCAGCGTTTCAGGTGGTCGATACTCTGGGCCGGGGTTTGCGGCCCGTACATGAGCCTCGGGTCGCAGCCGAGCAGGTCGTCCATCGCGTAGCCGGTGACTTCCGAAAACGCGGGGTTGGCGTAGACGATGAGGTAGCGCCCGTCCTCGTGGCCAAGGCCGGTGATCACGACGCCGTCGGCCACCTGTTCGACCGCGGCCTGGATCAGTTCGAGCCTCTGCTCGGCACGTTTCCGCTGGGAGATATCGGTCAGCATGCCTGCGATTTCAAGCGGCCTGCCGTCGGGGCTGCGCATCAGGCGGAGCTCGTCACGGACCCATCGGTACTCACCCGTGCCGTGGAGGAAGCGGTACTCGATCGCGACCCGGCCCGTCTTCCACAGTGTCGCGAGATGGGTCTTGAGATCCGCTAAATCATCGCGATGAATGCGGCTACGCAGGAAGAACGGGTTGGAGATCGCACGGCTTACCGGATAGCCGAACAGCGACAGGAAGTTTGGGCTCACATATGTCGTCGGCATCTCGCCGGCGGCGGATGCGGTGTAGGTAACGGCGGGGCTTGATTCGAGCACGGATTCCAGCCGACGCCTCGCGGTTTCAAGCTGCTCGGTGCGCTGCTCGACGCGCGCTTCGAGCTTCGCGTTAAGGCGGCGCACGGCCTCTTCGGCCTGCTTGCGGTCGGTGATGTCCTGCGTCGTCCCGACGATCTTGAGCACTACATCGTCGTGGTCCACCACCGGCAGGAGCACGAGGTTGTGTACACCCTTGTGGCCATGCGGCATCGCGAAGGCGAGGTCGAGCTCGACGCGCTTGCGCTGCTCGATGGAGGAGGCGATCGCATCCACAACGGCTTGTGCCCCCGCTTCGCCGTAGACCGAAAAAAGCTCTTCGCGTGGCAGCGGGCCGAGTACCGGGTTTCGGCCAAACTGCCGGTACATCTCTTCAGACCACTTGATATCACCACTGGCGACCTCGAGCTCCCAACTGCCGATGCGCCCGATGCGTTGGGACTGCCGCAGCTGCCGCTCGCTGTCGTGCATCGCCTGCTCGAAGCTTTTCCGCTCGCTGATATCCCGCGCGATCGACATCGCAAGCACTTCGTCGGCCGTCTTGATCTGCGTCGTTGTCACCTCGACGTCGATGCGCGTCCCGTCTTTACGGATATCGATCGTCTCGAAGGAGCGCTCGGCGTATCGGTCGATCGCTGTCCGCACAACCGACCCACGCGCAACACGACGCTCGGGCGCCTGCAGGTCGACGACATGCATCTCCAGCAACTCTTCACGGGTGTAGCCGTAAAGGTTGCACGCCGCGACATTGACATCGAGGATACGGTCGTCCATATCGCTGATAAAGACCGCGTCCATCACGCGTTCAAACAGCAGGCGGTAGGGGAACGCATCGGCGGCGCTGCGGTCCAGGTCCTTGGGCCCGCCGGCACGCGAAGCCTCCGGGGCTGCATGTGGCGGGTCCTCGGGTGAAGCCTCGGGTTGAGCCTGCGTCGGATTGGTCGGCGGGTTCGAGGGGGTCATAGCCAGTTCCGTCGGGTCATCATAGCGCCGCCGTGTCGGCTTCGCGTGCGATCTGCATCAAGCCCCGTACCCGATCGGGGTCGACGGCCTTGGCGACATCACCATCCACCTTGACGCCGGTGCCGACGATCAGCCCACCCGCGTGAGCCATCAACGAAGGGGCAGAATCGCTCGTCACCCCACTGCCGACAAAGACAGGCCGGCCCGATGCGTATCGGGCGACATCGGCGAGCAGCCCGACGTCCGTCGGCTTGCCCGTGCCGCTCCCCGACACGACCACCGCATCCGCACCGGCGCGGCAGAGCAGCTCCTCGACCTCGTCCTGCAGCGGACGCTCCACGAGCCCGGCCGCGTGCTTGACGCGGACATCGGCAAGCACCTTGATGTCGCCGGCCCCCAGCGCCGCGCGGTAGCGCATCACTTCCGCGGCCGCACCTTCAATCACCCCTTGATCGGTCACCGCCGCACCGCTCAGCACATTCACACGCACATACGAAGCGCCAACCGCCACCGCCACCGCGAGCGCCGACACCGCATCGTTACGCAGCATGTTGATCCCGATCGGCAGCGACACCGCGTCGCGCACCGCACCGGCCACGCGCGTCATCGCCGCGACCGTCTCGGCGGGGACACGGCCCTTGTAAAACGGCACGTCCCCAAAGTTTTCGATCATCAGGCCATCGACCCCGCCCTGCTCCAACAGCGCGGCGTCCCGCAGCGCCGCATCCACAACCGCGCCAAGCGAGCCAGCAAAGCCCGGCGCACCGGGCAACGCCCTCAGGTGCACCATCCCGATGACCGGGCAGCGCACACCCGACCAGGCGGGGCAAAGCGGCGGCAAAGGGCGGGGTCCTGTCGTCATCGCGAAACTCCAATCCGTCCAATACCCGGCCACCGACACGGGCTGTTCTTGCATCGCCAAGCCACGGCTGCGATACTCTCTGCCCTCGCGCGGCAGACCGCGCATAACGTATCGGCCGTGGCCACAGATGCCCCCAAAGCATACACCGGCCAGGACGGGTGGCGAATCCAATACCACCCGGCGGGATCGATCCCCGCGACGGCTTGTTTTACCGGCCCGCAGCCGCCCACGCGGTCAGCACTGCCCCGCCGGCCCCCCACCGCTGACCGCACGAGGCAGACATGCTCCCCAAAGAACCCCCCCGCCGGCCCCAACTCGGCTTCCTCTACGCACCGCCTTACCGCATCCAGGGCGTCTCCATCGCCGGCGAAGCCACCGCCATCCAGGTCCCCGAACTCGACCTCGGGTTCGACATCGGCGAATGCCCCCGCGCGATGCTCTCCTCCAACATCGTCGCCCTCTCGCACGGCCACATGGACCACATCGCCGCGCTCATCTACTACTTCTCTCAACGCAACTTCCAGGGCATGGGCGTCGGCAAAATCGTCTGCCACCCCGACCTGGCCGAACCGATCCACAACCTGATGAACGCCCTCGTCGGCATCGAACGCCAACGCACCCCCTACGAGGTCGTCACCCTCAAGCCCGAGGAACAGATGCCTCTCAAAGGCAACGTCGTCCTCCGCGCCTTCAGCACCGTCCACACCGTCCCTTCGCTCGGCTACGCCTGTGTCGAACTACGAAGCAAGCTCCGCGCCGACCTCGTCGGCATGCCGCAGGAGCAGCTCGTCAAGCTCAAGGACAAGGGCGAAGAGATCACCGAGACCCACGAGATCCCCCTGGTCACCTATATGGGCGACACGCTGTGGGGCAACCACTTCGATCGGCCCGAAGTCCTCGACGCCAAGGTCCTCATCACCGAGTGCACCTTCATCGAGCCCGGCCACCGCAAACGCGCCGCGATCGGCAAGCACCTGCACCTGGACGATATCGTCCGGCTACTCGATATGTGCAACTGCGAGTCGGTGATCCTGACGCACCTGTCTCGCCGCACCAACCTGAGCGAAGTCCGCAAAGTGCTCGACGGCGCGATCCCCGCCCGACACCGCGACCGCGTCCACGTCCTGATGGACACCCGCGCCAACCGCGCACGTTACGAACGGCAACTCGCCGAGGCCGCGGCGGGGAGCTAATCGCTAACAGCCGTATCCCCGAAAGGACAGCCGGCGGCCTACGGACGCCGGTCCCGAGATGCTTGATCAAGCGAAATGGACCGGCGTCTGTAAGCCGCCGGCTGTTCTAACTCAACGAGCGCCGCTTAGTCATGCCTCCCACGATCGCGATCTCTGCCGACCCGCCCTACGACCAACGGCTCAGCCAGTGCGCCGAGAAGCTCGCCACACACCTGGGGCTGCCGATCCGAAAACTCGGCGATACCGAGAGCGGCCTACGGCTGGCCGTGACGCCGACCCGCCTGGAGCTACGCGTTGAAACAGGCGAACTCGCGGGCGGCAAACCGGTGTTTGCTGACCTGTCGAAGCTGGATACGACCTCGCCCGCCGGGCGGTCGCTGAACAACCCGCTGTTCAAGGCCGTCGGGATCAAGAAAGGGATCGCGCATCGGCCGAGTGTCGTGGACTGCACCGCCGGCCTGGGCGAAGACGCCTGGCTGCTTGCAGCCAACGGGTGCCGGGTCGATGCGTTCGAGCGGCAGCCGGTGATTGCAGCGCTGCTGGCGGATGCGCTCCAACGCGCATCTCGAATACACCCCCGTATCGCGGAACGGATCACAATCCATGAGTCAGATGCGACCGCTTGGACTGGCTGCTTAAGCAGCCAGTCCGAGTTGGGAAAAAGCATGCAGTCCGTCCGCCCCGACGCGGTCGTCCTTGACCCGATGTTCCCGCTCGGGCGCAAAGCTGCGGAGCGCAAGCCCATGCGCGTGCTCCGTATGCTCGCGGGGGATGATGCGGATGCAGACGGGCTTCTCGCAACGGCACTCGCGACCGGCATCCACCGCGTCGCGGTCAAACGGCCGCTGCACGCCCCACCCCTGAACGCCGGCCGGTCACCCGACGTCGTGCACAAGGGCAAGGCTGTGCGGTTTGATGTTTACATCCAGTAACGAGCAAGGCCACGGGAACGCCCGTAGCCTTGCCTGAAACCATTCATACCTGCGCGTCTTAGACCGCCGCCGGCTCGCTCACGATATCGGGATCGTCATCGGCCGGGGGCGTGGCGGGCGTCCGCTCCATCGGGCCGCCGGACGGCCCCTGCCCCTTCGTGCCGATCGTCAGGATCGGGCTGGCGATCGCGATCGACGAATAGGTACCGACAAAGACGCCGATCACCATCGCGAACGCGAAGCCGTGCACGCCCGGCCCGCCGAGCACGTACAGCACGATCACCGCGAGGAACGTCGTCATCGAGGTCATCAGCGTTCGGCTGATGGTCTGGTTGATCGAGTCGTTGATGATCTCAGGCGTCGCCCGGCTCAGCCGACCGCGGTTTTCACGGATGCGGTCGAACACCACGATCGTGTCGTTGAGCGAGTAGCCGACGATCGTCAGCAGCGCCGCGATGATCGCGAGGTTGACCTTGAACGGCTCGAGCATCAGCATCGACGCGACCCCGGTACCTTCGGCCTTCGTGTAGACCCAGCCGGCCAGGGCGATGAGGCCGATCGTGATGGACACGTCGTGGACCAGCGCGACGATCGCCGCCAGGCCGTAGCGGATGCTGCCGAACCGCACCCAGATGTACACGACCACCGCGAGCAGCGACAGCAGCATCGCGACCATCGCCGTCTGCTTCATCGTGCCCGACACCTGGCTGTTGAACACCGTCACGTCACTGAAGCTCGAGTCACGCTGCAGCGCCTGGTCGATCAGCTTCATCTCCGTCGCGGCCAGCCCTTCGGCGTTATCAAAGTCCGCGATGCTCGTGACGTAGTTGGTGTGGTCGTCCTTGACCAGCACAACAACCGACTCGTAGAGCAGGTTGCCATCGGCGTCGGTGCCGCCCTGGGCCGAACGCGCGAGTGGGACGATCTCGACCGTCCGCACCCCGAACTGGTCGTGCGGGGGCTGGTTGCGTGTGCGGGAGATGCGGTCCGCGATCTGCTCGACACTCTGCGCCGGGCTCATGCCATCGACCACAATCGCCACGCCGCCGCGGAAGTCGGTCACGTCGTCGTGCTCCGACGCGATGCGGTAGCCGCCGTCGAAGACACGGGTCAGCGAGTTGTTGGTGATCGCCTGGACAAACTGCGGCGCCTCTTTCGCGGAGAGCCCCGCACCGTCGTAGGACACGACCTGCGTCGTCTCGAGGACGTCCGCAAACGCGACCTTGAGCAGTGCAGTGACCGCGCTGTTGTCGGTGATCAGCATCGACACGCTGTAGCCTGCGCCGGCCTGCTCGCCGGTCGTGACGAGGTTGTCGCCATTGAAGTTGGCGTAGTCCGCCAGCGCCTCGGGCGCGGAAAGACTCTGCGCCACATCCTGTGCGGCGGAGGCCACCTGCGCGTAGTAGTCGTCGGCCGACTGCGGCTCCTCCAACGCCTCCACGACCGCCTTGAGCTCGGCCGCGACATCTTCCTGCGCCCCACCGGTCAAGACGTTGCGGACGATCGCGGCGAGCGGCTCGCGCTGGCCGGGCAGGTCGACCCGGGCGGCGATGTCGTTGTAGTACGCGTTGGTCCGGTTCGTAAAGTCGGTGGCCGACTGCTCGACCGTGTTTTTCACTTCATTGAACAGGACCGTCTCGGATTCGTCGCTGCCGATGAGCGTCTTGATCCGGCTCAGCTCGTCGGACACGGCGTCCTGGCCTTCGCCTTCCTGGATCGCCTCGGCGACGATGCCGTAGAGCTCGATACGCTCGCGGACTTCACCGATCTCAAGCGTCTCGAGGATCGGATCGCCTGCGGCATTTTTCTCATCGGTCGGCTTGAACTCGAAGCCGACCTGCGTGCCCGACCGGAACTCAATGTCGAGCATATCCGCGCCACGCACCAGCACCGCCTCGGCCAGACCGAGGATCAGCAGCAGCACACTCACCGGCACAAGCACCTTGCTCAGCTTGATCCAGTTCATCTTCGGGTGCATCAGCTTGTCGATAAACGGTACGGCCAGCGGCAGCATGTGCAGCGACTTCGCCTTGCCGAAACGGACATACAGATCGATGATCGTCTTCGTGCAGAACAGTGCGGTGAAGAGCGTCGCGAGGATACCGATGCCCAGCACGACAGCGAAGCCCTTGACTTCACTGGTCGCGGTGTAGCCGAGGATGACACAGGTGATGAGCGTGGTGATGTTGGCGTCCAGAATCGTGGACAGCACCTTGCCGTAGCCCTGCCGGACGGCGACCTCGAGGTTCGCCCCGGCCTTGAGCTCTTCACGGATACGCTCGAAGATCAGCACGTTGGCGTCGACTGCCATACCGATCGTGAGCACCATGCCCGCGATGCCGGGGAGGGTGAACGTCGACTGGATCATCGCCATGATGCCCAGGATCAGCACCATGTTCACGGCCAGCGCGAAGTTCGCGACAAACCCGCCAAAGAAGTAGTAGACGACCATAAAGACAGCGACCACGATGAGCGCGATCAGCGCCGCCTGGATACCGGCATCGAGGTTGTCCTTACCCAGCGAAGGGCCCGTCGTCTTCTGCCCCACCGGCATCTCGGAGAGCTGCCCCTCCAACGCACCGGCCTGCATCGTCTGGATCAGGTAGCGGATCTCTTCGGGTGAGAAGTCGCCCGTGATCGTGATCGTGCTGCTCAGGGACTGCCGGATGTTCGGCGTCGTGAGCACCTTGTTGTCCAGCAAGACCGCCATCGGCCGCCCGACGTTGCCCTGCGTCATCGACTGCATGAAGCCCGAGCCCCGGCCGTCCAGGAAGAACAGCACCGATGGCCGGCCCAGCTCGTCGGGGGTCTGGCGGACCGATGTGACGCCCCACTCGTCGGCGCGGGTCATCGCGTAGCCCTCATCGTTGTGGAGCAGCACGTACAGCCGACCCGCATAAGGCCGGGCAACCACCTGGCGGTACGGGCCGAAGAACGTGGTGATCGACTCACGCGCGGCCGAGGCGATCGCGGTATCCGCAGAGAGCGACTCGCGCAGCCAGGTGTTGACCTGCTCGCGCCGTTCTTCTTCGTCGACGTACTTGGTCAGGTCGTCGACCTCGAACCAGCGGACGGCGTCCTCGACGCCGGCGCGGGGGCCTTCGCTGTCGAGCTGCGCGATCGCGGCGCGGTAGTTCTCGTCCGGGTCGGCACCGATGCGGAACTCGAGCACACCCGAGCCCTGCAACAGGGCGATCAGGTCCTGCGGGTCGTCCATCGGGCCCTTGACCGCTTCGTAGGCCAGCAGCGCGTCGTAAGCCGCCTGCAAACGCTCGGCGTGGTTGGGGTAGCTCTCCTTGAGCTCGCTGAGCCGCTGCTCGCGCGGGGCGACCTCGCCGGCGTCTTTCTGCTCCTGGGTCAGCTCCACGACCGGCAGGTCGACGAGCATCTCAAACTCGGTCAGGTTGAACGCGAACGCCCGCAGTAGCGCGTTCTCCTCACGCTGGAAGTTGTCCTGTGCGTTCAGGTAGAAGTCCTCAGCGTCTTCCATCGCCCGCAGCACGTTCTGCTCACGTTCGCGGAGCTCGTCGGGCACCTCGGCCCAAAGCGCCTGGGCCGCGATGTACGCTTCGTTTGCACGCTCCTGGGCGTCGAACATTTCTGCCAACGCGTCGAGCCGGGCACGCAGGTCCTCGTTCTCACCGGCCAGCTTGGCCAACTCGGCGTCGCGGGTGTCCGAACGCAGGGCGGCGTCAAGCCCCCCGCGGGTCAGGTTGCCGACGAGGAGCTGCTTCTTGGCGAACTCGGCGGCGGCGCGGGCGTCTCGGACGTTCTGCGTCGCCAGCGCCATCTGCACCTCGATCCGCTGGCCGGCGATGCGACGCCAGACCAGGTTCCGGGTACCCGTCGGGTCAACACGATCGGCCAGGACCTCGATCGTCCGGTCGATCACATCCCCGGGGAGCTGGCCTTCGGGGACCGACACGTCGTAGACGAGGGTGGTGCCGCCCACCAGGTCGATACCGCCTTTGAGCCGTTGACTCGGCGCATAGACGCCGGGGACCCAGAGCATGGCGACGGCGCCGAAGACCACGCCGGCGATCAGCGAGACCTTCCACCAGTGCTGGTTCATCACATAGAGCACAAGCGCGCCGCCCAGCAGGGCAAAAAAGATAATCGTAAAGAGCAAAGCCATAGGTAGGTTCTATCGTTAGTTGAGGTTTGGATCAGGTGAGGGAATCGACACAACGCGCAGGCGCGGGCGATCAGTCCGTCCCGCGGAGCGCGCGGAGCAGCGCGTCGATTTCTTCCTGCGAGAAGTCGCCGATCAGCGAGATCGTGCCTGCCATACGCGTGTTAATGCGGGGCGACATCAACACCTCGCCATCGATCACCACAGCCATCATGCGTCCGACGTGGTTCCCTGACGGGGCGGACATCAGCTCGGCCCCACGATCATCAAAGCGCAGCACGATACTGGGGCGGTCTAACTCGTTCTGCCGGCGTGCATCAATCACCGACCAGCCCTGCCCGGGCGTCATCGAGCCCTCCGGGCTGTTGGACACTAGCAGGTGCAGCCGCCCCTGATAGGGCGCCGCCACGACACCTCGGCTTGCCTCGAAGTACGCAACCAGCGACTCACGCGCGGCGGTCGCCGACGGCGCATCGCCATCGATCGAATCCTCTAACCACTCCGCAACCCTTGCGAGCTGGTCTTCGTCATCGACGTAATGCACAAGGTCGTGGATCGGCAGCCATTGGCGTTCGGAGTCATCGTCGGACTCGGGGCCGGACTCTGTCAGCCGTTCAATCTCGGGCGTGTGTTCTTCGCCCGGCTCTGCCGCGATGTGGAAGGACAGCGCCGTATCGTCTTCGGCCGGTGCGTCTGTAGTGGTGCTGGCGCAGCCAAGCGTGGCTCCGACACAGCAGTACAGCATGGCAGCAAGGGGGCGCATAGCGGTCTCAGCGAAGAATACGTTTAGCTGGTGGATGAGCCATCGGTGACCGAACGGATCGCGTCCTTGGAGAAGCGGAGGCGGGTGTTGGCAGACTCGTCGACCTTGACGAGGACCTCGTCGTCGCGGACCTCGACGACCGAGCCCTTGATGCCGCCGATGGTGACGACCTTGGCGCCCTTGGTCATGCCGGCGAGCATCTCGGCCTGCTTCTTTTTCTGCTTGCGCGAGCCGCCGCCGAGGAGGAAGATCCACAGGACGATCATGCCGAGCATGATGACCCAGAACATGTTGCCGAACATGCTCGGCGGCTTGTCCGCGGGCGGCGTATCGCCATCGCCCGCGGGCTGGGTCGTACCGGTCGATGAGTTGCTGTTGCCGGCGGCGGCGCCACCGAGTTCCTCCTCGGTCTGGGCGAGGGTGAACGTTAGGGGTTCGATGGTCATGGTCACGGGGCCCTGGAGCGCGTGGTATCGGGCCTCGCCTATAAGGTGTTGGCTACGGGGCCGCATCAAACGCGACCGGCCAATCCCGAGCGAGGAAAGACCAAGCATTGTCCCTGATCGCCCGCCGGATGTCCAACAGCAGCCGTTGGAAGTGCCGGAGGTTATGGAGGCTCACCAACGCCGGCCCGAGCATCTCCCCGGCCCGGAACAGGTGGTGGAGGTAGGCCCGGCTGAAGCCGGATGGGGGATAGGCGATCGCGGATGGCGGATGGAGAGAATCGGGATCCCGAGGATCACGGTTTCCACGGCCTTTCCCATCCGCGATCCGCCACCCGCCATCCGCCATTCCCCCCCCACATGCCAGGCAATCGCACCCCGCTACCAGCGGCCGCGGGTCCTCCCGGAACCCGGCATTCTTCAGCCGAAGCGGGCCCGTCGGGGTAAACGCCACGCCACGCCGACCGTTCCGCGTCGGCAGGACGCAGTCAAACATATCGACCCCGGCCCGGACCGCCGCAACGATATCACGCTCGTACCCCACCCCCATCAGGTAGCGCGGGCGGTCGCCGGGAAGCTTCGGGGCCGTGTGCTCGACCACCCGGCGGATCTCGCCCGGGCCCTCCCCGACCGCGACCCCACCGATCGCGTAGCCCGGGGCATCAAACTGCCCGATCCGCTCGACGCACCAGTCCCGCTGGTCGAGGTCGGTCCCGCCCTGCACGATGGGGAAGAGCGACTGGACGGCATCGCGCCCCGAGGCCTTGTGGTAAGCCACGCAGCGGTCGAGCCAGCGCAGCGTCCGTTCGTTAGCGAGCTGGATGCGCTCGGCATAGGCCCGGTCTTCGATAGCCGGGGCGGCGATATCTTGACCTGTTCCATCAGCCGGCGGCCTACGGACGCCGGACCCAACGGCTTGTTCTGAC
>JBCCWH010000064.1:0-18811 GCA_039193915.1 Planctomycetota bacterium
GGCCGGGGCGGTAGAGCGCGTTGGCGGCGATGAGGTCGTTGAGCCGGTCGGGCTTCATCGCCATGAGCAGGTTGCGCATGCCGCCGGACTCGAACTGGAAGACGCCGGCGGTTTCGCCGCGTTCGAAGAGCGCGAGCACGCGGGGGTCGTCGTACTTGAGGCGTTCGAGGTCGAGCGGGTGGTAGGCCGGGTCGTCGGGGTCGGCGCCTTCGAGCTGCGTGCTGCCCTCGGCGGGCTTGACAGCTTCGTAGACCTGCTTGTTCGAAAAGTCCTTGGAAACCAGCAGTTTGGCGCGTTCGATGATGGAGAGGGTGCGCAGGCCCAGGAAGTCCATCTTGAGCAGGCCGACCTTTTCGCAGGTCGGGCCGTCCCACTGCGTGACGATCTGGTCGTCCTGGGCGGGGGGTTTGTAGAGCGGGCAGATGTTGTCGAGGGGCTGGGTGGCGACGATGACACCTGCGGCGTGGACGCCGGCGTGGCGCGCGTTGCCTTCGAGCCGACGCGCGGTGTCGTAGACCCCCCGGACCATCGGGCTGTCGTCGTAGAGCTTTTTGAGGTCGGGCTCTTGCTGGAGCGCAGAGTCGAGCGTGGTTTTCAGGCCATCGCCGACGAGCTTGCAGACCTTGTCCACTTCGGAGAGCGGCATGTCGAGGACGCGGCCGACGTCACGGATGGCGGCGCGTGCCTTCAGGGTTCCGAAGGTGATGATCTGTGCGACGTAGCCGTACTTCTCGCGGACCCACTTGAGGATGTCGCCGCGTCCGTCCTGGCACATATCGATATCGATATCGGGGTACTCGGAGCGGTCGGGGTCGGTGAAGCGTTCGAAGAGCAGACCGTACTCGACGGGGCATGCGTTGGAGAGTCCCATGACGTAGCCGGTCATGGTGCCGACGCCCGAGCCGCGGGCGTTGCAGGGGATGTCGTTTTGTCGGCCGAAGTTGACGAAGTCCCAGCAGATGATGAAGTAGGCGCTGATGCGCTTGTCGCTGAGGATCTTGAGTTCGCGTTCGAGGCGTTCGCGGATCTCGGTCGTAATGCCTTCGGTGCCGTAGCGCCAGACGAGGCCGGCCTCGCAGAGGAGGCGCAGGGCGAGGTCGCATTGTTGTTCGAGCTCATCGCGGTCTAAGGGGTTGGCATGGGAACTTAAGTCCCCATGCCCGGGCGCATCGTCGTTGTCTTCTTCTTTGACCGGCTCGACGACGATCTGGGCGCAGAAGTCCTTGAGCCACTTGTTCGACCCGATGGCCTCGTCGCTTTCGTAGCGGATCGGGACCGTGTCGGGGGAAGTGCCCGCGTCGAGCAGGGCCTGGAGCTTCTTGCCAAAGACGGGGTTCACCACCGGCGCGAAGTTGGCACCAAAGTCGATCTCGACATTGCACCGCTCGGCGATCTTCACCGTGTTTTCGACGGCCTCGGGCGTGTCGACAAACGCCTCGATCATCTGCTCGGGCGTCTTGACGTACAGGTCGCGCGGGTAGTGCAGGCGGTCCTCGTCCTGCTTGAACTTGCCCATCGAGATGCAGCACAGCGTGTCGTGCGCGTCCCAGTCGTCGGCGGTCATGAAGTGCGCGTCGTTGTCGCAGACCAGCGGGATGTCCAACTCGGCGGCGAGCTGCTTGATGAACGGGTTGATCTCGTCCTGCAGCTTCTCTTCGTGGCGCTGCATCTCGAGGTAGAAGCGTGGCTCGCCGTGCTCGTTGGTGCCGAAGGTTTCTTTGTGCCAGAGGGCTTCTTTTTTCGCGCGTTCGTAGTGGGTGGGGTCTTTCTCGCGGAGGTACTTGACGAGGTGGTAGGCGATGGACGAGCCGAGGTGGCCGTTGATCGCGATGAGCCCGTCGGCCCACTGTGTGAGGGTGCCCTTGTCCATGCGGGGCTTGAAGTAGAAGCCGTTGATGAACGCGTCGGACGAGAGCTTGAGGAGGTTGGCCCAGCCCTTGTTGTTCTCGGCGAGGAGCACGAGGTGGAACCCGCCGTCGGACACGCCGGTGAACTCGCGGTCGGTGCGGTCGCTGGTTTTGCCGCCGAGGTCGGGGGCGACGTAGGCCTCGATGCCGAGGATGGGCTTGACGTCTTGTGCTTTGGCGAGGTTGTAGAACTCGACGGCGCCGTGGAGGTTGCCGTGGTCGGTGACGGCGACGGCGTCCATGCCGATGGACTTGACGTGCTTGACCAGCCGGTCGAGCCGATTGCCGCCATCAAGCAGGGAGTACTGGCTGTGGAGGTGGAGGTGGACGAACTTCGAGGACAGCCGGGGCCGGTCGTCGGGGGTCGGTGAGGAGGGGCTGGCCATCCGTGGCGTCTCGTGGTGCGGGAGAATGGGGGCATCGGGCGGATGATCGGCCGCCCGCAGGGTGATTATATCGCCCGGTCGGCGACGCCTTGCGGCCGGTTTTTTGGCCTGAGCAACCTGTCCGCTCCGCGTCAGGTCGCCCGTCGCAGCAGAAAGCCGGCTGCTGGGAGCTCATAAAATTGGCTTTGTGCCAGCCATGCTTCATGCTATCATGTAAGTATCTGTTTTATACCTTTCATCGATCCGCACGCTTCGCATTGGAGAAACCATGACAACACGCGACTTGGTTACTGCTGTAGCCGTCCCGGCTATCTCGGCTTGCCTTTGCGCCCCCGCGTCCGCTGGGGACCTCGAGCCCTCGGCTGTTCTGGACCCCGGCCTCTACCAGCTCCACAACCACCCCGCGGGCGAAGAGGCCCCGCCGCCCTACGGCCTGCGTCTGGATGAGCTGGTCGATGTCTCGGGCGACCACGACGTCTTTACGTTCGACTTCGACGACGACCGCTCCGATATGCGGATGCAGGTCGGCGAGGGCTTCATCAGCATCTTCGGCGTGGTCTACGGCGGGCTCAACGAGGCCGACGGCTACGCCAGCGACTGGGTCGGCCTTTGGAACGTCAACTTCACGTACTACGACCCGACCCTCTCGCCCGGCGACGACGACTTCGTCGCGATCGGGCCCGAGCCAGCGGATAACTGGGGGACGATCCAGGCCACCTTCGGCGACGAGATCGACTTCTGGCTCCAGGACGAAGCGGGCAACCACCCGTTCAGCTTCCGCCTCGGTGATGAGGACGACGACGACGGCCACCGCGGGTTCGACGGCGTCTCCGGCTGGGGCTGGCTCAACCACGCGCCGGTCATCCATGACAACGGAATCGAAACGCGCAGCGGCATCGAAGGGCCACCCACCACCTTCCCCCACAGCTACGACTCAGACTGGCTCTTCACCGTTGGCGAAGAGGTCCCCGAGCCCGGCTCGGCCGCACTGCTCGCGCTGGGCGGGTTGGCACTGTTGCGCCGGCGGCGCTAGCAACCGCCCGCAGCTACAAACGACGCGTCAATACGTCATCCAACGCAACGACACCAGGGGCCTTCACCGGCCCCTGTTTTCTTGCGCCTTTGGCTGGCGGGGCGATCCCTGTAACATGGCCTAAGCCCTTTCGTCAGCAACAGACAGCACCGCCGGCCGGATTGACCACCCACCTCGGAGCGAACCGATGTCTCTTTTCCGCAGAACCAGCCTGCCTGTCCTCGCCCTGTCCGCACTGCTCTTCCCGCAGAACGCTCACGCCCAGGAGCGCGAAGCCCCCGAGCTCGAGCCCGGCGTCGCGGTCCGCATCTACGACATCGGCGTCGATATGAGCGAGCTGCCCACGCTGCTCGACGGCCAACTCCCCAACGTGCACGAGGTCCGCAACAACATCAACTACAGCAGCGACGAGTTCGCGGGCTATGAGGACCGCTTCCTCGTCCACGTCGATGGCGTCCTCCGCATCACTCGGCCAGGCGACTACACCTTCCGCCTGACCAGCGACGACGGCGCGGTTCTCATGATCGACGGCGAGACGGTCATCAACCACGACGGTGTCCACCCGCCGACGGCCAAGGATGCAAGGATTGATCTCGCGGCAGGCGACCACACGCTCTCGATCCGTATGTTCGAGCAGGCCGGCGGGCAGGAACTCCACCTGATCTGGCGGATGCCATGCGCAGAGCTGTTCGCCCCCATCCCGGCGGCGGTGCTGTTCACCGAGGCGCTCGACGAACGCCCCACCGCCGAGGGGCGCAAACGCGTACGCATCGAAGGCGTCGCCGTCCGCCCCGGCACAGGCGAGCCGCTCGATCGCGTCCACCCAAGCTGGACAATCGAAAACCTGATGCCCGACGACCTCAACCTCCGCTGCGGCGCGGCCGCGGTGCTGCCCAACGGCCACCTCGCCGTCACCGAATTCACCCCCGCCAACAACGGCGTCTTCCGCGACCGGTTCAACGGCCGGGTGCTCATCCTTAAAAACATCGTCGGCAACGAAAATGTCGATACCGCAAACATCGAAGCCGTCACGATCGACGAGGCGCTCCACGACCCCTGCGGCGCACTCTGGCACGACGGCGCACTCTACGTCTGCGACCGCGAAGCCCTCTACAAATACACCGACGAAGACGGCGACGGCGTCCCCGAAAAACGCACGACCTTCGCGTCGGGCTGGGTCAGCGACAACTACCACCACTTCACCTTCGGCATCGCACACCACGACGGCCACTTCTACCTCGGGCTCTCCACCTCCATCTACTTCAACAACCAGATCCGCGACGACAACGTTGTCGGCCGCATCCCCGGGCTCAACGGGCCCAACCCCGAGACCCGCGGCTGCATGGTCAAGATCGACGACACCACCGGCGAGGTCGAGTACACCGCCGGCGGCTTCCGCACACCCAACGGCGTCGGCGTCGGGCCCGAAGGCATCCTCCTCGTCTCCGACAACCAGGGCGCGTGGAACCCCGCCAACTCGCTCTACCACGTCCGGCCCGGCCACTTCTACGGCCACTACAACAACACCGAAGCCTCCAGCGACTTCTACCCCGACGGTGGCGTGCCCTCGCTGTTCAGTGAAAACGAACCGACGCCCCCGGCCGTGTACCTGCCCCAAGGCGAGTGCAGCAACTCGCCGACCAACCCGGTCATGATCGAAGACGGAGCGTTCGCCGGGCAGATGTACCTCGGCGAACTCACCGGCGGGGGCATCCGCCGGGTACAACTCGAACAGGTCAACGGCGTCTGGCAAGGCGCGGTGTTCCGCCATTCGCAAGGATTCAGCGCAGGCAATCAGCGCATCCTGTGGGGGCCGGATGGCTGCCTCTACGCGGCGCAGATGGGTAGCGGCGGCAACTGGTCGTGGAAGGGTCGACAGTTCGGGCTCCAGCGCCTGCGCCCAACGGGCGAGACGGCGTTCGAGATCCACTCGATCACCGCAACGCCCGACGGCTTCACCGTCCGCTTTACCGAGCCCGTCCCACAAGACCAACTCGAAGACCTCAGCAACTATACGATGAAGATGTGGACCTACACCCCCACCGAGAACTACGGCGGGCCGAAGGTCGGCCCGCAGCGTCTACACGTCGAGCAGGCGACCGCTTCGGAAGACCGCCTCTCCGTACGGCTGTTCGTCCGGGGTGTCGAGCCCAACCATGTCGTGCATCTACAGACCCCCGTCACCAACGATGCCGGTGAAGACCTCTGGTCCGGCGAGGCGTGGTACACCTTCCACCAACGCCCGCTGCCCGACGACGGCGGCACGCAGTCGCTCTTCGACGGCGAAACCCTCGACGGCTGGCACGCCAAGCCCGGCGGTGAATGGACCGTCGAAGACGGCGTGATCGTCGGCCGATCCACCGCCAGCGAACGCCGGCACGGCCTGCTCGTCTCCGACGAGACCTACACCGACTTCATCGTCGCCTTCGACTACCAGGTCCTCGAAGGCGACAGCGGCTTCTACTTCCGCAGCGAAGAACGCGACGACACCGTCGGCATCGCCGGCTTCCAGGTCGAGGTCGATAACGTCGAGCCAGGGGGTCTCTACGAGACCTCCGGCCGGGCGTGGGTCATCAAGCCCAGCCCCGAACAAGCCCTCCGCTGGCAACGCCCTGGCGACTGGAACCACGTCCGGCTGACCTGTGTCGGCGACTTCGTCAAGGTCGAGGTCAATGGCATCACCACCGCCCAGCACACCGACCCCGCCGGCCGAACCGAAGGCCACTTCGCCCTCCAACTCCACGGCAGCCAGGACATGCACGTCCGCTACCGGGATATCAACCTGCTGAGGCCCAACAGGTATGGATGGGGCCACATTTATCGCCGCTGACGCGGAGAAATGCCAGCAGCTTGGCCCACAGATTTCACAGATTTTCAGATTCTGAATCTGTGCCATCTGTGAAATCTGTGGCTACGTCTTCTCCGCCTGCCTTTCTTCGTGCTCTTCGTGCCTTCGTGGTTTGCGCATCCCCGCTCACCCCAACTTCGGCGCGGCCGGGAAGTCCGACTCCGTGTCGATCACGTGGTTGACGTAGTTGGTGAAGATGTTGAGCACGACTTGGCCGACGACTTCGAGGATCGTCGCCTCGCTCAGGCCGGCGTCCTTCGCGGCGGCGAACTGGTCGTCAGTGATGTGGCCTTGCTTCTCCAGCACAGCCGCAGCGAGGGTGAGGATGGCCTGGGCATTCGCGTCGTCGCTGGCCTTGGCCTGGCGGGCTTCGAGGGTCTGGTCGACGGTGAGGCCGTTCATCTTGCCGATGACGGTGTGGGCGTCGACGCAGTAGTGGCAGCCGTTGACCTCGCCGGCCAATAGCGCGATGCGTTCCTGGTCTTTCATCGAGATCGACCCGCCGCCGAGCGCCTGCTTGAGCCCGAGCAGTCCCGCGAGGGTGGTGGGCGCATGGCCCATCGTGGCGTAGAGGTTGGGCACCTTGCCGACCTTCTTCCTGATCCCATCAAAAAGCGTCGCGGCCTGTCCCTGGGCATCGGCGGCGGCAAGGGGGGAGATGCGTGGCATGGATTGGCTCCTTCGATGTGGGTTGGCTGTTTGGATTGAGAATGACAGCACAGTTTAGCCGCGCCCCAACGGGCGGCGTGGGGGCGTGGCAGGCGTTTACTCGGTGTTTTCGATTCGATTGATCGCCCACTGCGCAAGCATCGCAACAAACGCATGGTCTTCATCCGCCGCGATCTTGCGCAGCGCGGGCAGTGCCCGTTCCTCGCCCCGGTCCGCGAGGCACACGATCGACCGCTGGTTGTAGTCGCCGATGTGCAGACGCTCATCCTCGGGGCGATCGACGATCCACGCGAGGTCTTCCAACTCGTCTTCGACCGTGGGGTCGGTGTCGTGCCGCATCCCGAGCAGGTACGCGGCGTAGCCCGGCGATCCCTCGCCCTGTCCGAGTGTTAGCGAGAGCGCATCGGTTGCCTTGCGCAGTCGCGCGATCGGAAGAACCTCTGCGAGGAGCATCGCCATCGACAGGTCGGCCGCCCCACTGGTCATCCGCCAGTTGTGGATATGCAGTTCGAGCGTGCGTTGCAGCAGCGCGCGGTCGCCCGTCGCCCCGGCGTGCTTCGCCCACTCGTAGGCGACCAACATCTGGACCGACTGCGACACCAACCGAGCCAGCAACCGGTCGCCGCTGTCAGACCCGCCATAACACTCCGCGACCACTACGACCGCCTCACCCAGCGCAACCGCCTCATCGAATCGGTCGGCCTCGACGAGGCGGGCGAAGGTGTTGGGGTACCGCCGGGCGACTTCGCGGATTTTTCGGAGTTGGATGATCGACGGGTTGACATCAAGACGTAGCGCGAAACCGCCGTACAACGATTCACGCAGCTCGATCGCTCGGCCACGCAGCGATGCGCCGGGGTACTCGAAGCGCGGGGCCTGGGCTGCGCGGAGCAGCGCCGCCGTTTCCGCTTCCGTCAGCGGTCGGCCCGGGTCGTAGTCCGGGTCTTCGTCCCACTTCGAATAGTCGTCGTATACCGACATGTCGATCACATGGAAAGGGAAAACCGACATAAACGCGTAGGCCCCGTTGCCCGGGTCGCGTTGGGCTTCGCGCTCGACCAACGCCTGTGCGTGCATCCACGCCAATTGCAGTTCTTCGGCCTCCATCGCCATGTACTCTGCCCACTCGGCCGCGAGGGTAAGCGAAGCGTCGTCCGGGAATCGCCGGGCCAGGTCATCGAGGCGGGCGTCGGGCACCTGCCGCTGGGTCAGGCCGAACGCGATCGCCTCGGCGAGCCGAGGGTCGTCGGTCGTCTCGTAGGATTCAAGCAGTTCGGCCACGCGCTCGTGACGGAGATTGAAGAGCGTCCCCTCGGCCCACGCCAGCGCGGAGGACTCGTTGAAGCGGAACCGGCCCGACATCAGCACGGCGGGCTCAATCTCGCCCAGCCCACCGGACGCAAAAAACGCCTCGGCAAACCGAAGGCCGGCCGTGGCGTCATCGACGGGCGGGGCATCGGCACACGAACGCGCCCAGGCGTGGAGCAGCCCCGCCGTCGGTTCACAGTGCTCATCACCCAACGCGTGCGAGAGTGACTCGGCGGCGCTTTGCCAGTCGCCACGTTCCAGGTGAGCGATGCCTGCAAACAGGTGCGGCAGGCCTCGGCCTCCCCGCGTTTCGACCGACGCACCAAACGCCTCGGCCGCCGCGTCGTATCGCCCCGCCGCGAGGTGGTCGAGCCCTTCAATGTCGTGCGGGGTTGCCGGCGTCTCCAGAAACCGCCGCCGACGCTGTTCGATCGCGGCCAACCGCTCCGTCGGGTCCGCCATCGCGTCGAGCGACAGCAGGCCCGACAAAAAATCGCCCGCCCCGTCCTCGCGGTCGTTCAGGCCATCGACCAGTTCCCCGGCCCGGTCCGCGAGTTCTCGCGCATCACCACGTTGATTGTCCAGATACCGCTCGTAGGGCGTCGGCTCAGGCGCATCCTCCGCCGCCACTGTGACAGAGGTCGATAAAGCCACAATGCAGAATGCCAAACACAGTATTGCTATTCGCCGCATACGGATCTCCAGAGCAGGGGGCGATACCGATGAAAACCAGTTGACCCAGGTAGATGGGTCTGCGACACCTGCGCGCCGCCTTGCAGGCGGCGGCTAACGGCGGGGTGTTAGTCCGACTTTTTCCGCTTCGCGCCGGCGCGTTTGCCGGCCTTGGTGATGACTGGCTCGTCCTTGCGGGCGTCGGGGTTTTGGATGCGTTTCAGGGCGCGCTTGCGGTAGTCGGCGCTCATCTCGCAACCCAGCCAGTCGCGGCCGAGCTTGTTGGCGACGGCCAGGGTCGTGCCGCTGCCGGCGAAGGGGTCAAACACGAGGTCGCCTTCGTTCGACGAGCATCGCACGATGCGATCCAGCAGCGCCTCGGGCAGTTGGCACGGGTGCCACTGCTCGCGCTCCTTGAACGTGCCGGCGAGGCGCGACTGGTACCACGTGTCCCAGCCGACGTCGAAGTTGCCTTCCTCGGCCGCGTCCTGCGGGCGGATGTGCCAGTCTTGCATGGCCGGGAACTTCAGCACCCACGTGTCATCGGGCAGCTTGCCCTTGGGGTTCTGCCGGGCGTCGTTGTATGTCGTCATGCGCGCGGAAGGCACGGCCACTTCGTCGTAGTTAAACGTGAACGGCGGGTCCTTGGTGATGTTGCTCTTGGGCTTGCCGGTCTTCTTGTTGACCGCCGCGCTGCCGACGCAGTAGAACAGGTGCGCATGGCTGCGGTTGAACTTCGCCTTGCAGCGCTGGCCAAACGTGTAGTGCCAGATAATCCAGTTGCGGAAGAGGAGCTTGCCCTCTTGCTGGAGCTGCTTGAGGTGCATGCGGGTCTCGGCGGCGTACTCATCGCCGATGAGGATGTACATCGACCCGCTGGGCTTGAGCAGGCGTGTCGCGCCGTTGATCCAGTCCTTGGTCCACGCGATGTACTTGTCGCAGTCGAGGGTGTCCTGGTACTGGTCGTACTTGAAGCCGATGTTGTAGGGCGGGTCGGCGAAGACGAGGTCGACGCTGTCGGCGGGCCAGTCGGCCATGGACGCGATACAGTCGCCGCGGACGATGTCGTTGCGTGGGGGCGACGCGGCATCGCTGTTTTTGGTCGGCTTTCCCGTGCTTTTCGCCGCTCGGGGGTGTTTCGTTTTCGGGGCGTTGGGTGGGTTCATGGGGGCCGCGATTGTAGCAGGCGCTTGCCGCGGGCGCTGGGTATGATGGTCGGACCTGCGAAGGAGTCGCCATGCTGAGCCGACGAAGCGTCCAAGTTGTTTTCACCGCCGCCACATTGCTGCTGCCGATCGGCTGCGGCGACACGCCCGCCGAGGAGCCCGAGGCGCCTGCCCAAGACACGGCGGCGGTCGAACCGGCGGGGCCGGTTGTGCCCGAGGAGGGTGTGGTGCGGATCCGTGTCGTGTCACGTGAGACGTTGCCGTCACTCAACGCGCCGCCGGCGGAGCCGATGACAGAGGCGGAGACCTACGCCGCGGTCCACGGCGGGCTGCTGTCGCTGATGTCGGGCGAACTGGGCGACGACGGCTGGGTCTGCGAAGCGCTCCCGGGCACCGACCGCGTACGGTTCTGGGTCGTGCGCAGCGACACGGTCAGCGAGGAAGAGGCGGTCGCCATGGCCGAGCAGATGGCGGATGATTTCCTGGCATCGGCCGAGGCTCGCTTTGCGGACCGGGTCGAGGTCGCGCTGCTTGGCATCGGCAAACAACTCGAAGCCGCGACAACCCGGCGGGCGGAAGTGCAACAAACGCTCCGCGACTACCTCGACCTCAACCGGGACCGCACGGCCACCGCCGAGACACGCCGCGAACAACGCGAACTCGAGCGTGACCTCCACCGGATCAACGAACAGACCGGCGCGTTGCAGGACCTTCAGGCAGAGCTCGAACGGATGCAGCAGCGCGGCCAGCCGTGGTATCGACGGGCGGAGTAGGACTGACATGCCGACGGCAGTGATTACCGAGACACTCGACGCATCGTGCGCAGACTGGCTGAGCGAGCGGTGCTCGGTCGTGTGGTGCAGCTACGACGCGCCCGATTTCGAAACGCAACTGGCTTTGACCGAGGCGTTGGTCGTTCGGACGTACACGGTCGTCGATGATGCGTTGCTTGATCGTGCACCCAAGCTCCGCGTCGTCGGGCGGGCCGGTGTCGGGCTGGACAATATCGACCTTGAAGCCTGCAGGAAGCGTGGTGTGCGCGTCGTGTATACGCCCGATGCCAACACGCAGGCGGTGGTCGAGTACGTGTTTGGGCTGATCCTCGACCACTACCGCCCACGCCCCGTCGGGACGATGGATGCGGCGACGACAGCCGACGCCTTCCACGCGCTGCGTAAGACGCACGTCGGCCGAGAACTCGCGGACCTGTCGCTGGGCATCGTCGGGCTTGGCCGGATCGGCAAACGCATCGCCACGGTCGCGCACGCGATGGGCATCAACACATACGGCTGTGACGTGCTGCCCGAAGCCGGGTTGCGTGCCGCGTTGCCGGGCGTGCCGTTCACGTTTGTGGGTCACGACGAGTTGTACGCGAAGAGCGACATCGTCACGCTGCATGTGGATGGTCGGCCGAGCAACCGCCACCTCATCGACTCGTCCGCGCTGAGTCACTTCCGTAAAGATGCACTCTTCATCAACGCGGCGCGGGGGATGTTGGTCGATCACGACGCGCTGGCGTGTTGGCTCAAGGCGAACCCGGATGCGCAGGCGATCCTCGATGTGCACGACCCCGAGCCGACGCCGAGCGATTACCCGCTGCATGGCGTGGCGAACGCCTGGCTGCTGCCGCACCTGGCGAGCCGGACGGATACAGCGCTTGCGAACATGAGCGGCGTGGTGCGCGATGTCGCGGCGGTGCTGGCCGGGGACGAGCCGACGTACCCGGCGGTGTAGCGTTTGTGCGCGGCAGCGCGACGGGGCGGAGCTGGGTGTCGTATCATTGCCGCATGCCTGAGATCGAAGCCCCCGCACCCGAATCACAGCGGCTTGAGTACGACCATCTGTGCTGGGGGTGCCAATACAACCTGCGGATGCAGCCGATGGACGGGGCGTGTCCGGAGTGTGGGCTCGCGGTGGCGGAGTCGATCCGGCTGGGGGGCAAGGCCCGCCGAGCCTTCACGATGGATTTTTTGCCGTGGTGGGTGCGGACGTGCTACGTCGTGTTCGGGGTGGTGATCCCGCTGGGGACGTTCAGCCTCGCCGAGGTCTCGCACAGCACGCCGGCGTCGGGTGTTTTGTTTGTCGATTGGCAGTCGGGCGAGTGGTACGACCAGGCGGCGATGCTGATGGGCGGGCCGGGGGCCTGGCCGTTCTACCCGTTGCTGATGTTCGCGTCGCTGTGTTTGTTTCTGTTGGTGATCAATCCAAAGGTGTTTGGGCGCAAGTGGGTCGTTGGGATCGGGCTGATCCTGGGGCTGGTGCTGGGCCTGCAGTATGCGTGCATCATGCTGCCTGCGATGCTCGCCGCGAACAGCGGCAACTACGAGATGGCGGACACGTTCGCCATCGGCGGGTTCCTGCTGACAGCGGGTTACCTGGTCGCGAACGGGCTGCGCATGCTCGCCGCGGTGAAGTGGCCTGAGGGCAAGTACCCGGGGCGGTTTGCGATCCTCGAGATCTTAAGCGCGATCGGCGCGATGATCGTGTGCGTTGTGTCGATGATCTTGTTCCCGCTGGGGATGTGGTTCTCGCCGGTGCTGTACGGGCTCGCGTTTCTTTCGGGTACGACGCGGTTCCTGGTGACACGGCATTTCGACAAACGCGACGGATTGGATCGGCCCTCCCCGCGTGGCGCGGTGTGGGTGTTTATCACGACAGCCCTGGCGTATGCCGCGGCCTGGCCCGGTGCGGTCGCGCTGGCGCTGTGGCAGTACCACAAGCTGCCGACGCAGCCGCCGCAGGGGTGCTACGTCTGCACGGCCGCGGCGAAGGGGCACCCGTGGCTGGTGCGCAGCGTCCGGGTGCGGCTGGCGGACGGGTCGGTGATGCGGGTGAGCGGCCAGATGCGTGTGCTCAAGGCGGCGGAGTGGGTGTTGGCCGAGCGTTTGCCGTGGCTGCACCGGGGTGTGCGTGCGGTGTATGACCGGGTCGGGCCGCGGCTGGCGGCGCGGGTGCGTTCGCCTTGGTCGGCGGACCTGGCGTGGCTGGTGTTCGCGGGGCCGGCGGCGGTGGCGTGGGTGGTGTTGAAGCTGCTGGGGTGTGGAGGGCGGATTGGGGCGGCGTATCGGGGGGTGCGGGAGTAGGTGGGTTGGGCCAAGGGACTTAAGTCCCTTGGCCTCAGGCACCTTGGGCTCAGGTCCCTTTGGGGTTTCGTTGCTGGTAGCGTTTGTAGGGGACGCCTGTTAGAAACGCGTTGCGTTCCAGCGCGCGTTCCACCGCGCATTCGAGTTCAACGTTGATACGTGTGTGCGCGTAGCCGGCCCAATCGTCGCAGACGCCGTGCCGCTCGCTCTGGATACAGACATAGCGGTAGCTCAATCGGCACTGCTTTTCGTCGCGGATACAGCCGTCGAAGTAGGACTTGTTCTTGTTCTCGTGCCAGAACGGGACATGCCGTTGGGGGAGTGTGTCGTTGACGAGCTTGGCGGTGGAACCCTGAATGCCCTGCATCATGCGAGGGAGCTGGTTGCCGTGTTTCAGGTAGCCGAGTGTGTGGTAGTGGTTGTCGAGGAGCGAGGTGACGAAGGGGGTGAAGCCGTATTGCTTGGTGTAGTGGTTGAAGCGGTTCCAGAAGATGTGCTTGGCGTCTTCATCAGCGAAGGCGGGGTATCCGAGACGTGTGCGTACGGTGATGAAGTAGACTTGATTGTCCCGGTACCAGTGTTCGAAGCGGTGTTGGTCTTTGTAGGTGCGCCGGATGTTGCCGCCGGATTTCTTAGTCTCGCCCATGTGTTGATTTTAGCGTCAAGGCCAAGGGACTTAAGTCCCTTGGCCCGAGGATGAGTCCCTTGGCCTATGGGTGTCCGCTATCATGCCCGGATGGATGACCGGCCTGTCATGGGATTGATCGCGGGGGGGGGACGCCTGCCTTTCCTGCAGGCGCAGGGGATGCGTGCGGCGGGGTATCGCGTGGCGTGTGTGGGGCTGTCGGGGCAGTACGACGCGGACCTGCCGGGTGTGTGCGACCAGTTTTCGAAGGCGGGTGTGCTGCAGATCGGCCGATGGGCCCGCGCACTTCGCCGAGCGGGCGCGCAGCGTGCGGTCATGGTCGGTCGGGTGGAAAAGAGCCACCTGCTGTACCATCCACTGGCGAGCTTCCGCCTGCTGCCGTCGTGGCGGGTGGTCCGGCTGTTTTTCTGGGACCTGCGCAAGGACCGCCGAAGCCAGGGCATGCTGTCAGCGGTCGCGGCCGAGCTATTGAAAGTCGGGGTTGAACTCGTGGACACAACGCAATACATCCCGGAACACCTCGCGACGCCCGGCGTGCTGACCACGACCCAGCCCTCGGCGTCGGTGCGGCGCGACATCGACTTCGCCTGGCCGATCCTGATGCGGATGAACGACCTCGACATCGGGCAGGCCGTCGCGGTGAAGAACGGCGACGTCGTCGCGGTCGAGGCGATCGAAGGGACCGATGCGATGATCGCCCGCGCCGGCGAACTGAGCCGGGGCGGCGGGTGGGTCTTGGCCAAAGGCGCCCCGCCGAGCAAGGACCCGCGGTTCGATGTGCCGACGATCGGGACACAGACGATCGAGAACCTCAAGCGAGCGGGCGGTGTCGCGTTAGTCGTCGCATCGGGGAAGGTGATCCTGCTCGATAAGCCCGAAGTCATCGCCGCAGCCGACGCGGCGGGCATCGCGCTGGTGGGGATGGACACCGGGGACGGATCGTAAAACACTCGACACCGCGTGCGTCCCATGCTCCCCAACGACCCGCCCCACACCCCCGACGACCACCCCTACGCCTCGCGCGGCGGGCTGAAGCTCGAAGCCGCGCTCCGCGCCTTCGCCCTCGACGTCGAAGGCCTCACCTGCGCCGACCTCGGCTGCTCCACCGGCGGGTTCACCTCGTGCCTCATCCACCACGGCGCAGCTCGGGTCTACGCGGTTGATACGGCCTACGGCGAACTCGCGTGGGCGATGCGACAGCACGAACGCGTCACCGTCATGGAACGCAGCAACGCCCTGCACACCGACCCGCCCGCAGAAGTCTCCGCAAGCGGCGTCGACCTGGTCGTGATTGATCTCGGCTGGACAAGGCAAGGCAAAGCGCTGCCCGCCGCACGACATTGGCTGGGCCAAAGCGACAGCGACACCGCCTCAAGCGGCAAGATCATCACGCTGGTCAAGCCGCACTACGAGCGCCCCGGCGAGACCGGCGGACGCCGTAAAGGCGGACGCAAACGCCCACCGATGCCCGAAGACGAGGCCCGCGCGGTCTGCGCCCAGGTGCTGGCCAAGGTCGGGGCTGATGCGTCGCTCAGGCTCAGGGTTGTGGATGTGATCGACAGCCCACTGGCCGGGGGCAAAGGCGGCAACCTCGAGCGTCTCGCGCTGCTTGAGCCGCGCTAGCGACAGGGCACGTGCGACGCCAAGACCGCCATGCGTCTGGTACAAGGCGACCCAGCCTTATATCATGCCGGGGGCCGGTCGCTCATGCGGTGGAGTTTTGTTTGAAGACAGTCTGTACACACTGCAACAAGTGGTTTCAGGTCCATGACCGAGCCTTGGGGAAGCGTGCCAAATGCAAGGCATGCGGCGGTGTGTTTGTTGTTCGGCCCGAAGCCGTCGAAGACGTCCCGATGCAGGAGGTTGCGCCGCCGACCCTCGGCTCGACCGACCGCATCCACGCCGCCAGGCAGCGATCGCCCGAGCCCGAGCCCGAGGCTGACGACCCGCTGGCGGCGCTGGCTGACGCCGCAGACAGCTCCCTGCACGAACACGCCGACTACAATCAACGGCTGGCTCGCGAACGCGAGAGCTTCCTCTCCCTGCGCGAGCACGGCGAAAAAGGCAGACTCGCCCCCGGCACCATCCCCGCACTCGTCCTCGGCATCATCGCGGCCGTGATTGCGCTGGCCACGGCGATCAACGCCCTCGTGCTGATCCTGATCAACAAAGCGCCGATGCCCATGATCGTCGGGCTCTGCGCCGCGGGCGTGCTGGGCGGCGGCTTCGCAATCTTCGCCATCGTTCAGGGCAACAGCGCGCGGCGACGCATCCGCCGCTCCCGCGATGTGCTCAGCGGCAAAGGCATGGCCACCCTCGGCATGATGCTCGGCTGGATCGCGCTGCTCATCTTCGGCATCGTCGCCTGCGTCGGGGTCATCATCCTCATCCGCAACGGCCCGATCATCACACAGACGCAAACCATTACGCAGTAGCCGAGCGAGCAGCGCCCCAGCGCCGCCTGCGAAACATCTGATCCACACCGGCAGTATGTCAGTCCGCCAAGCCCTTTGAGTAAGCGTTCTGTGTCGCGCAAAAATGGACGCACCGTTACAAACAATTGCACCCGCACGCCCGGACACCTGCACATGCCGCGCATAAAAAAACCGTCTCTGCGGAGCAGTGCTCACGCAGAGGCAGCTTCCGGGGGCGAAGTTGTCTGGACACAGTGTAGCGCAAAACAGTTAGAAGTTCAAGAGCGCAGAGCATACTTTTTGCTTTTGTCATGTAACACTTTGTTACATGGCCTCCCCAGCCAAAACCCCCGCCTCGCCCTCGCTGCGGGCGATGGTGACCGCTCCGACCGAGTCTGAAAATATGTTCACCACGGTGCGGCACATGTCGAGCGGCCTGTCAATCGCAAAGATCACCGGCACCCCCACCGCAACAAGCGGCACGCCCACGATCCCCTGCTGTGCCAACTGCTCTTCAACCGATCGCAGGATGACCACGATCGCGACGATCGACGCCGATGGCACGCCCGCGACGCCGACGCTCGTCAACAACGCGACGACCACGATCATGAACTGCTGCCCGACCGAGAGCTCGATGCCGAACGCCTGGCAGATAAAGATCGCGGCGACACATTCGAACAGCGCGGTGCCGTCCATGTTGACCGTCGCGCCCAGCGGGAGGACGAAGCTGGTGGTCTTGCGTGAGACGCCCGCGCGTTCCTCGACGCACTCCATCGTGACCGGCAGGGTGCTCGACGAGGACGAGGTCGAGAAGGCCGTCATGATCGCGGGCCCCATCGCGATGTAGTGCCTGAGCGGATTGACCCGCGCGACGAACATCAGGATCAGTGGCATGACGACGAAGAAGTGGAGCCCGAGCGCGAGCAACACCGTCACCGCGAACTTGACGATCCCGCCGATGAGCGCCTGTACACCGTTGTCGGGTGCAAGCTTGGCGACCTGGAACGCGACGGTCGCGGCGATGAGGCCGAACACCCCGATCGGCGCAAGCCGGAGCACGAGGTGCGTCACCGCGAGGGTGATGTCGTAGACCGCTTCGACACAGGTGAGGAAGGCCTTGCTCTTCTCGACCGCGAGCCGGGTCGCGAAGAACCCGACGAGCATCGCGACGATGATGAGCCCGATGAAGTTGCCCTCGTTGGCGGCGGCGACGATGTTGGGCGGGATCATGTCGCGGAAGACGTCGAGGAAATCGGTGCCGGCTTTGCCCTCGGTGCGTTTTGCGACCTCGGCGACATCGTCGGCGAACGAGGGGTCTGCCGTGGAGCTAAAGAGCGTCACTTCGCCGGCCGTGCGCCCCGGGCCGATGAGGTTGACGAGCGACAGCCCGATGAGGATGGCGATAAAAGAAGTCGTCAGGTAGTACGCGAGCGTCTTGAGCCCCAGCCGGCGAAACGCATCACTCTTGCCAAGCCCTGCGACGGCGAGGATGATCGACGTCGTGATGATCGGGATGACGATCAGCTTAAGCCCGTTGAGGAACAGGTCGCCGATGAGTTTGAGCACGAGGTACGGCGTGCCGTCCTGCACCATCGACGCGGCCTGCGTCTTGTCGCCGGCCTGCTCGGCCGCGCCCAGCGCGGCATTGGCCAGCAACGCCCCGACGCCGATGCCCACTGCGAGCCCGAGCAGGATCTGCCAGTGCAGCGCCCACGTCCAGGGCAGCAGCGGGTGGCGCGGGCGGGTCGCGGGCCGATCGGGTAGCGCGTCGTTCATGCGCCAAGTGTAACCCGGGCCGTTGTCTGCCGGATCACCGGGCAAGCACGCTGCTTGCTCAGCCCTGCCGCGACGCGAGCGCGTCCCGCGCCAGCGCGAGGCCGAGGTAGACCTTCACATCGACACAGTCCCCGGCCGCGGCACGCTGCGCGACCCAAGCGTCGGCTTCGCTGATCGGGACGGTGTGCACGTTGATCGCTTCGCCTTCGCCCGCCGCCCCGCCGCCGTCGCCGACGCGCGTCAGGCCGGTCGCGAGGAACAGGTCGATGGTCTCGCTCGTCATGCCCGGGCTGGTGCAGACCTGGTAGAGGTGCCGCATCGCATTTGCGCTGTAGCCGGTCTCTTCTTCGAGCTCGCGCCGCGCGGCGACCTCGAACGCCTCGCCGTGGTCGGCCCCGTCCCCCGCGAGCCCGGCGGGCAGCTCGATGCAGCGCTTCCCCATCGGCACGCGGTGCTGATCGATCAGCACGATCTCGGCGTCGTCCGTCACCGCAACCACCGCGACCGCGCCGGTGGTGTTGTGGCGGTCCACATACTCCCACCGCCCGCGCTTCAACATCCGCAGGAATCGGCCGGCCGCCATGACTTCAAGGGGTTCTTCGCGCATGCCCGCATCGTAGCGTGGCGCCCCCGCCTTGTGTCCGCACATCGGACCGCTCATACACCCCAAGCCGCTGGGTGGCGACGAACGTGCGAAGACTGTTTGCGCCAATGAAACATCCCCGGCACTAAGACGCGCGGACGACGCGCGGGGTTGTAATTGCGAGACGAACACAGACAACCGACAAGCTCTTAGAACGTGTACGAATCGTCGCGCGGTACAGCAGCCGGTTTAGCCGCCACCCCACGGGCGGCGGGGGGCGCCCCAGCAAACCCACCCGCCCCCCGCGGGGGGGGGGGGGA
>JBCCWH010000065.1:0-18799 GCA_039193915.1 Planctomycetota bacterium
CGCCGCCCCCGGCCTCAACAAAAACGCCATCGCCCACTGGGACAACCTAAGACAAGCCGGCCGAACCTTCGGCAACGACCCGGATGTTGATTACGTTTGGCCAGTGGGCAAGTACCCAAGGGTGTGGAAGTAGGGCGGGGTTTTCCTCAGATTGACACAGTAGGATCGGGTAGCATCTGTGAGATCCTAGTTTCTACACAGATGAGCGGCATGATCCTGAACAACCGAGAGATATCGGTATTGATCTGGGTGTCAATGTTGGGGGCTTGGTTGCTTACTAAGCCAAGTATCCGATTTTCAGTTCATGAACTGCTTCGGGCATTCTTGCATTGGAAGATACTAGTTTGCTTGGGGGCAATGCTGATCTACACATCGGCTGTCGTTGCAATTCTGTACATGATTGGTTTCTGGCGAATTGTGTTACTAAAGGACACTCTGGTCTGGTTCTGTTTCTCCGGGTTCGTCACGCTTGTCCATTATGTGACGACGAATGAGAGCAGCAGGGTTGTTAGAAAGATAATCCTCGACAACATAAAGTTGGTGATTATCCTTGAGTTCCTGATTGGCGTCTACGTCATGTCATTACCGGCAGAGCTTGTTTTTGTGCCTATAGCCACATTCTTAGTGATGTTGAATGAAGTCGCGAAGACTGACAGAGAGTATCGATATGTACAGTTGTGCACTGAGATCATGTTAGCTGTCATAGGGTTCTGCATCTTGGGGTATGTCATTGTGAGTGTGGTTCAAGACTATCAAAGTTTCGGGTCGTTGGATACGGCCCGAGCGTTCGTGTGTCTGCCGCTATTGTCTATCCTCTTTGCTCCCTTTATCTACATGGTCTTGGTCTTTGCAGCTTATGAATCATTGTTGGTGCAACTAAGCGTGGGGCCTGAGAAAGAGGTGGGCACAATTCGATACGCCAAGCGACGAGTTATCTTGTACTGCAAATTCTCGTTACGACGGCTACATCGACTCAGAGACCGTCCTCCATACGAGTTTTTTCAGATTGAAAGCCGAGAGGATGTCGATCGTGTTCTAACAGCATTGCATGCGGAATAGACTGCCACCCAACTTCTTAGGCACGCCTCTCTCATTGGACATTTCGACTTGGACATTGGTCATTGATTCAGACCACCACCAAGTTGTCCCGGTGCACCACCGCCGTATACGCGGGCCGGCCCAGCAGCTTCTCGAACTGGGATGACCGTTTGCCTTTGATCAACGCCAGCTCGTCGGCGGTGTAGTTGCTCAGGCCACGCGCCAACTCTCGGCCGTTCGTGTCGCGCACCATCAGCACATCCCCGCGGTCGAAGCGGCCGGTGATGTCGGTGATGCCCGAGGCGAGGAGGGACTTGCCGCGCTGCGTCAGCGCTTTGGCTGCGCCGTCGTCGATCGTCACGGCACCCGCCGGGCGGGCGGTGAGGGCGATCCAGCGTTGCCGGCTGTCCATCTTCCCCCCGCCCCCGGAAGTCGAGCCCGAGCCCGGCCGCACCGGCGAGGTAAACACCGTCCCGATCTTCTCGCCGGCCATCAAATCCACCAGCACATTCTTCCGCGTGCCCGGGGCGATCACCGCGAGTTCCCCGGCTTCACACACGACACGCACCGCGTCGAGCTTCGCGCTGATCCCGCCCGTGCCCCAGACGCTCGCCGTCTGCCTCGCGTGCTGCTGCGCCGCGACCGGGTCCTCGCACAGGTCGATCACGGCGTCATCACCATCGAGCAAGCCCCCGACACTCGTCAGCAGCACCAGCGCATCGGCCCGCAGCGCGTTCGCGGTCAGCGCGGCCAGCATGTCGTTGTCGCCAAAGCGCAGCTCGTCCACCGCGACGGCGTCGTTCTCGTTGAGCACCGGCAGGATGCCCATCCCGTGCAGCGTCGTGATGCAGTTGCGGATGTTGAGGAAGCGGACGCGGTCGTCGAAGTCCGCCCGGGTGAGCAGGACTTGGCCCACGCCGAAGCCCCGGCGTTTCGCGGCCGTGTGCAGGTGGGCCATGAGCTTACGCTGCCCGACCGCGGCGACGGCCTGCTGCTGGGCAACATCTGTCGGCTTCTTGGGAAGCCCCAGCTCCGCACACCCCGCACCGATGGCCCCGCTGCACACCAGCACGACCTCCCGCCCGTCGGCGCGCAGCGCCTTGATCTGCGTCAGCAGCGACGACAGAAAAGCCGTATCGATGCCGGGGCCGTCGGGCGTGTCTTTGGTAATCAACTGCGTGCCGACTTTGACGACGACACGCCTGGCATCACGCAGCACGGTTTGGCGGAGTTGGGTGGAGGGCATGGGGGATTCAATCTAAACCACGAAGACGCGAAGCACACGAAGGAAGGCAAAGAAGCGTTTTAGCCACAAAAAGGCACAAAAGTTACAAAAGAGGGATGGGCACTCCTGCTTTTTGTGTTTCTTGTGCCTTTTTGTGGCTAACTCTCCCGCCTTCCTTCGTGCACTTCGCGTCTTCGTGGTTCAATCATCGGGTTCCTGGTCTGTCGTCGCACGCGAACCCTCCAGCATACCGAGGATCATGTCCGCGTGGCGCTGCGTCGAGCCCCGGCGGGAGCGGATGACTTCCCGCCCGCGGTTGGCGATTTGTTGGGCACGCTCGGGGTCGGCGAGCAGACGCGCTGCTTCGGGGCCGGGGGTGTCGGTGACGACGATGCCGTCCGCCTCGGTCAGCGCGGTCATCGTGTCGGCGAAGTCGGCGTGGTGCGGGCCGATGAGCGTGGGCTTGCCCAGCGCGATCGGCTCCATCATGTCCGAGCCGTAGAGGTCGCCCATGAAGCTGCGGCCGACGATGCACACATCCGCCAAGGCGTAGGCCCGACGCAACTCGCCGATCGTGTCCAGCAGGAACACCCGCTGGCCCGCGCCCGGCTCGGCAGCAATACCCGAAGTCCTGCGGACGGCGTCGGGGGCAGCCTTCATCACCGCGTCGAACCACTCGGGCTTGCGCGGCGCGATCAACAGTTGCGCATCGGCCGGGCACGTCTCGATCAGCAGCTTCTCCTCGCCCGGCGAGGTCGACCCGGCCACGATCAGCTTCTTGGAACGATCGATCCCCAACTCCGCCGCGAGTTGCTCGGCCCCGGCGACCGCCTCCGCGGGTTCGATCACGGCCGTGTCCCACTTCATCGTATCCAGCACCGACACGCGATCGGCCGGGACGCCCATGCCGACGAAGCGGTCGGCGTAGTCCTGCGTCTGCGCCGCGACCTTCGAGAGCTTCGCGAAAGTCGGGCCGATGAAACGCTTGAATCGGCGGTAGCCCTTGTAGCTGCGCTCGCTCAGCCGGCCGTTGACCACGGCGACGGGGATGTTGCGCTCTTCGCACGCATCGACGAAGTTCGGCCAAACCTCCAACTCAACCGTCACGAACACGTCTGGCTTGATCGCGTCCAGCACACCCGCCACCGCCCCGGAGAAGTCGAAGGGGTAGCGGATGACGGCGTGTTTCTCGCCGTACAGTGATGTTGCCCGGGCGAAGCCGGTGTTGGTGGTCGAGGCGATGATGATCCGAAGCGCGGGCTCACGCCGGGCGAGTTCGTCAACGAGCCCGCGGATCAGGGACACTTCGCCGACGCTGACGGCATGGATCAGGATGCGCTGCTCACCTGCGGTTTCGTCGGCCACGGTAATGAAATCCCACCCATGCCCCAGCCGACCGGCCCAGTCCGTTTTCCACTTCCCCGTGCGCAGCAGCTTCCACCCCCAGACCGGGGCGGTCACCGTCAGCCCGGCGGCGTAGAGGATGTCGCGGCCCTTGCCCATAGGGGGGTATTGTAGGATGCGGGCATGTATTCGCTTGGCGTAACGCTTCTGATCCTGATGGCTGTCGTGGGCATCGTTTCGCCGATCGTGGTGGTCGTGTGGTACGCCCGCCGGTACCGACGGCAGTTCGGGCGCGTGTGCGGGGAATGCGGGTACTCGATGCGCGGGTCCGATGCCGAGCACTGCCCCGAGTGTGGGTACGGTTGGCGAGGTCCGCCCGGTGCGGTCGCGTTGCGGGTCGAGCGACGCGTGGTTCTGCTGTTGTGCGTGCTGTACCTGTTCGTTCTACCGCTGTTGGTCGGCCTGGCATTCCTCCTGCTGGAGATGGCGCTGTGCGGGGTGTGAGTGTCCGCTCGCTCCCCGGCACCGCGTAGCGGTGCGGCTATGATCTATCCGAAATCAGAAATCGCACTTCCGCTATCGACTACAATCCCCGCCCTATGCCAAGCGATCCCAGCAACACGTTCTACGTCACGACCCCGATCTACTACGTCAACGACAAGCCCCACCTCGGGCACGTCTACACGACGATGGTGGCAGACGTTGTCGCCCGATACCACCGGCTCAAGGGCGACGACACGTTCTTCCTGACGGGGGTCGACGAGCACGCCGCGAAGGTCAGCGACAAGGCCGCCGAGCACGGGCTGTCGGCTCAGCAGTGGGCCGACCAGAACGCCGCCGCGTTCCGGGGGACGTTCGAGAAGCTGGAGATGACGAACGATGATTTCGTGCGGACGTCGTCTGATCGTCACAAGGCGAAAGTGACGGAATACGTCGCCGCGCTGATCGCGTCGGGCGATGTGTACGCCGGCGAATACACCGGCTGGTACGACGCGGGGCAGGAAGAGTACGTCCCGGAGAACAAGGCCAAGGCCCAGGACTACAAGTCCGAGGTCAACGGCAAGCCGCTGGTCAAGAAGGCGGAGAAGAACTACTTTTTCAAGCTCGAGAAGTACCGTGAAGACCTGCTGGAGTTCTACACGCAGCGCGACGAGGCGGGGCGGTCGTACGTCCAGCCCGAGGCGCGCAAGAACGAAATCCTCAACCGGATCAAGGACGCCAAGGACATCCCGATCAGCCGGACGGGTAGCGGCGGCTGGGGCATCCCCGTGCCTGGCGACGACGAGCAGACGATCTACGTCTGGATCGATGCGTTGTTCAACTATCTGACGTATGTCGATGACGACGGCCGCCGGAAGTATTGGGAGGGCGGCGCGACGCACTTTATTGCCAAGGACATCCTGTGGTTCCACGCCGCGATCTGGCCGGCGCTGCAGATGGCGCTGGCGAAGTGCGATGGTTACGAATGGGTGTGGAGCGATAGCGTCGTCGCGAATCAGCTCGTCTACTCGCACAGCTACTGGGTGAGCGAGTCGGGCGAGAAGATGAGTAAGTCGCTGGGCAACTTTCTGGACCCGGAAGCGATCGATAACTACCAGGTAGAGATTGAGGCCGGAGCGAAGCGCACGCTTGCGCAGCAGCGAAGCAAGCAGGAAAAACGAGTGGTGTCGCCGGATGAGATCGAGCTAGAACCCGGCCTAGGCCTTAACTCGCTTCGCTACTTCCTTGCAACCAAAGGGCCGCTTGGCACGACGGACTCCACTTTCTCGCCTGATCTGTTCATCGAAACTTACAATAGTGATTTGGCCAACACGTTCGGCAACTCGTGCTCGCGGGTGGCGAATATGATTGGGAAGTATTTTGACGGTGTAACGCCAAGACGCCAAGACGCCAAGACGCCAAGTGAGAAGAACTGGCCCGTTGGGGTTGAGCAGCTTTGCCTTGGCTACGGATCGGGTTTTGGTGTCAGTGATCTGCACGACGCATCTGGCGAAGGACGAACATTGGTGCGCGAAGTGGATCTCTACATTGAAGAAAACGCCCCATTCAAGCTTGCAAAAGATTGGGATGCGAACTCAGAAGTTGTCGGCACGATCCTCTACAACTGTGCGGAGGCGTTGCGGATTGCGTCGGTGTTGCTCTGGCCGTTCATCCCCGACAAGTGTGAGCAGTTCTGGTCGCGGATCGGGTTTGGGCATTATGCGGAGCAGTTGAAGGACGGCGGGCGGGGTGATCTCGCGGCGTGGGTCGAGTGGGGGCAGTTGAAGCCGGGGACGCCGATCGAGAAGGGGGAGGCGTTGTTCCCGCGGTATCAGGTGGAGAAGAAGTAGGGGGTTGGGGGTGTTGGTGTCTTGAAGTTTGGTTGGACTGGTTGCTTAAGCAACCAGTCCGGGTGAAAGGAGACTCAGTTTTTTCGTCTCTTCTTGTCGTCGTAGCGTTTGTAGGGGACGCCTGTCATGTAGGCCTTGAGCTCGTTGGCGCGTTTGATTGCGCGTTCGAGTTCGATGTTGATGCGGGTGTGGGGGTATTGGGTCCAGTCGTCACACACTTTGTGCCGTTGGCTTTGGATGCAGGTGTAGCGGTAGGCCTTACGGGCTTGTTGTTCGTCGCGGATGCAGCCGTCGAAGTAGGTCTGGTGGCCGGCCTCGCGCCAGAAGGGTTTGAGGCGGGTGTCGAGGGTGTCGTTGACGCGTTTTGAGACGGAGCCGTGGATGCGTTGCATCATCGGGCCGAGGTCTTGGCCGTGCTTGAGGTAGCCCAGGGTGTGGTAGTGGTTGTCGAGGAGGGAGGTGACCCAAGGGGTGAAGCTGTGGGCTTGGGTGTAGTGGTTGAAGCGGTCCCAGAAGATGGCCTTGGCTTGTTCGCTTGCGAAGGCGGGGGCTTGGTCGCGGCAGCGGGCGGTGAGGAGGTAGACCTGGTTGTCGGCGTACCAGTGTTCGAAGCGGTGGTGGCCTTTGAAGATGTGTGTTTGGGTGCCCGCGGATTTTCTTAGGTTTTTACTCATGGGGGTGAGTTTGATGGGGTGGATACTGGTTGCTGAAGCAACCAGTCCGGGGGGATGCGCTCAGCGTTCGGCGGGGGTGACGCCGCGTAGGCCGAAGGACTCGATGCGGTTGTGGGCGAGGTCCCAGACGACGCGGGCGCAGCGGGTGGGGGCGGGGCTTTCGGCCTGCTGGATCAGGACGTCGCGGTTGTCGTCGGCCCAGATCTCGACGCGCTGGTCTTGGCCTTCGTAGCGCAGGTGGTCGCCCATGATCTCCATGCCGGCGCGCTGGATGCGCAGCGGGCCTTGGGCGGTGACGACGCTGATCTCGGGGGCCGGGGCGTCGTCGCTCATCCACACGCTCAGTCCGCCGGTGTCGTGCATGTCGGCGATGAGCTCCTGGCAGTCGAGACGCATGAAGTCGTCGTTATCCTGGTCGTCGGGCGTCGGGTCGTGGAGCATGATGGCGTCGCCGACGAAGGTGGCGGTGTTCGCGCGGGCGTCGAGCTCCATCCCCTCCTGCCAGAGGAACGCGGTCTGCCCCTTGCCGGTGAAAGCGATGGCGTCTTCACTGTCGGCCTGCGTTTCGTCGTCGTCTTCGTCGGGGGTGTAGTCTTCGATGAGCAGGGTGCCCGGGCCGTGGACGGTGACGGTCTCGACGGGGGTGGGCAGCTCGACGCCGAGCGCATCGATCGGCGAGTTGGTAAAGACCAGTTCGGGGCCGGTGATCGTGACGCGGCTGTGGGG
Organism: Planctomycetota bacterium; assembly: GCA_039193915.1. Taxonomy (GTDB): domain Bacteria; phylum Planctomycetota; class Phycisphaerae; order Phycisphaerales; family Phycisphaeraceae; genus JAHQVV01. The sequence goes on from JBCCWH010000065.1 coordinate 7,338, forward strand.
TTTGTCGGGCTGCTCGGCGGCGCGGGTGGCGGCGAGGACGCGGACGTTGCCCGTCGCGATGGCGAGCCGGACATCGCGGCCGGTGACATCGATTGCGTCACCCGCCTCAGCGTCGTCTGCCGGGCGATCGGCCTCGTTTTCGCCGTCTTCGTCCTGGTCCTGTGTAAACCAGACTTCGAGGTCGTCGCAGGTCATGTCTGTGGTGTCGGCGGTGCGTCGGGTGAGGGCTTCGACCTCGCCGTGAAACTCGGCTTTCCCGGTGGCGTTGTTGAACCGCATTGCGCGTTGCCAGTCGATGGTCATGTTGGCCTGCGGGTTGCCGGGGTTGTCGGGGTCTTCCATGCGTGCGGCGAGTGTGCCGGGGCCTTCAACGCGGACGACCTGGGCCTGGTCGTCCATGACGATGTGTCGGCCGCGCAGGAGGCGGTCCTCTTTGACGTCGATCACTTCCGCAAGCACGCCTTCCTCGGTGGCGTAGAGCGTCAGGCGGTCGGACGCGACATCGGCGAGCAGGTGGTCGGCGGCGAGGCTGATGGTGTTGCCCTGTTCCTCGATTTCCGCGTGGACATCGCCGACGGCGACGATCTGCCGGACCTGGGCGTAGCGTGCGTCGTTTTCGTCTTCGCCTTCGGCGGGCTCGGTCTCGCTTGGCGCGGCGAAGGCGACATCGACGCGGTGGCAGGTGAGGACCGAGCCGGGCCGTGTAACCCGGACGTCGGCGAGGGCTCGCATGGACTGGGCGTAGACCTCGCTCTCGGCGTCGTGGCCGAGTGTGATGGCGAGGGACTGCGTGCTGATGGCGAACTGCTCGTCGGGCGCGTCGCCTTGGGCGTTGACGGTAACATCGACGGTCGCCTGGATGTGCGTCGGGTCGTTCTTGATCCCGGCGGCCTCGTCGGGGCGCATGAACCGGACGGCGAGCTGTTGGCTTTCGAGATCGAAGTCGGGGTGGTTGGCGGTGACATCGCCGACGAAGGTGGCGCTGCGGATGCCGGCGATCTGCGATTGGCCGGAGATGCCGCTGTCGTCGTCGTTGCTTGTTTCGTCGTCGGGGTCGGCCAGGAAGAGCTCCAGGTCGACGCGGTCGGTCCACGCGAGGGTGAGTTGTTTGCCTTCTTCGTCGGGGTTTTGGGTGAGCGTGCCCGGGCCGAGGATCGTGGCGGTGCCCTCGGAGATATCGACGACGAGTTCGCCGCCGGTGAGGACGCCGGCCTCGGTGGAGATGATGGTGATGGGGCGTTCGTCGCTGCCGCGCGCGGTGACGTGCTGCGACCCGACGAGGTAGCTCAGGGAGACGCCCTCGATGCGGTGTGCCTCGCCGTCGCGCATGGTCTGGGCGTAGGCGTTGTCGCCCTCGAGCGCGACGGCGATGTCTTTATCGTCGGCGAGTTCTTCGGGCTGTTCGCCGAGCGGGACGAGGCGGAACGCACCGGTCCAGGTGATGAGGACGCCTTCGTGCGGCGCGGTGGAGTAGAGCGAGCGTTGGGCGTTGGCCTGCGGGATGAGCGCGGGGTTGAACGGCGGGGGGAGGGGGGGGAGAGTGTTGTTGTTGGCTTGTGCGAGGCGCATGCCGTAGATCGGCGGCGCGAGCGGCGCGAAGCCGGGTGTGTTGTCGGGGTTTTCGGCGGGCCGAATGGGCTCGGGCTCGACGGCTTCCTGGCCCAGCGAGAAGCGGACATTGAGCTGGTCGCCCACGAGCAGTGCGCGGTCGGTGTCGCGGACGACGATGTCGTCGTAGAACGTCGCGAGGTAGAACTGGCTGGGGCCGAGCGGGTGGTCGGGCTCGTCCTCGTCGACGGCAGGGGTGTCGTCGGTAATAGCGGCGCTAGGCGTGTTGATGCTGTCCGAGGTGGCGGGCGAAGGCGCGTCGGCATTGAACATCAGGTACCGCCCTTCGCGGACAACGAGTTGCTCGATGCGTTCGCGGGCGGTGTTGTATTTGAGGATGAGCCCGATGCCATAGAAGTCGGCCTGCGCGGAGGTGACGTGGACGGGGGCGTTGCTGCGGACTTCGTTGGTGTCGAGGCCGAAGCGGGCGTCGCCGTCGATGTAGATCCGCTGGACCTCGTTGATGTCGTAGTAGCGTGGGTCGTCTTCGTCGAGGATGACGGCCTGGCCCTCGGCCTTGAGGAGCGTGACCTCGACGTTGCCTTGGAACACGCCGCGCTGCGGGTTGTTGCCGTCCATCTCCATCTCCGCGGCGTCGGCGGTGAGGAGCATGGCCTGCCCGGCGATGGGTTCGCCGAGCTTGAAGATCGGCTCGCCCTGGTCGTCGGTGCCGGTCTGGGTGGTGGCGAATTCGGTGGTGATGATCTGGAAGCGTGGCCTGACGAAGTGGGTGATGCCCTGGCCCTGGGTGCTGGCGCTGTCGGCGCCGAGGAGGGTGATGCGGGTCTTGTTGTCGCCGACGAGTTCGAAGGTCTCGTAGCCGCCGCCCTGCAGGCTATAGCCCGGCGCTCCGGCATCGTCACTGGGGTGGTGGCGGGGTAGCGCCGCGCCGACGGTGGATTCATCCGTCTGCGAAACGTCTTGCGTCCCGGCGGGGGGGCCAAGGAAGATCGACGCAGACAGCACCAGGGCCGCGGCCCCGAACGCTGCGCCGACAACAACGGTGCGTCTTTCCATCGCGGCATTGTACCCGTGTAAAGCCCGGGCATGGCCATGGCGGGGCCATGCAAACGCCGCGATCCCATCATGCCTATGGGGCCACAACGCCCTGATAACCCGCTATCATCGCGGCGTCCACGATTTCACTCACCAACCCACGAGCGACCCCATGATCTCCAAAGTCTTTAAGGCCTACGACGTCCGCGCCCTCTACCCCGATCCGCTGGGCGAGGACGACGCCTGGAAGGTCGGCTACGCCACCGCCGAGCTGCTCAAGCAAGAGAACGGCGGCAAGCCCGGCAAGGTCGTCGTCTCGCGCGACCACCGCCCGGCCGCGCCGTCCATGGCCGGGGCCTTGATCTCCGGCATCCGCGCCGCGGGGATGGATGTCATCGACGTGGGCAAGTGCGACACCTCCGTCCAGTACTTCGCGATCCCGCACCTGGGCGCGGTCGGCGGGGTGCAGTGCACCGCCAGCCACAACCCGATCGAGTACATCGGCTTCAAGATCAGCCGCGCCGGCGCCAAGCCGGTCGGCATGGGCAGCGGGCTCGAAGATATCCGCGACATCGCGCAGAAACTCGAAGATGACGACAAGCCCTGCCCCGAGCCGGTCGGCGGGCTCGACTCGCACGACATCTGGGACGACTACGCCAAGCACATCCGCTCGTTCCTCAAGCCCGCGCTGGCCAAGCCGGTGAAGCTGTTCGTCGACTGCTCCAACGGCATGGGCACGACGCTGCTCGACAAAGTGTTCAACGGCATCGACAACCTCGAAGTCATCGCCGTCAACGACACCTACACCGACAACTGGGCCCACGAGCCCAACCCGCTGGTCGAGGAGAACATGGTCCCGACACAGCAGGGCGTGCGCGAGCATGGCTGCGACCTGGGCGCGTGCTTCGACGGCGACGCCGACCGCTGCATGTTGGTCGACGACAAGGGCGAGCTGTGTGGCTGCGACCACCTGACGGCGATGCTGGCCGAGACGTTTGTGAAGATGCACCCCGGCGGCCCGATCGTCTACGACCTGCGCAGCTCGAAGGTCGTCGAGGAAACTATCGACGCGCTGGGGGTGAAGCCCGTGCGCAGCAAGGTCGGCCACGTCAACATCAAGCAGGCCTTGCGCGAGAGCGACGGCAGCTTCGGCGGCGAGCTGTCGGGGCACTTCTACTTCAAGGACAACAGCTTCGCCGACTCGGGCGCAATCCTGCTGGCGGTCGCGCTGGGGCTGATCGGCGGGACCGACGCCAAGCTCAGCGACCTTATCGCGCCGTTCCGCAAGTACCCGCAGTCGGGCGAACGCAACTACACCTGCGACGACAAGGACGCCGTGCTCACGTCACTCAAGACCGACTTCGGCCAGGGCGCGGACCTCGTCGACGACCTCGACGGTGTCACCGTCGACTGCTGGAGCAAGGGCAACGACGCGGTCGAGGGCGGCGGCTACTGGTTCAACGTCCGCGCGAGCAACACCGAGCCGCTGCTACGCTTGAACGCCGAGGCCAAAGACGAAGCGACCCTCGCCGCGCTGCTCGCAAAACTCACCCCACGCCTGGGCACCCCGGCGGTGGGGCACTGAGGTGATTCGTCTGCCGCGTGATAGGGTTTGCAATGCCTGCTATCGACGAAGTGTCAGGCGGCGCTATTCCAACCGCAACGCATTGTTCTGTGCCCTGTTTAGGAAACTCAAATGAAACTGATCGCCACCTTTTTTCTGGCTTTGACGCTCGCTTTAGTCGCTGTCGGCTGCGGCGAATCCGATCCGGCAGACACATCTGTCGGTGCCGATGCCCCCGATCGTGTCAATCAAGATGCCCAATCGCCCTCCGCCCCACGCCCAGATTCCGATGCGGCAGACAAGTTTGCGCAGATAGTTGTCGGACAGACGCTTGAGGAGGTCGAGGAGATCCTGGGGCCGGCCGACTCGACGATGGGCACGACCGAGCGTGTTATGCGGTTCTGGACCAAACCCAATGACGATGAGTTCTCCGTCCTATTCGTTGATGGGGTTGTCGAAGAGGTCAAGACCCTCGCGATGCCATAAGCCGTGTAAGCCACCTTTCGTTTTAGGAACCTCTGATACACCGCGTGCAGGTCTTTGTCCTCCGCATACCCGGGCTGCGTGATTCGAACTGGCTGCGCACGGATGAAGGGCACGCTGGCCAGGATCACCGGCCGCTTTGAACACTCGGCCCTGTGGGCGTAGGTGTCGTGCGGTTTTCCGTCTGTGACGCCGCAGGTCGTGGCGGGGTTGTCCTGTTTGTGCCGGTTGTGATGGTGCGGGTGTTGTGGGCGTGGGTGATGGCGCTGCCGAGCGAGAGGTGCCTCAGCAAGGCCGCGGCGAAGGTTTTCGGGAATGGGGCATGATGCAGCTCCAATTGCACGATAAAGAAGGTGGCCCGGGGGAATCGCCGATGGGTTGGCGTATACTGACCAGCCGACGCAGGGGCGGCCGGGCTCTTACCCGCCGCAGCAGAAGGATAGCAAGACGCCTATGGCACCAGACAAGACGCGTATGTTGAAAAAGTCCCCGCTCGCCCTCGCTCTGACTGCGGGGCTGGCCCCTGCGTTGGTGGGCTGCCAAGGCGCGGCCGCGTCGAGGCCCGTCGCGCCGCCCGAGCCGGCTGTCTCGGCGATCGATCAGCAGGTCGCCGAGTCGCTCATCAACGTCGCACGCGAACTCGAAGCCGAGGGGAACCTCGAAGAGGCCATGACTTCCTTCAACCAGGCCCTGGCCAAGAACCCACGACTCACCGAGGCGCACCTCGGCGTTGGTGACATCTTCCGTACCCAGGGCGACTACGCTGACGCCGCCGCCGCCTACCGCGAAGCGATCATCACCAACCCCAACAACTTCGACGCCCGGTACTACTACGGCCTCACCAGTCAGCTCGAAGGGCTTACCGAGGCCGCTATCGCTTCCTACCAGCGGGCGCTGCGGCTTCGGCCCAACAGCTTCCCCGCCAACCGCGACATGGGCTCGGCCCAGCTCCAGCACGGCGACCCGGAAGCCGCCATCCCCTACGCCCGGCGCGCGACCGAACTCGACCCCGAGTCCCAGGCCGCATGGGCCAACCTCGCCGCCGCGTACTCGCTCGTGGGCGACTACACCGCCGCCGTCGACGCCTACCGCCAGACCCTTGAACTCGGCGAGCCGGTGGAGCCGATCATGCTGGGGCTCGCCGACGCACACATCCAACTGGGTAACTACCAGCGGGCCGAGAACGTCCTCCGCGCCACACTCCGCACCGAGTCCGACGCGATCGGCTACGAGCGCCTTGGGTTTGTGTTGTTCCGCCAGGCCCGCTTCGAAGACGCGCTCGCGGCCTACACAGAGTCGCTCAAGACCGCGCCCCAGGACCTCGCCTCACTCAACGGCGCGGGCGTCTGCCTCATGGCGATGTACCTGGAAGGCGGCGAATACGACGACAACCTGCGGGCCCGCGCCCTGGCCTACTGGCGCACCAGCCTCGGGGTCGACCGCGACCAGCCCATGATCATCGATTTGATCGCCCGATACAGCAAAGAGTAGCGCTGGCGGCAGTTGTTTTCATCCCGCCTGCGGCCGCGGCGGGTTCTCGGACCTTGCATCTTCGGCCCCGCTCAAGGAATCGCCCCAGCTTGCCGAAGGCAGGGTGGAAGCGGACCGGTTGCCCGGCCCGCGCTGACCCATGCCGAGAGCGACCATGTCCGACGCACCTCCCTCATCGCCGACCACCCTGGGGCAGCGCATCGACGCGCTGCTCGGGCCGCTCGAAACCGAGGCCCACCAGTACCGCGAGGCGATCGAATTGGGCCGACAGCAGGTCCGCCAGCTTCAAGATAAGGTCGCACAGGCAGAGCAGGCGCTTGCGGACATCGAACAGCAGATGGGACGCGTGCTCGATACGCTGACGCAGCAAGAGCCGCTGCTCGCCGGCGCGATGGGGCGTGTCACCCAAGTGGCTCGGGCCGAGCAAGCTTCGTCGGCAGCCCCGGTCGCCAATGCGTCTGCTTCGCCAGCCCCGCAACCCGGCCCCGAGCTCGCGGCGGCATCACCCCAGGCAGCGGACAACGACGCTACCCCCGATGACCACGGCCCTCTGGCGGGCGCGTCGGACGCGCCGTTGCCTCAAGCCGAAGCCATGCCGGATGCGCAGGCGATCGACGAGATCTCTGATTTGTTGAATGCGCCACTCGGCCAAGCGCAGGGGATGTCCACCGGGGCCGAGGGGCCTTTGGCCGATGCCGCCGCGCAGGCCGAGCAGGCGGCGGAGCGTTTGGGGGATTCGTTGCAGGGCGGCGACGCAGGGGCGTGAGCGCTGTGGCAGTGCCACGCCCGCTTGGGGTGACCTAACGCAAGGGGCTTGCGCGGTTGTCCATCGAGTCATTGTCCAACGGATCGGCTACGCCTTCGCCGGCCGCGCCGTTGGTGTCGTCGCAACCTCCCCCGCGTCGCGCACGACCTGTTCGAGCTGGCTGATGTAGTCCAAAAACCGCTTGCGGCCAAGCCGGGTGAGCTTGTACTGCGTCGGGCGTTTGCCGCGCCCACGCTTCGGGCCTTGGGTCGGCTTGAGCGCGTGGGGCTCGACAAAGCCCGCCTCTTCGAGCACCGCCAGGTGACGGTTCAGGTTGCCGTCCGTCAGCCCGACGAGTTGCTTGAGATCGGTGAACACCAGCCCGCCGGGGTGCGTGACCAGCGAAGTCATGATGCCCAGCCGGGCCTTCTCGTGGATGACGCGCTCGAGCCCGTCGTAGGCGTAGCGCCGTTCTTCGTCTTCGGTAGGGGGGGTGGGTTTACTCACAAGTCTGCTCCACGACCGCCGGCCGCTCCAACGTCCAGAACAATACCCCCGCCGCCAGCGCCTGGCCGACGCCGAACGTCGACGCCATCGCCCATGGCGACAGCGCCCAAGCCCCCTGCGCCCACGCCAGGCACATCAGCCCCGACGCGAGGTAGTACATCCCGACAACCATCATCAGCCGGGGCAGCATCCGACGCATCGACAACACGCCAAGCCCAAACAGCACCGCCCACAGCCCGGGCAGCATCCACACCTGGTCCCGCGACCAGAGCGCGAGTACGACCGTCAGCCACGCGCCGACGCCGAGCACCGGGCTCAAGCGCTCGGCGACCTCCAGCGCCTGCTCGCGCTCAAGCCGCGACCCGCCGCTGCGCGACCGCTGGACCATCGCCCACGCTACCGTGCCGGCACTCGCCAGCGCAACCACGAACCACACCGCCATGTACCCCGTCATGTCCCGCATCGGCTCGGGCACCAGCCACGACTGCGCCGCCGCCCCGGCCCACGCGAGCCCGGCCGTGACCATCACCGCCGACGACCGCAGCCCACGGTACAGCACCGCCCGCCCGACCTGCTGCCGGATATCCGCAATCTGCTCTAACGCATCGTGTAAACGCATCGTGTACCTCTCCTCCAGAGTGTCTCTACGATACAGAGTTTTCTTGGGATTACAAGGTTGAGATCATCTGGAAAGTGAGAAAGCAATAAACACTACCGGCCCAGATAATCTTCCAATTGGGGGCGTAGCGCCTCCCTTACGACTGCGCAGACATGCGGAGCGATTAGCTGATCTCTCGTCGGACCAGCAAACCGGGGGTCGTCGAAGATCACATGGATCATCGCCGCCGTAGGTGCCCAGTCGGCATCTTGTAGCGCTTGCCTGAACCCAGTTTGGTGGTCGCCGTTGCCGGGTGTCCTTACGCCGTTAGCCCAAGACCAGTACTGCGTCTCTGGGGCTTGCCCGCCACCGATCGCAGCGGCATTGATCCGCACTCCCTCCACCGTACCGTTGTAGCAGAACGCATCGAGGCGAAAGGTGTTGCCGATGCTTGGCCACCTGGCGAATGTAGGGATGTAGTCTTTCAATCCTCCGGGGGCGTGGAAACGCTCGTCGTCAAACGTGATTCTGAGTCCCGGAAACAGATGCGCCGATTCATACAGCGTGCTACGGACATCGGAGCGATTGGGGAGTGCGTGCTTCATGATCTCCGAATCCACCACGACTCGGTATCGGCAGCCCGAAGGTGCGTTGCCTGCATCGGACCGCAGCTTAGTTTGGAGTATGCCTCGCTCGAACCGAAGTTGCCAGCGTATACCTTCACGGACCGACTCAACTTCGAGTGATTGGGCTAATGCGTTGGCCACCACCAAGCCGCAGCCGTGGTGCACCAAATGGACATGCGGAGCGTGTCCGGTGGCAGTTGCCGTGTCGTGGAAACTGAAGAACCACCGCTCGACATCATCGCTGTCATCGCTGTAAGGCGGAAGGCCCGGCCCATCGTCGGAGACTTCCATTGCGTCTCCGCGAAACCGTACCGAGACCGATGACGCCTGGCCCGCAAGGAACTGATCAATCGCGTTCCCGATCAGCTCGAAGAGGATCTGTCGTGTTCCTAAGTTGTCGGTCCCACCGACATACATAGCCGGGCGTTTACGGACACTGGCGATCAGTTCGCTCCCAGTCGGTGTGTGGTTGCTCATGGTGGTTGCCCGGTCACTAGCTATTGGCCATTCTTTTTTCGCTCAGCATCCTTTCGGATGGTGATGATGACCAGCACCAGCGTTGTGAGGCCACCAAGGTAGATTGCGCCCTTGGCCGCACGAGCCTCGACCCTATCCCTGTTGTCGGTCATCGCGGTCTCAATGTGACGTTCGCGCCTGAGTTGTCTCAGGTCTTGATTGTAAAGTAGCTCTTTGTACGGATAAAGCACGCCGCCGACCGCGCCGATGCCGGCCACCACCACAACGAACACCGCCGACCACGCAAGCCGCTTCATGAAATCTACCTACCCCCCAACCTCCGCAGGCTCGTCCTGGCCGGCGATGATGGGGATGTAGTTGTCGCCTTCTTCAAGGACGCGCCCGTCCTTCGTGCGGATCTCGGGCAGCGGGTTGTCCTTGAGGTGCTTCTTCCAAAGCTTCTCAAGCTCGGCCTGCCTGTCTTCGTCCAGCTTGCCAAAGCTCTCGCGGCCGCGGCACTTGGGGAAGCTCGAACAGCTCAGCCACAGCCCGCGCTTCGAGTCGCGCACATAGAGCATCGACTCGCACTTGCTGCACGTCAGGTCCGTGTGCATCGGCGGGGGCTTGGGCAGCTCGACCGCGCCGGTCTTGGCGTTGAGCTTCACGATGTACTGCACGTCCGGGTAGCTCGCCGCGGCGAGGAACGGGCCGAAGCGCCCGGTGCGTTTAATCATCGGCTGGCCGTCGCCGATCGGCGGGTCGGGGCAGAGGATGTCGGTCTGCTCGGGCTCCATCGGCCGGCCGTCGGCGTCGATCGGGGCGGCGTACTTGCAGGGTTCGGGCATGGCATCCGAAAGCTGCATAAATGTCTTTTGGTCGTCTTTGGCGAGTTTCGTCCAGTTGACCTTTTCGCTTTGGTCTTCGCTCATGACCTTGGGCCGGGCCTTGCCCTTGGCCTTGTGGAGGTACCACGTGCCGGGGTGGCCCTCGACAGCGACCTCGACGGGCGGGACGTTGAACGCGGTGCACGAGAGGAATCGACCGTTCTTGCCGAACTTGTATTCGGTCGGTGCGCCGCACTTGGGGCACTTGAGGTCGTCGGGCGCGGGCTGGGTCTCGGCCTTGGCGTGCTTGAGGTTTTCGTGGGCGTGTTCGAGCGCTTCTTTAAACGGGTCGTAGAACTCGTGCAGCGTCTGCCGCCAGTCTTTGTTCTTGGATTCGATCTCGTCGAGGTGCTCCTCCATCTCGCGGGTGTAGCCCACGTCGAGGATGGTGGGGAAGGCCTGGACGAGCATGTCGGTGACGACCTTGCCCATGTCGGTGGCGCGGAGGCGCTTGTCGCGGGGGGTGACGGTCTCGACGTACTTGCGGTCCTGGATCGTGCCGATGATCGCGGCGTAGGTGGAGGGCCGGCCGATGCCTTCCTCTTCGAGCTTCTTCTGCAGCGACGCCTCGTTGTAGCGCGGCGGCGGGCTGGTGAAGTGCTGGGTCGGGTTGAGGTCGACCGGGCCGAGTTCCTGCTTTTCTTCGAGCGGGGGGAGGATCACGTCGTCGGACTTGGGGACGCCCATGACCTTGAGGAAGCCGTCGAAGACGAGCGTTCGGCCCGTCGCGCGGAAGCGTGCGTCGACATGGTCGGGCTTGATCGTGATGGCGGTCGAGTCCCACTTCGCGGGCACCATCTGGCAGGCGACGAAGCGACGCCAGATCAGGTCGTAGAGCTTGTACTGCTCGTCGCTGAGCACGCCGCGGATCGACTCGGGGGTGATGGTCGCGTCGGTGGGGCGGATGGCTTCGTGGGCTTCCTGGGCGTCCTTGTTTGACGATTTATAGAAGTTGGGCTTTTCGGGCAGATAGTCGTTGCCGTGTTTTTTGCCGACAAAGTCCCGTGCCATCGCGATGGCTTCGTTGGACAGAAACGTCGAGTCGGTCCGCATGTAGGTGATCAGGCCGGTCTGCCCGCGAGCGCCCTTGAGGTCGATGCCCTCGTAGAGCTGCTGGGCGACGCGCATCGTGCGTTTGAGCTGGAAGCCCAGGCGTGTTGAGGCCTGCTGCTGCAGTGTCGAGGTGATAAACGGCGGGGACGGCCGGCTGGTCGTGCGTTTGGTCTCGATGGACTCGATGCTGAACGACGGCGCATCGCTAGCGATGCCGCCGAGGTAGACGCAGCGGTCCTTGGCCGGGCCCTTGCCTTTTTCGTCTTCCCATTGCTTGGTTTCGCTGCGCTTGAAGCCCAGCGCCTCGGCCGCGGCGAGGGCCTGCTGGCGGCCGGTGGGCTTGAACGGCTTGCCCTCAAACTCGACCAGTTCGCTGCGCAGGCACGCCCGCTCGCTGAGCCAGGCGTTCTGCTCTTTGACGGTCTTGTCGTTTTCGTCTTCGCCGACGTAG
>JBCCWH010000066.1:0-18797 GCA_039193915.1 Planctomycetota bacterium
CGTCGGGGCGATCGACGATCGGATGAACCCGATCGTGGTGAAGGAGCTGCGCCAGGCGGTGAACTCGATGTTCGTGAACACGATCCTGCTGTTGTTCCTCGTCGTGTTGCTGTTGGTGCTGGGAGGCTACCTGCTGCTGTCTGAGACCGGCCGGACCAACGCGGGCGGCGAGGTCTTCATGGTCCTGCACGCGATCATGCTTTCGACCTGTCTGCTGTTTACCCCGCTCTATGTTGGGATCCGCCTGGGCTGCGAACGCTCGGGGGTGAACACAGACCTGCTGTTTATCACAACGATCAAGCCGTCGTCGATCGTGTGGGGCAAGCTGATTTCGGGGATGGCGATCGCGATGCTGATCTTCAGCGCGTGTGCGCCTTTCATGGTGATCACCTACCTCATGCGGGGGATCGACCTGCCGACGATCTTTTTGATCCTGGGCTTGGATGTCCTTGTCATCCTCGGCGTCATCCAGGTTGCTTTGACCGTGGCGTCGATGCCGGTCTCGGCAGTCGTCAAGGCGTTTGTCGGCTTGGCGGCACTGGGCGGCATCGGGATGCTGTGTGTCGGGGTGTTGGTGATGGCCGCCGAGCTCGCGATCGATGGCGTCCTGTTCTACGGCGCGAGCGCGATGGATTTTTGGGGCCCCGTGATCACGATGATCCTCTTCGGGCTGGCCATCGCGGGGCTGCTCTTCTTCGTCGCGGTCGCGATGCTCACGGCCAGCACAGCCAACCGCGCCCGACCGCTGCGCCTGTACATCACGGCCGTTTGGCTCGTCACGGGTGTCATTGCAGTCGCCCACGACTGGGGCTTTTTGCCGGACCTCTACTTCAACGCGGTTGAAGTCTGGACGATCACGAGCCTCATCTTCCTGTCCTTGATCCTGGTCTGCAGCGGCTCGGAACGCGAGGCCTACGGCAACCGCCTGCTCTGGAAGGTGCCCCGACGGGTCTGGCTTCGGCCGATCGCTTTCCTGACCACCAGCGGCGCGGCGGCGGGACTGATCTGGGCGGGGATGCTCATCGCCGCAACGATCGTGACCGCCTGGGTCTGCTCCAGCATGCACGGTCCAGCTCATCTCACGGGGAGTTCCAGCCCTTACAGCGTCTGGGGAAGGCAGCCGCTCGACTTTACCCGTGACATCGCTTATGCGCTTCCGGTCCCGGTCTATGCCTTGGCCTACATCCTGACCGGCATCTTGCTCCGCAAGGGGCTCATGGGCCAGGGCGCTAACCCGATCACGGCTGCGGCCTTCGCCTTCCTGCTGATGATCGTGTTCACGATCCTGCCATTCATCGGCCTGTTCGTTGTGATGGGCGATGACTGGGACCGGGCGAGTGATGTCTGGTACATCCTCAATCCTTTCGCCACGCTGAGCCATGAGCCGGGCTCGGAGTACTGGGTGCTCGCGCTGATTTTTTCGGGCGCGTGGGCAGGGATCACCTTGCTATTCCTGACGCCCTGGATGTTGCGGCAGATCCGAAGCTACCGCCCGCTTTCGCCCCAAGCGCCCGAGACCGCCGCACCGGTGACCCCGGGAGACGCCCGTGGATGAGGACGTCCGGCGAGGTCTATCCGAGGGGGAGGTCGCGGGCACACGCTACCGGCTGACGGCGATGCGGCAGACGCCGGCCGGCCGGGTCGGGATGCATCTGGGCCACCGCGTGGGCAACTCGATCGAGTTCATGGACTACCGCGAGTACAAGCCCGGCGACGACCTGCGGCGGGTGGACTGGTCGGTCTACGCACGCAGCGACCGCCTGACGGTCAAGCTCTACCGGGAAGAAGTCAGCCCGCATTTGGATCTCCTGGTTGATGCCTCCAGGTCGATGGCGGTGACGGCCTCGCCGAAAGCGCGTGCCTCGGCCGCGCTGGCCGCAGCACTATCGACCGCCGCAGGCAACGCGAAGTTCACCCACGCGCTGTACCAGGCCGGCGACCGAGTCACGCCGGTCCAGGGCGGCGCCGGTCGGCCCGGCGGGTGGCAGGGCCTGGACTTTGCCGGCCGGGAAGGCCTGGACGCCGCGCTGAGGCAGAGCCCTCCCGCCTGGCGGCGGCGCGGTACCCGGGTGGTGATCAGTGACCTGCTTTTTGAGACCAAGCCTTTGCCGGTCGTGCAGCAGCTCGGGCGCGACGCCGCTGGGCTTTGCATCGTTCAGCTTTTAGGCCAATGCGATGTTACCCCGCCCGCTCGCGGGAACCTCCGGCTGGTCGATAGCGAGACCGGACAAGTCCGCGAGATCTACATCGACGCCGCGGCGGAGAAGCGGTACCTTCAAAAACTCCAAAACCACCACGATGCGTGGTACAGCGCCTGCCGGCAGGTCGGCGCGACGCTGGTACAACTGATCGCCGAGCCGTTGCTGGCGTCGTGGGATCTGTCGCCGCTGGTGGAGGCGGGTGTGTTACAGGTGAAGTAGGCCGCGCCCACTTGCCGGGAAAATCAGGCGTGTACCCCGCGCGACGAATATGCCCTCGAAGCCCCCATGCCGTTGCTGACCCTCCCCATCGCGATGATTGCACTCGCGGCGCTGCCTGCCCTGGCGTCGATCTATTGGCTGCGCAACCGTTACCGCCGCCAGGAGGTGTCGAGCCTGCTGCTGTGGGGTGGCCAACGCGAGGCTCGCGAAGGCGGGGGCCGGTTTAGTCGGCTGCAAACCCCCTTGCTGCTGTTGCTTGAGTTGTTGGCGATCCTGCTGCTCGCGGTTGCGGCGGCGGGGCCGCGCGTCCAGGCCCTCGCGGAGCGCCAGTCGATCGTCGTGGTGCTCGATGGTTCCTACTCGATGCAGGCGGAGCACGACCCGCGTGGCCAGGCCATAGAAGCGCTGAGGAAGCAGCTCGCCTCGGGCGGGAAGTACTCGGCCCAGCTCATCCTCGCCGATGCGAACCCGCACCTGCTTGGGCCGCCGACCACACGGCCGGATGAGACGGTCGAGCAGGCGCAGGGGTGGGACACACACGCGGGGTCGGCCGACCTCGCCGGGGCGATCACAATGGCCTACGAGTTGGGCGGCCCGCGGGCGAAGATCCTTGTCCTCACGGACCACCCCTACCCCGATGAGCTCGGCGCGGGGCAGCTCCAGTGGTGGTCGTTCGGCGAGGCCAAACCGAACCTGGCGATCACCTCCGCGGTGCGCAACGTGGCGGGGGAGGGGGAACGCGTCATGGTTGAGGTCACGAACCTCGGCACCGCATCGGCCCATACGACCCTGACCTTCGCGGGCGATCAATCGCGCAGCTTCGACATCGCCGCGGCCGCCTCGCACCGCCTCTGGCTGGACCTCCGCGCGTCGGACCAGCCCTTTGTTGCGCAGCTTCCGGACGATGCTTTGGCGATTGATAACCGGGCGGTGCTGCTGCCTCAGCCCCGCCCGTCGCTCCGTGTCGGTGTCGCGATAGACGACGACGCGCTCCAGGAATCGGTTGTCCGTTTTGTCGAACACGCCAAGAACGCGACGCTCGTGACGGACGGCGAACAGCTCTTGATCACCGATCGGCCCACGGGTGTGCCCGCCAGCTCTGCGGCGTGGGTGTTGCGCGTGATCTCCGAACCGCAGGCCGAGGTCAGCGCGTACATCGGGCCGTTCGTGGTGGATCGGTCGCACCCGCTGACGGTGGGGACTTCGTTTGACCGCGTGATCTGGTCGGCGGGTTCGGATGATGCGCTGCCGGGCAGGCCGGTGGTCATGGTCGGGAACGTCCCGCTGGTCACAGAGGCGCCTCGCGCGCTTGGGCGTGAGGTCCGTCTGCGTGTGCGCCCCGACCAGTCATCACTCATGCAGTCGCCCGACTTCCCCATTCTGCTCTGGAACCTCGTGGATTGGCAGCTCGGCACGCTGCCCGGCCTGCGCAAGACCAACTACCGGCTGGACAGTACCGCCAGGCTTGGCGTCGCCGGCACGCTGGAGCAGGTGAATGTCTTGCCCGAGGACGCCGCGCCGCGCGCGGTTCCGGTCGTCTCGGACGGGGTGCAGATCACCGCCGACCGTGTCGGGCTCACCCAGGTCCAGGCGGGCGAGCGGTCGTACACCTTCGCGGTCAACACGATGTCGTACGAGGAGTCGGACCTGCGTGCGGCCGGCACGAGCCGGGCCGGGAGCTGGCTCGACGAAGCAACGGTCCGTGACGAGTACCGATCGATTGCCTGGCTGTTACTGCTCTTGACGCTGGTCCTTTTGGGCCTGCACACCGCGCTGATCTCACGAAGCGGAGGGCTGTCCTGATGGTAATCGAGCAGCCGATCTGGTTGTTGTTGCTTCTCCCGCTTGGGCTTCTGTGGTGGAAGTTCCCCGCGCCGTCGAAGGCGTTGCAGGTGATGCGTGCGGTGCTGCTGGTCTTGATCGTGTTGGCGTTGAGTTCGCCGGCATTGCCTTTGGCCGACCGCGCCGGGACGGTGGTCGTCATCGCCGACCGCAGCACGTCGATGCCGGATGCCGCCGACCGGGCGATCATTGAGCAGGTCGC
The DNA here is from genome assembly GCA_039193915.1 of Planctomycetota bacterium. GTDB lineage: Bacteria > Planctomycetota > Phycisphaerae > Phycisphaerales > Phycisphaeraceae > JAHQVV01. The sequence goes on from JBCCWH010000066.1 coordinate 4,465, forward strand.
GCTGATCCAGGACGGGATGTCCCCGGCCGACCGGCTGGCGGTGGTGACCTTCGGCGGGAACGCGGTGCTCGAACACCCGGCGGACCTCGGCGCGTTCGACGCGTTTAGCCAGGTCATCAATCCCGAAGGCTCGAACCTGTCCGACGCCATCCGCAACGCGCTCGCGGTGATCCCGCCCGACAGCCCGGGCCGGATCATCGTGCTCAGCGATGGCTTATGGACCGGGCGCGACCCGATGCCCCAAGCCCTCGACGCTGTTGGCCGAGACATCGCCATCGACTACCGCGAGTTGAGTCGGCCGCGTGCCAACGACGTCTCGATCGAGCATGTCGATGCACCGCTCTCTGTCGGGCCCGGCCAATCGTTCATGATCACGGCGTGGGTCAACGCACCGACCGCACAGGACATCGAGTTCGAGATTTTGCGCGGCAACACCCGCATCGCGCAGGGCGAACACCCCGTCACTGCCGGGCTCAACCGGCTGACCTTTCGGGACACCGCCGGGGAACCAGGCACGGCAGATTACCGCATCCGCATCGTGACGCAGCAGCCCGACCCACTGCCCGAGAACAACACCGGCCGTTTCCTCGTGGGTATCGAGGGCGAGAAGCCGGTGCTTGTCATCAGCGAGACGCAGGGGGCGGGGCTGGCCCGGCTATTGACCCAGGGCGGGCTGCCGATTGAGCAGCGCACCCCCGATGAAGTCGATTGGTCGCTGGAGGGCCTGACTAACTACTCGGCGGTCGTGCTCGAAAACGTCCCCGCGCAGTCGCTGACCACGCGGGGGACAGAGAATCTCGCGGCCTACATCGACCAGGCCGGGGCGGGGATGCTGATCACCGGCGGCCAGCGCTCCTACGGCCCGGGGGGCTACTTCAAAACGCCGCTTGATCCGTTGATCCCGGTGTCGATGGAACTCCGCCAGGAGCACCGGAAGCTGTCGCTTGCGATCGTGGTCGCGATGGACCGGTCCGGCTCGATGGCCGCGCCCGTCAGCGGCGGACGTATGAAGATGGACCTGGCCAATCTCGGAGCGGCGGAGGTCCTCGGCCTCCTGTCACCTGCCGACGAGTTTGGTGTGATCGCGGTCGATACGCGGGCGCATATGATCGTCCCGCTGGACCAAGTCGGCTCGGAAACCGCGGCGACACGCGGCCGAATCCTTGGCATCGACTCCATGGGTGGCGGCATCTATGTGTACGAGGCCTTGTCCAACGCCGCGAACATGCTGGTCGATGCCGAGGCGCAGACCCGCCACATCATTTTGTTTTCTGACGCGGCCGACTCGGTGGAGCCGGGGGCGTACAAAGAACTCCTGGAGCACTGCAGCGCCGCGAACATTACGGTCAGTGTCATCGGGCTGGGCAGCCCGACCGACCCGCACGCGGTCTTGCTCGAAGATATCGCCCGGCGGGGCAACGGCCGCATCTTTTTCACCAAAGATGCGATGAACCTTCCGCAGCTCTTCGCGCAGGATACCTTTGTGGTCGCGCGTAGCAGCTTCCTCGACGAGCCAACACCCGTGGCGACCACCCCTTTGCTCTCGGCATTGGTCGGCCAGCCGTTGTCGCAGCCGCCGAGCGTGGGGGGATACAACCTCACGTACCTCCGCCCCGACGCGCAGCTTGGGGCGCTGACCCGTGACGAGTACAACGCCCCGCTGGTTGCCTATTGGCAGGTCGGCGCGGGCCGGGTCGCGGCCTACACCGGCGAGGCCGACGGCGAGTTCACCGGGGCTATCAGCACATGGGGCCAGACGGGCGAGATGTTCTCATCGCTGGCGCGCTGGGTCGCTGGCCGGGGCAGCCGACTACCCAACGACATGCTCGTGACACAGGATGTCGTCGATGGCGTAAAGACGGTGACGCTGCACCTGAGCCCCGAGCGTGAACTGCCCCAGCCCTTCGAAAAGATGCCGGTGGTCACGACACTCACCGGCCGGCCTGACGCGCCGCCGGCGGTGACCGAGTTGTCGATGCAGTGGACCGGCACCGATACGCTGGCTGTTCAGATGCCCGTTCAAAGCCAGGAGACGTCGCTGTCGACGGTCACCATCCCGGGCCTCGGGCAGACGCAGCTCTCGCCGACACGTCTGCTCTACTCGCCGGAGTTCCGGACACGCGGCGACCGCGAGGGGGTTGAAAACCTCGAGTCCATCGCGGAACTGACCCGGGGTATGTCACGCATCGACTTGGCGAGCATCTGGCAGGACCTCCCCGAGATCCCCCGCCAGGTCGCGGTCGGCCACTGGCTGATGTTCGCCAGTATCTTCCTGATCCTCCTGGAGGTCTTGGAGCGGCGGGTCGGTGTGTTCGCCCTGCTCCATCGGTCCGAGTCTCGCCGGCAGCCCGCGGAACCAAGCGCCGAGACGGAGGAAGCGCTGCCGACGAAGAAGGCGGGGGGATGGGGCAGCGTGCTACGCCGCAAGAAGACGAAGCAGGCCACCGCGAGCCTTTCAAGCTCGGCGTCCGCCGACCCCCCGGCAGTCAAGCAGGCAAAGGCCAAAGAAAAGCCGTCGCCGCCTGCCGAATCGCCGGGTATCTCTAGCGCGTTGGAACACGCTCGGCGTAGCGCCGATCACCGGACGAAGAAGTAGGGGCGGCGCTGGGTGCCTTCGCCACCCGACGCGCCGCCCGTTGGGTGGCGGCTAAACAACTTCGCGTACACGTTCTGGCAAGCAGTCATTGCTGCCTGTTGTTCGGTATAAAAAAACACCCGGCGGGTGCCGGGCGTTGTGAGAAAGCGGGTTGCACTTCCGGGGCTACAGGTTCTCGACTTCCCAGCCGGCGCGGTACTCGCGGCCGACGAAGGCGTTGGCGGCGTCGAGGTTGGTGAAGCGCATGTTGTCGGCGTCCCAATCGAGGCTTTGCCCGGGGAAGCGGGAGGCGACAGCGCCGATGAGGAAGGACTCGGTCAGCTTGCTGGCGAAGGCGAAGTGGGTTTCGGTTTCGCCCCAGCCCATACAGGCGTCGACCCAGTGGTGGTAGTGGTTGCGTGCGCGCAGGCGGGTGTTGCCCTCGTAGGGGGTGGCTTCGCCGTTGACCACGAGGGTCGAGTGTTCGACGCCGCTGGGGAGGATGTAGGGGACGATGAAGATGCCGTTTTCGCCGATGAGGGCGCAGGAGTTCTGGGCAAGTTCAAAGCCGGCGGGGAGGCCCAGGGCCTCGGGGTCGGGCATGTTCCCGCCGTCGTACCAGGTCAGCGGGAGGGTGTCGTCGGTGGTCATATCGCTGCCGGCGAAGACCATCTCGACGACCTGCTTGCTGGGGTACTTGTCGTCGGTGGCGTCGTCGCAGTGTGCGATGACGGAGAGGGGGTTGGTGAGCCCCAGGGCGTAGAAGGGGGTGTCTGCGATGTGGCAGGCCATGTCGCCGATCGCGCCGCAGCCGAAGTCCTTGACGCCGCGCCACCTGAAGGGGGCGTAGGTGTTGTTCTTGAAGGGGCGCATCGGTGCGACGCCGATCCACTTGTCCCAGTCCAGGTTCTCGGGGACGGGGTCTTCGCCCTGGGCCCGTTCGGTGCCCTGGGGCCACCAGTTGTTGGGGCGGTCGGACCAGCAGTGGATCGCGCGGATCTTTCCGATGACGCCCTCTTCGAGGGCGCGGACGCTGCGGCGCTTGTGGGCGGCCGAAGCGATCTGCGTGCCCATCTGCGTGGCCAGGTGGCCCTTGGTCTGGGCCGCGGCGCTCAGGGCGCGCGACTCGGCGACGCACCACGTCAGCGGCTTCTGGCAGTAGACGTGCTTGTCCATGTTCATCGCCGACATCGCGATCGGGGCGTGCATGTGGTCCGGCGTCGAGACGACCACGGCATCAAACCCGTCGCCCAGGGCGCGGAACGCCTCGCGGTAGTCCTGCCAATAGTCACAGTCGAACCGGCCCGCGGCGCGCTCGGCCGAGTTGAGGTCGACATCGACGACACCGACAATGGTCGTGTCCGCGTGCTCGGCGACCTGCACGATGTCGTGCCCCCCCTGGCCGCCGACCCCCACGCCGACGACCCGCAGCTTGTTGCCGCCCTCGGCTCTGAGCCAACTCGGGTTGATCCAGGCCGCCCCGGCCGTCACTGCCGCGGCCCCCTGGAGGAACGATCGGCGATTGATAGGTTTGCGATTCTGCATCCGTCTCTTACCTTTCCGTGCCCGGCGGGCAACAGTCCTTGTGAGCTTGGCCGGGGTTCCACCTTCAGGCCAATACTCGGTTTACAACGTATCCATAATGACGTTCGCGGCGCGGCAAGTATCACCGGTCGGAACAAAAAAACCCCGTAGCTTTCGTCGCCTCGGGCCTTCCTCCAAGACCGCTACACTATACCAGCACGCCGAGGCCGGTGGAAGCCGATCGCCCATGGGATCGCCCCGGCGGCCTGTCGCCCCCGTTTCTTCGCGGTCACGCCGTGTTTTTCCTTTACCGTGGACTCGTCCCGATGCCCCTGCGGATCCCCCACGACGAACTCCCCGCCGACACCCTCGACGCCCTCATCGAGGAGTTTGTGACACGCGATGGCACGAACCCTGCCGACGCCTACCACAGCATCGACCAGGTCAAGAAGCTGCTCGACCTTGGCCGGGTGGTGATCACCTTTGATGAGGAAAGCGAGACCTGCACGATCCTGCGCAAAGAAGACGCGGAACGGCAGGGGGTGTGAAGCGTGGGCTTGCGGTGTGCGGCTCAACGGCGGCGTTGATCGATCACCCCAGCCTCGGCGATCTCCCCAACTTCGGCGGCCATAATCGCCTATTGCTGTGACATCGGGATACGGCGCCTATGGGGTCGCGTTGGCACTGTTGAGCCAGTCGATGAAGCCGTCGGTGCTGCGTGGGTAGGTGCGGTTGGGGTAGGGGAGGGTGTTGGGGATGCTGTTGCCTTGCGCGTCGGTGAGGATGAGGTGTGGGATGCCCGTCACGCCGTAGCGTTGTGCGGTGGCCATGTCGGGGTTGCTGGAGGACTGGTCGGTCAGGTCGATGATGACGGGCACGAAGCCGTCGGCGATCGCTTGCTTGGCGGGTGCGGTGTCGATGACGTCCTTCTTGAGCGCCTGGCATGGTCCGCACCAGTCGGCGGTGAACATGACGAGCATCGGGCGGTCGGCTTCCTGCGCGGCGGACATGCCGGCCTCAAGCCCGGGCTGCCAGCCCTCGAGGTGGACCGGGGCGGTGTTGCTCTGCAGGGCACACGCACCGATCCATGATGCCGTGACGACCAGGAACGCGACGCCCCAGCCGACGTAAGGGCGCAGCCCGGGTTTCGCGGTCGATGAGTCGGCTTGAGGGGGTGGGGTATCCATGCGTGTGATCGTTAGCGTGTCTGGCGTGTTGTCTGGTCCTCTGCGTCACCGGTTTTTCAGGGGGTCGGCAACCCTCTCTGTTCAACAGCCTGAAGAGCGCCGTCGACACTTGTCGTCCTTTCAGTCTATGAAACGAACCGCGTTGGCGTCCAAAATATTTCGATCGGTGGTTCGGGCGGGCGGCACAAGCCTGGTCGGGGCCGATCGCGCAAAAAAACAGCCCGGGGCGGGTGCGCCGGGCTGCGGGAGGAGAAAAGCAAGGTTTCGAGGTTGCTTAGCGGGTCGCGAGTTGTTCGCTGAGTTCTGCGACAAGACGCTGGGCTTCCGCAGCAGCGCGGGTGCCTTCGTAGCGTGTGATGAGCTGTTCGAGCTCGCGCTGAGCGCCCTGGCGGATTTGCCGGGCGTTGTTGCGGCCTTCGGCGTCGGCGAGGTCCTGCTTGACGTCGGCCAGGAGGTTGGCCGACTCGTACTCGAGCTGTGCCTGCCGCATGCCCGGGGCGTTGCGGTGTGCATTCAGGAGTTGGCGTGCTTCGACCGAAGCGGCGCGGAGGGGGCTTAGGCGGGAGATCTCGAGCAGCGTCCCGTACGCGTCGTCGTACCGCTCGGCATCGATCGCGTCCTTGGCCTGCGCGATGTGTGCGTTGGCGACTTCGCTGAACTCGGTGACGAGCTCGTCCATCACCGCCCGATACCCGGTGCGGCGCGAACGCTGGTCCAGCGTACGCAGCCCCATGGTCGCACCGGCGAAGTCGGCCTGCGCGATCTGGGCGCTGACGGTCTCACGCAATGCACGCCACTCGACCCGGCTTTCTTCCTTGCGAAGCTCGTCGGCGGACTCACGTGCCGCGTCGAGGCCTTCGAGGGCGGCGAGTTCTTCGAACGTTGCGAGCGAGGCTTCGTGCTCGCCCGCAAAGTACGCCTCACGCGCTTCTTCGTATGCGGCCATGGCTCGGCGCTCAAGCGTCTGGACCAACTCGCCAAGCGGGCCGCGGATGTCCCGGCTACGCGAGAGGTTGGCTTCCTCGGCCTCGGCAATGACGGAACGCACGCGGTCGTACGCGGCACGGAGGTCGGCGTTTTCGACAACGTGCTGAGCCGCCTGGATGCTGTTCTGCACACCTGTGCAGGCACCCGACGATCACTGACCGGCGGCGGACTGGGCGGCGAGCATCGCGGGCAACCCGATCAGGGCTGCCGCAAGAAGGTTGGTCGTCGGCTTCATCTTTCTGAGCATGGTGATCCTCGGAGTAGGGGCGTTTGGCTTGGGGACAACGCCTGGGGCAGGCGTCGTGGAGTCCCGATTGAACGTCTATCGTATGGTTTATGTTCCGGCACGACAAGAAAAATACGGAAACCCCCTAAGCTGTCTCTGACTGCTCCTCATTGCCCCGTAGGGTGGCCGGGGTCAGGCGCAGCCTGCCCCCGGAATGGGCCGGTGAGTTGTTCCGGGGGGTTCGATGCGCTCAACCCCGGCCACCATGTGAACCGTCAGACACAACCATGTCTTATCGGTATCGGGGCGACAAAGGTTTTCTGTGAGGGTTCGCATGCCTCCACGCGGCCAAGTTGGGCCAAGGCGGACAGGCGTTTCTTCGTTGATGGCAGCGGTGGCGGCAACAAAAAACCCCCGCCGATCAGGCGGGGGCTGGGGCGTCTTTGCCTGTTTTCACTAACAGCCGGGGTTACTCCTCGGGCTCGAAGGCGACTTGCCGCTCGATGAGTTCATCGATCGTCATACCCGTCTGTTCTTCGAGCATGTGGGCGATCCAGTCGACGTCTTGCTCGAATGTCGCGTGGTTGTCGGCCCAGCAGACCGCGATTCCGCCGTCTGTGTCGTCGGGGCGTTGGAAGACGAGGATGGTGTTCCACGGTTCTTCGATCTCGTTCCAGTTGCCAGCCGGGACGAGGACGAACGAGCTGTTCTCGCGGTAGAAGCGCATCTGTCGGTCTTCGTCCCACTCGTCGAAGCCGAAGGGGATGCCATGGGCCCGTATGGAGTTCGAGGAGATGAGGTACTCGGGGGTGACGAAATTGCCCTGGACGAGCAGGGCGATGTCGTCGGGGAGGACGCCCTGGTTGGCGGTGGAGTAGGTGATCATGCCCTGGCAGATGCCGCGGGCTTGGGTACTGTTTTGCATGCGTCGGGCGGTGCGTCGGGCGGCGCCGAGCGCGGGGAGCATGACGCCGACGGCCATCGGCGCGGCGACGATCGCGCTACTCTCCATGCCCTTGCCCGCGCCGAGCATGGAGGAGCCCGGGAACGGCTCCATCCCACGGGCGTGGAGCCCGTCGTCATCGATCCACGCGGCCTGCGCGGCGGCTTCGAGGAAGGGGAGCAGCTTGCCCACGGGGGGGAGCTGGAAGGTGGCCGGTTCGCCGCTGGTCATCTCGGCTGCGCCGCCGAGGACCTGCGCGATCATGAGCATCGTGCCGTAGCCGTCTGCCGCGGTCTCGGGCAGGTCGGTAAACGACAGGGCGGTTGCGCCGGGCTGGGCCTGCTGCCCCTGGCCGCCGACCAGAGCGCCTTGGCCGATGCGTGTCATGGCTTCGATGAATGCGTCGTTGGTCAGGATCGAGTCGTCGTGTTCGCCGGTCTGCTCCAGCGCCATCTCGAGGGCTTGCGGGTAGAGCGCGAAGTAGAGCTTGCCGTCGTGCACCATCCACGAGGGCGACACAAACGGGACGCCCAGGGAGATGACCGACGCCTCACCGAACTGTCGGCTCAGGAAACGGATGTTGACCGGCGCGTCCATCATCTCGTCTTCCATGAGCTCGTTGCCCATGTTGCACAGCCGCATCAACGAGGTCGCGACGGCGTCGGCGTCGCGCAGGTCGTTGACGATGACGATGCTGGCCATGCCGTTGCCCGCGATCATCGGGTCGATGTACACGGTCCAGGTCGGTCCGATGCCGTTGATGAGTTCGCGTTCGAGGTCGAAGCCGACTTCTTCGCTGGCGTCTTCGAGTGCGTTTTCGAGTTCATCGACGAGGCCGGGGTCGACGGCCCCGAGGATGTCGCGGGTCACTTCGAGCACGCGGGCCGGGTCGATCGAGCCGGCCTGGACGTAGGTCGCGGTCTTGGGGATGTGGTGGAGCTGCTCGGGTGCGATGGGGTCGTTATCGATCAGCGAGAGGATGCCTGCGCGTGGGGCGGGGGCGTCCATGAAAAGGTGCGTTTCCCAGCGGCGGTCGACGATGCCGGAGGTCATGACGAGCTGGCGCACGCCGGCCAGGCCGGTGACGTCGCGGAGGGTTGGCCAGAGCTCCATCGAGGGGTCGGGCTCTTCGCCCCATTCCTCGGCCTGCTGGGCCATGGCCTCGACGAAGGCGTCGATCTGTTCGACCATCTCCGTGCCGTTGAGGTAGACCACCATCGCGGCGTCGGGCTGCACCTGTGTCAGGGCCTCCTGGAACGGTTCGGCGTCGGCGAGCTTGCCGCCCTCGGGCAGCTCGGCCGCGTCAAACCCGATCGACAGGAACAACGCATCGCCGGTTACACCCATAAACAGCGGGACCTGCTCGGCCTCGTTGGCCATCTGCACGAGGTCCGCCAGCGCGGCGCGGAGGGCGGGTTCGTCCTCGCCGCCGCGCTTGAAGAGGAAGGCGATGCGCGGGAAGGGCGGCCCGTTCACCGCGTCTTCGGGCGCGAGGACGTAGACCGCCGCGCCGTTGCTCCATGCGGACTTGCCGACGGCGGCCATCGACTCGAGCACACGCATCATCTCTTCGTCGCCGCCTTCTTCCTCGGCGAACGACTCTGCCGCGCTGAGCAGTTGCGGCAGCGCATCGAGCAGGCCGGTCTGTTCAACCACACCCTGCAAGAGCGAGCCCTCGTAGTCGTCGCCCATGTCGTCGGCCCCGCGCCACCCCATGTAGAGGATCGCCTCGTCGGGCGTCAGGTCGGCCATCGGCTGGGCCAACGCAGCTACCGGCGCAAGCAGCACCGCCAGCGCCAGCCAGAACACACCACTGAGTCGTTTTCGCATCGTCATGTCCCCTTGGGAGTAGAGAAGAAGTCGTAAGTCGGCCGAGAGTCGGCAAGAACCGGCCAGCATTCTACCGCACAGCGGTGTGCCGCTGGTAAGAACCGCGCCAGCGTTTTCTCGGGATTGGGGCTTGTGCCCGGGCTCGGCCACGCCTAGCATCCCGGCATGGCCTGGTACAACGACATGCAAGCCGACCCACGCTATGGGCAGTACGTCCGCCTCGCGACGGGCCGGCCGCCCTGGGTGCTCAAAGCGACTGCCGTGGTCGCGATCGTCACCTTCGCGATCCCGCTGGTGGCGCTCGCGCTCCTGCTGCTCGCGGCGCTGGCGGTCACGGCCGTCGCATGGGTCATCTTCTCCTTCTTCGGCAAGCTCATCGACACCCTCACCGGCAAGACGGTCTCGCCCGAAGACCTCGCGCAACACACGCCGGCCGACGATGGCCGGGAGAACGTCCGCGTGGTGGAGCGGTGAGGGATGAAAGGTTGAACAGCCAGCGGCCTACGGACGCCGGTCTTCCAAGGCCGCGGGATCACGCAAGTCAGGTGTCGATGTAGACCGGCGTCTTGTAGACCGCCGGCTGTTCGGTGACGCTATGGTTCCTGAGTAGGATATGTGCGAATTCATCGCGGACCTGCGGCATGCGTATCCCAATCAACAAGGTCTATCGTGCGTTTCCCGAACTCGACGACTACTCCGACGAGCAGTGCGAGCGGTTGATGCGTCGTGTGCAGCTACAGCAGGGCCAGTCGATTGGGATCAATATGATTATTGGGATCAGCTTTGTTGGCTTGGCATTTTTGATCTTTATCACATGCAAGGTTGTGATCGCAAGCTTGGAGATACCCGTTCATGTCGCGAACCGCCAAGAAGACATGATCCTGCTGCTGGGTTTTGTCACGGTGTTTGGCTTGCCAGCCGCGGTCTGTCTTTTTCTTAGGGACTATATTCTGCGCAAACGCCTGACCGGCGCGATCAACTACGCGATCGACCGCGTGCGCTGCCTGAGCTGCAAGTACATCCTCATCGGGCAGAGCGCCAAAGAAGAGCACGTCACCTGCCCCGAGTGTGGCGCCCGGCAGCACCTGAGCGAGCTGGGCATCACCGAGGCAGACTTGATCCCGCCAGAGACGGGCGCGGCCCCGGTGTAGCCGCATCGCGGCACCGCGCGTTGGCGAGCGATCACGGCATGGCGATCGCCCCTTCGATTGCCTTACAATCGCTGCTCTTGTGACGCACACCCGGAACCGACGCCGATGACCCTGCCGACCCGCCTGATCGCTGTGCTATTGTTTCTCTTCCTCAGCCTGCCGGGCTTGGCGCAGGACGACATCGGGACGCCCGATGCGCCGGTTGGGTCTGAGATCGAGCAAGCCGAGCCGGGCGGTGTGGGCGACGCGGTGCTCGACGGCTTGACGTTCGGCGGCGCGGCCGACCTCTCCAGCCCGCGCGCCACGATGTTTGCGTTCCTCGAAGCGATGGGCGAGCTGCGCAAGGGCGGCGACACCTCGCACTGGGACACGGTGTACCGCTGCATGGGCTGGGACGAACGCCCCGAGGACCCGTATGTGCTGCGCCAGGATGCGCTCGCGCTCTGGGCAGCGCTCGACCATCTGCGCTACGTCGAAGACGACCAGTTGCCCGCGGCCGACGCGCTGGATGGCGGCGATCTTGCCTTCACCTACTTCCCCGCGAGCTACCCGTATCCCAATGTGGAGGAGGACCAGGAGATCCTCGGCGCAATCGGGACGAGCGACTACCGTATCGCGCTGTGGCGGGTCGACGATCCCGACAGCCTGAGCCACGGGGACTGGGTGTTTTCGCCGGACACGCTCGAAAACGCCGGGGCGTTGCGGACGCTGCTGAGCGAGCAACGCGAGTTGCAGGTCAACCAGGAGAGCGCCAACAGCGACGGCCGGTGGCTCGAACGGGTGATGCCCGAGTCGCTCAAGGGCGGCGGACTGGTTGGGGTGCCGACGTGGCAGTGGTTCGCGTTAGGGATCCTGCTGCTGATCCTGGTCGCGATCGACCAGTTGGTGCGCGGGGTGATCCGCCTGATCGCGGTGAGGCTGGTGAAGCAGTCCGAGGGCGAGACCGAGCGTGGGTCGATCTCCAAGGCCGCCCGGCCGTTCGGTCTGTTCGCCGCGGGGCTGGCGGGCGTCTACCTGCTGGGGCTCATCGGTCTGCCCGAGGCGGCGTACCTGCTGCTCAAGGGCGCGCTCGCGGTCTTCACGATGTTCGCGGGCATCTGGGCCGGGTGGAAGGTCGTCGACCTGGTCGGCGAGGTCGCGCAGTCCAAGGCCAAACGCACGGACACCAAGTTCGACGATGTGCTGATCCCGATGCTCCGCCGGGCGGCCAAGCTGTTTGTCATCGCGGTGGGCATCGTTTTTTTCGCGCAGGTCCTGCGGCTACCGCTGATGCCGCTGATCGGTTCGCTCGGGCTAGGCTCCCTCGCGTTCGCCTTCGCCGCCAAGGACACCATCGAAAACTTCTTCGGCTCCGTCGCCGTCATCCTCGACCGGCCCTTCGGCGTCGGCGACTGGATCGTCATCGACGGCAAGACCGAGGGCACCGTCGAAGAGCTCGGCTTCCGCTCCACCCGCATCCGCACCTTCTACAACTCCCAGATCACCGTCCCCAACGCCACCCTCGTCCGCGCGACCGTCGACAACTACGGCCGACGCAAGTACCGCCGATGGAAGACCCACATCGGCGTGCAGTACGACACCCCGCCCGACAAACTCATCGCCTTCACCGAAGGCATCCGCGAGCTGGTCCGCACCCACCCCTACACCCGCAAGGACTACTACCAGGTCTGGATGCACCAGTGGTCGGCGTCGTCGATGGACATCCTGCTCTACATCTTCTTCGAAGTGCCCGACTGGAACACCGAGCTGCGCGAACGCGAGCGGATGTACATCGACATCGTCCGCCTGGCCGACCGGCTGGGCGTTCAGTTCGCCTTCCCGACGCAGACGGTGCACCTGTTCAGGGAAGAGAAGCCCGCCCCCGGGAGCGAGAAACAGCCGATCCACGACATCCCCGGCGCGTCGACAGACCGGCGGTCGATGGTGCATGGCCTACGCGCGGCGCGGGAGCTGGTCGAGAAGCAGCCCTGGCTCGACAACCCGCCCGGCCCCGTGCAGCTCGCGACCGGGCCGATGGCGATCGCACTCGACGAGGCGGGTAACGAGACGCTGGTGGAGAAGGAAGACAAGACCGAGCCCACCGGCGAGGCCCCGCCCCCTGAAGCGGAAGAACCCCCGGAAGCCGGAGCGCCCTCGGAAGGTGAAACCCACGCCCCCAAAGACCCGCCCGCGCAAACATAAAGCCCGGCCGTGGCGACGGCCGGGCTCGGGCTTGTTGCACTCGATGCAGCGACGTCGTTACTCAGCCATCCGCTTGAGCACCATGACATCGTCTGCGTTGTCGGGGTTGATGAACTTGCATTCGTCGCCATCGATCTCGACGTTGTAGACGACGACTTCGCCGTCGGCGGTGACGGTGCAGGTCCCCGCCGACACGTCGTGTTCCCAGGTGTAGGGGTACTCGGCGTCGCCTTCGTGCAGCGTGCCGGTGCCGTCGGCGTGGTTCTCGACCCAGAACGCGCCTTCGGGGATCTCTTCGCCCATGTAGGACACCGCCATCCAACTGCCAACCAACGGCGAGTCGGACTGGTCGGCCTGCAACGCGCCGGTGAGCATGAAGGTCAGGGCCAGAGCAAACAGGGGCATGATTCGCTTCATCGCGCTTCTCCAATAAGCGGGGAGGGGTGCCCGGCACGACGCCGGGCGGGGTGGAATCACTATACCGGGGAAGGGGCCGATCTCGTAGGGCCATGCGAAAATCGCCGCGAACGATGCCGAAACATGCTTAGGCTTGGGTTTCAGCCCGCCGGGGGTATGATCCGTGGCACGTCTTTCCTCTCCTGGAGTACCGCGATGGCCCAATCGATCCGTGCCGTGCTTGCCCTGTCGGTCCTGATGCTTGCCGTGGTGCCGGGCTCCTCTGCATTGGGGCAAGACGACATGCCCGATGCGGAGCAGCTCATCGAGGTGGCGGTCGATCGGCTGGTCGCGATGCAGGAAGACGATGGGGCCTGGCCCTACGAAGGCGTCTACCGGGTGCGCGGGCAGATCCCGGTCGGCTACCGCGTGGGCGGCACGGCGATCGTCTGCACGGCACTGCTCTACGGGGCGGATGCCGACGACGAGGCCGCGCGCGAGGCCATCGATCGAGGGATCGCGCTGATCATCGGGGCGCTATTCGACGACCCGCGTATGGCGGCAAGCGATGAAGACGCCTACGACGTGCGCGTCTGGGGGCACATCTATGCGCTCGACTTCTTCTGCCGGCTGCGCGATCGTCAGTACGAGACCGAACTCGCCGGGGCCATCGACATCGCCATCGAAACCCTCATCGCCGCCCTCGCCGTCGAAGAGGCACGTGGCGGCGGCTGGAACTACGCAAACAAACGCGCCCATGCGCCGTTCGTCACGTCGCCCGCGGTGCAGGCGTTGCTATGGGCGAAGTCGCAGGGAGAAGATGTGGATGCGGAGATGCTCGGCCGAGCGGCGCGGGCGCTACGGGCCAGCCGGGGCGGCGACGGCGCGTACGAGTACAGCGGCCGGGCACGTCGGCCCTTGCTCCCCGGCGCGATCGCGCGGTCGCCCGTGAGTGATGTGACGCTGGGCCTGCTTGGCGATCCCGTAACGGAGGACGAGCTGCAAGCCCAGGTTGATGCGTTCCATGAGCACTGGGACGAGCTGGAAAAACGACGCGCCCAGCACGGCACGCACGTCCCGCCCTACGGTGTTGCGCCGTACTACTTCTACTTCGGCCACCGCTACCTCGCGCAGGCGATCGCCATGCTGCCCGAGGACCAACGCGCGGCCGAGCACGAGAAACTGCTCGAAAAACTCCTGCGCACCCTGGCGGAGGACGGCACGTGGAACGACCGCGTGTTCGAGCGCTCCGCGAACTTCGGCACAGCGATGTCGGTGCTCGCGCTGCTGGGCGACAACGTCCCGCTGCCGCCGGGGCTGGAGGAGTAGAGGA
>JBCCWH010000067.1:0-18773 GCA_039193915.1 Planctomycetota bacterium
GAGGCGAATAGGCGACTTTCAATAAGCAATCACATGATCTCTTGGATGGCAAATACAATAGGTTCCAATTCACTGGAGGTTAAGATTCTATTGTTTTTTGCCATCCAAAGAACAAAAACTCACCGCCCTCCTCGCCCACCCCAACATCGCCTCCAAGCACTGGGTCATCCGCCAGTACGACCACGAGGTCCAGGGCGCGTCCGTCGTCAAGCCCCTCGTCGGCCCGCAACAGGACGGCCCATCCGACGCGGCCGTGCTCCGCCCCAAGCTCGACTCCAACAAGGGCATCACCCTCTCCTGCGGCATCAACCCGCACCTCAGCGAGAAGGCCAACCACACCGGCCACGCCACCGACGGCGACTCGTACCAGATGGTCCTCCACGCCATCGACGAAGCGATGCGCAACGCCGTCTGTACCGGCGCCGACCCCGACCGCGTCGCCATCCTCGACAACTTCTGCTGGGCCAAGTGCGACGACCCCTGGCAGCTCGGCACCCTCGTCCGCGCGGCCGAGGCGTGCTACGACGGCGCACTCGCCTACCAAACCCCCTTCGTCTCCGGCAAAGACTCGCTCTCGAACCAGTTCACCACCGAAGACGGCGACCTCCTCACCATCCCCCAAACGATGCTCATCAGCGCCCTGGGCATGCTCGACGATGTCAGCAAATGCGTCACCATGGACGCCAAGCAACCGGGCAATGCCCTCTTCATCGTCGGCACCACCACCTGGCACATGGGCGGCTCCCACTACGCGATGCTCACCGGGACCTCGGGCAACATCCCCCCCGTCGACCTCGCCGCCGGCCCGCGCAACGCGAAAGCCGTCGCATCACTGATCCAGCAGGGCCTGGTCGCCAGCGCCCACGACTGCTCCGAGGGCGGCCTCCTCGTCGCCGCCGCCGAGATGGCCTTCGCCGGCCGCGTGGGCCTGGACCTCGACCTCGCCGGCCAACCCACCGAGTCCTGCCTCCTCGACCAGCAACTCTTCGCCGAGACGCCAAGCCGCTACCTCCTCGAAGTCGAACAAGACCACATCGGCGCGTTTATGGACTTGTTGATGAAAGCCGGCGTCCCCTTCGGCCAGGTCGGCCTGTTCAAAGACCACCAGCAACTCACCTGCCGCACCCCCACCGCCGGGCAGGTGCTGGACGTACCGCTGGACGATCTGCGCAACGCGTGGCTCGGAACACTGGATTGGTAGGCGCTTCTCCGGGAGTGAACCACAGAGACACAGAGGGCACAGAGAAGAAATCCAACGCCAAGAAGCCAAGTGTGGCCAAGAGATCGGAGGGATGATTGTCGGAATCGACCGCTCCGCTTTCTTGGCAGTCCTTGGCTTCTTGGCGTTTTTTCAGGGCCTCCGTGCCCTCTGTGTCTCTGTGGTTCAATCCTCATAAACTAAGCACATGCCAGAAGTATCTACGAACCCCACGGTCTACATCATTGATGGTTTCGCGCAGATGTTCCGCGCGTATTATGCGATCCGGGGGGGGATGACTTCGCCGGTGACGGGGGAGCCGACGGGGGCGACGTTTGCGTTTTCGGGGATGCTGATCAAGCTGTTCAGCCAGTACCGGCCGACGCACGTGGCGATGGCGATGGACGCGGACGCCAAGACGTTTCGCGACGACTTTTACCCCGAGTACAAGGCCAACCGAGATGCGCCGCCGGACGAGTTCAAGCAACAGATCCCGCGCATGGTGGAGATCGCGAAGCTGTTCGGGCTGCCGGTGCTCGAGCAGGCGGGGTTCGAGGCCGACGACATCATGGCGACGCTGGCCGTGCGGATTACGCGCGGCGATTTCGATGATGTGTTGCCGGGGGGCAAGCTGCGGATGGTCGCGAAGGACAAGGACCTGGAGCAGGTGATCTCCGACCGGGTCGAGTTGTTCGACCTCCACACCGACCAGGCGATGGATGCCGCGGCGCTCCTCGAAAAGCGCGGCATCACCCCGCAGCAGGTCATCGACTACCAGACCCTCATCGGCGACTCGACCGACAACATCCCCGGCGTCAAGGGCATCGGCCCGAAGACCGCAACGAAGCTACTCGACAAGTTCGGCACGGTCGCCAACCTCGTCGCCAACACCGACCAGCTCAAGGGCAAGCAGAAAGAGAACATCGAGGCCGCCGCGGCGGATGGGACCATCGAGCTGACAAGGAAGCTGGTGACGCTGACGACAGACATGGAAACAGTCTTCGACTTCGACGCCTTCGCGACCGAAGGCACCGCAAAGATCAACGGCGATCGGTTGCAGGAGGTGTTCCGGGAGCTCGGCTTCAACCGACACCGCGAGGACCTGGCGAAGCTGCTGGGCGGGGAAGTGCCCAAGGCAGAAGCGAACCGCCAAGACGCCAAGAGCGCCAAGGAAGGCAGAGAGGCGACAAAGAAGAAGGCCCGCCAGAGTGAGGTGGGGTTTGGTCTTTTTGCGGAGGCCGGGAGCGAAGATGCGGAAGAGGACGCCGCGCCGCTGCGGGAAGTCACGGGGGACTACCGCACAATCCGAACGCAGCAAGAGCTCGATGATGTCGTCGCAACGATGCGTAAGCAGAACCTCATCGCGGTGGATACCGAGACCGTCGGGCTCGGGCACAACGCGGCGCTGTGTGGGGTCTGCCTGTCGTGGGCCCCCGGCAGTGGCGTGTATGTGCCGACACTATCACCTGAGCCCGACACACACCTCGATACGGCCGCAGTCATCGAAACCCTGCGGCCGGTGCTTGAAGACCCGGCTGTGCCCAAGTGCGGGCACAACATCAAGTACGACGACCTCGTGCTACGCAACGCACTGCCCGATGGCGAGGGCATTGCGATGCAGGGCGTCGTGTTTGACTCGATGATCGGCGCGTTCCTGGCCGGGGCCCCGGGGAGAGGCATGGACGACCTGTCGCTGGCGGAACTCGGCCACGAGTGTATCCCGATCACCGAACTCATCGGCCTGCGGCCGCGGAAGAAGAGCGACCCCAAACAGAAGACGATGGACCAGCTCCCGCTGGACCGCGTCACGCCGTACGCGGCGGAAGACGCGGACATCACGCTCCAGCTCTGCAAGCTGTTTCGCGATCGGCTGGATGAGATGGGGATGACCGATCTCTACAAGCGCGTCGAGATGCCGCTGGTGCGCGTGCTGGCGACGATGGAGCAGCACGGCATCACCGTCGCCCCCGACATCCTCGACGCCCAACGCGAAGACCTGCAGGCACGCATCGACACGCTCCGCACCGACATCCTCGACCGCGCAAAGGTCGACTTCAACCCCGACAGCCCCAAGCAACTCGGCGATGTGCTGTTCAACCAGCTCGGGTTCAAGCCAACGAAGAAAACCAAGACCGGCTTCAGCACCGACAGTGAGGTGCTCGAAAAACTCGCCGCACTCAAACCCGACGAGGTGCCGGATGTGGCGGAGGACGCGCGGGCGATCCCCAAGCTGATGGTCGAGTACCGGATGCTGACCAAGCTCGTGGGGACGTACCTGGTCGCGCTCAAAGAAGCGATCGCCGATCCGGCCTCCGGGGGAGATGGGCGGGTGCATGCCAGCTTCCACCAGACCGGCGCGGCGACGGGTCGGCTGTCGTCCAGCGACCCGAACCTGCAGAACATCCCCATCCGCACCGACGTCGGCCGGGACATCCGCAAGGCCTTCGTCGCCCCGCCGGAACATGTCCTGATCGCGGCCGACTACTCGCAGATCGAGCTGCGCGTGCTCGCGCACCTCAGCGAAGACGAGGCGCTGACCGAAGCGTTCCGGGGGGACCAGGACATCCACACCGCCGTCGCGGCGCAGGTCTTCGACACGCCCCCGGAAGAGGTCACCAAAGACCAGCGGGCCCGCGCGAAGGTCATCAACTTCGGCATCATCTACGGGATCACGGCCTACGGCCTGGCGCGGCGCATCGACGGGCTGGACAACGAGTCGGCCACGAAACTCATCGCCGACTACAAGCTGCGGTTCACCGGTATCGACCGGTTCCTCGACGCCTGCGTCGCCCACGCCCGTGAGCACGGCTACGTCCAGACCGTGCTGGGCCGCCGCCGCGCGATCCCCGACATCGACGACCGCAACGGTCAGAAGCGCCAGCTCGCCGAGCGCCTGGCGATCAACTCCGTCGTCCAGGGCAGCGCCGCTGACCTCATCAAGGTCGCGATGGTGAACCTGCAACACCGTATCGAGGAAGAGTCCCTCCCCGCCAAGCTGCTGCTACAGATCCACGACGAACTCGTCGTCGAGTGCCCGGCCAGCGAGGCCGACCGCATCGCGAAGGTCGTCGAAGAAGCGATGACCGGCGCGATGGAGTTGAGCGTGCCGTTGAAGGTAGATGTGGGCGTGGGGAAGGATTGGTTTGAAGCGAAGTAGGTAATGAACCGCCAAGACGCCAAGAGCGCCAAGGAAGGCAAGTCACTTTAGCCACAGATTGCACAGATGACCGCAGATGCCAAGGCAATGCCCTGCTTTAGCGCAAAGACACACGGCGGGCACAGAGGTTTGTTGCATACCAACATTGTTTGAAGGAAGCCGGTGATTTCACTTTCCCCCTATCAATCGACATGGCCCGATGAGTTCCAGAAGTTTGGCATCCGGTTGCGCCACAATCTTGGCACCCGGGCGGTCCGTATCGACCACATCGGCTCCACCTCGGTTCCGGGCTTGGCTGCGAAAGATATTCTCGATGTCCAGGTCACTGTCGAAGCCCTAAGCCCCGCAGTTGAACAGGCGATCGTCGCGTCAGGGTACCGACGAGTGGTACATATCTCCTGCGACCACGTGCCACCGGCTTGTGACCCCGATCCCGCCCAATGGGAGAAGTGGTTCTTCAAGGGTGAAGGCGAACGTCCGATCAACCTGCACGTACGCATCGTGGGGCGTGCTAACCAGCGCTACGCGCTGCTCTTCCGTGATTACCTGCGCAACAACACACGGGCTTCGCGTGCTTACGAGCAGGTCAAGTCAAGCATCATCCGCTATCACCCGGAAGAAAAGATGGACGCCTATTACGACATCAAAGACCCCGTCTGCGACATCATTATGAGCGGTGCCGAGACCTGGGCCGCGGCAACAGCATGGTGTTTAGGCGAATCGGATTGCTAAGACCCAACGGGGACAGCACAGCCTTACCCATTGCCAAAAAAAACATTCGAGGATCTTCGTTCCCTGAATAGTGACGCGGCGTGTTTGCCGCTGCTTTGCTTGCCTTCCTTGGCGTCTTCGCGCCTTGTCGGTTCAACACGATCCCACCTCATCCAACACCCGCTGCGTCAGTTCCCAGAACCCTTTTTCGCGATACGGCGTCGCGGTGCCGGGGAGTTGGGCGTGGCGTTGGGTGTGGTGGTTGAAGTGGGACTGGGCGTCGGCGAGTTTTTCGCGGGCGGTGTCGGCGTGTTCGGGTTTCGGGTCGTGCTGGTAGCGGCGGTAGGCGGCGAGGCCCGCCACGAGGTCGCGGAGGGTCTCGTAGAGCGAGAGGGTGTAGGTCAGGGTGTTGACGATCTTATCAAGGGTCTTGCTGCGCTCGGAGAGTTCGGCTGCGAGGCGCTGGAGGTCGTTTCGGTCGTGGGCGATCTGCGCCGCGGCGGCTTTCTTTTCTTCGACCGCGGCGTCGAGCTGGTCGATCTCGATTCGCTGGAGCATCCGCCAGCAGGCGTCGGCGTCGAGCAGGTCGTCGCTGAGCCAGTCGGCCGCGGGGTGCCAGGGGCTGCCCTTGGTCGCGGCGAAGGGGGCCATGTAGAACGCCTGCCGCGCCGCCTCGGCCGAGTGCATGAGGACTTCCGCCACACGCTGCGCGATCGGGTCGGGCAGACCGATCCGGTCACGCGCCCAGTCGAGCGCGAGGGTTTCGACGGCGACCGCCGGGTCTTCCGCCAGCCGCGGCACCGCGCAGGCGTTCGCGTCGATCCACGTCTCGTCCTGGATGAATGGCCCGCCCCACCCTCCGCCACGCACCCACGCCATCACCCCCGCGAAGTTCACCTGCTCCCGCGCCCCATTGAGCCCGGCCACACGTGCCGACGAACCACCAGCCTCTGCGTCGGCTTCCGCCGGCTTGGGCATGTGCTCGGCCTCGTCCCCCCCCGTCAGCCCGTCGCGCCACAGCGGCACCTGCCAGTTCGGGACCGCGCCCTTGCCCTCGTATTCCCGCTGGCACTGCAGCTCATACAGAATCGGTCGGCCGTCACACACCCGCGAGCTCGGGTTCCACCGCTGGTACCGCCAGAAGTCGGTGTGCGTGAACTTGAACGACAGCACCAGCCGATCGTCACCCGCGTCGCCGGGCAGGCGCTGGGCGATGCGCTGCGCGAGGTCGGCGCTATCGTGAAAACCGCCGGGCCGGATATTCCACGCCCGAACAATCAGACGCTTGTTGCGTTTCGCAACGACGGTTTCATACGCGCTGTCGATCACACGGACAACACGGTCGGCCCGGCCCAGCTCGCTGCACCTGGCGCAGTGCGGGGTGTAGATGTCGTTGCCCACGAGGTACGGCAGGCGGCGGGCGTCGGTGTCGCCAAAGCGCAGGACGATCCCGGCGGCATCGGGGAAGCTCTTGAGCATCGCGCTAAGCGCTTCCATGCTCTGCTCAAGGGCGGGGTCGCTCGCGGGGCAGAGCACACGGTGCCCACCGGTCGTGCAGCAGTAGGCGTCGGGCCGACGCTCGACGGTGTCGCTGGGCAGCGCGAGGACATCGTAGAACAGGTAGGTATCGAGCCCGGCCTCACGTGCCTTCGCGATATCGCGCTGGGTCTGGTCGGTCGCCTTCTGGACCCAGCCACGCAGCTCGCGGTCGTTGATGTCGTTGAACTGGCTCACACCCGAGAGCGCGGTGGTCGCGTAGAGCACCAGCCCGTTGTACCCCATCGCTTTGAGCGCGGCCGGGTCGTTGTAGCGCGAAGTCGTCGGCGGTTCGCCGGGGTTTTGAATCAAGGACGCGAGCTTGAGCATGGCGGGCATGATACCGGGAAGGTCAGTCGTACCCCACCTCCGCCAGGTCGTCTTCGTCGAGCCCGAAGTGGTGGCCGATCTCGTGGAGCAGCGTGATATGGATCTGGCGGTGGAGCTGGTCCAGGTTGACCTCGACACCGCCGACCACGCGGTAGCCCGCCATGCGTACGATCGGGCCGCGGAACAGCATCATCCGGCCGGGCAGCATCCCCGTATCTTCGACACCACGCTCGGTGATCGGCGTCGCTTCATGCAGCCCGCAGAGGTCTTCCTCGCCCGCCGGCATCCCCAGCTCCGCCAACAACGCCGCGTCGGGCTCGTCCTCCACCACCAGCGGCACCTCCTCCAACACCTCCGCGATGTGAGGCGGCAGCGCCTCGACTTCGAGGTCGAGCAGGTCGTCAAAACGGTCGCGGATGCGCGGATCCATGGTCGGGTTTCGGGCTTGGGGTTTCGGGTCTGCGTATAGGATTCGGCCAACGCACACGGGCCGGGGCACGCCTGCGCTGTTATTGTCTTAAGAAACCCCGGACCCGCAACCCGAGACCCGACCGCGTGAGCGACGACCGCCCTTACTTTTTTGACCAGACGCCCGAGACCCTCGCCGACTTGCTGGCGGGCTGGGGGATGCCGCGTTTCCGCAGCAAGCAGGTGATGGACTGGGTCTACCGCAAGGGTGTGGCCGACCCACTTCTAATGCAAAACCTGTCGAAGTCCGACCGCGACACATTGGCACAGCGTATGGCCTTCGTGCGCGGCGCGGTCCTCCAACACCAGCGGGCGACCGACCGGACGCAGAAGCTGCTGATCGACTGGTCGCTCGATGACGCCGCCGCAGACGAATCGGATACCTGCTCACCCATCGGGGCTGGCAGCGACTCGCGTTTACGTGTGCTCAATAACGCCGTGGGTTCGAGCGATTCGCAGACCGAGTGCGTCATGATCCCTGCGACCAGTGGCGACTCCGGCAAACAACGCAAGACCGCCTGCGTCTCGAGCCAGGTCGGCTGCGCGGTGGGCTGCAAGTTCTGTGCCTCGGGGATGGGCGGGCTCGACGGCAATCTCAGCGCCGGCCAGATCGTTCAACAAGCATGGCAACTCGCGCAGCTCCCGAACGTCGGACGCATCAGCAACGTCGTCTTCATGGGCATGGGCGAGCCGCTCACCAACTTCCGCGCCGTGACGCAGGCCGCCCGGACCCTCACCGCCGACTGGGGCATGGGCATCTCCGCACGCAAAGTGACGATCAGCACCGTCGGTGTGCCCAACATGATCAAGCGGCTGGCTGAGCAAGACCTCGGCGTCACGCTCGCGATCTCGCTGCACGCGCCAAACGACACGATCCGCAAACAGATCATCCCCTGGGCGGAGTTCGTCTCGATCGAGCAGCTCATCGAGGCCGGCCGTTACTACTTCGACAAGACCGGCCGCGAGATCACGCTCGAGTACATCCTGCTCTCGGGCGTGAACGACCAGCCCGAGCACGCACACGAGCTCGCAGACGTGTCGCGCAGGCTGCGTAGCAACATCAACCTGATCCGGTACAACGAGGTCGCCGGCCTGCCGTTTGGTCGGCCGCTGCACGACGACGTGCACCACTTCCAACGCATCCTGCGCGACGCCGGCCGCGTGGTCCACCTGCGTGCAAGCCGAGGGCGCGACATCGCCGCGGCGTGCGGCCAGCTCAGGCACGAGCAGGCAGGCACCTGAGCACCCCCGCCGCCTCAAAACGCGCATCAAAAAACCGACGCTCGCTGCCTTTGTGTCTAAGTTAACCTGATCGGTTGGTGACGTTTCGTTGACAGGGCGTCGGTAACACAAGTATCGGCGAGGTGCGCCGAGAGCTTGAGGGGTCCGAGAAGAATTTTTACCAACCCCCTCCCGGTTCACACAAACGAGAGGTTGTGAGCCGCCCCGCTCCTTTGGATGCACCAAGCGAGCTCGACTAAGAAAAACAGCCCCACGCTTTCCGCGTGGAGCTGTGGGGGAATGGGCGATACAGGACTCGAACCTGTGACCTCACGCGTGTGAAGCGTGCGCTCTAGCCAGCTGAGCTAATCGCCCCAGTGGGACCGACCAATGTAGCGGATCGGGGCGTGGGGTCAAGCGTGTGCCCGAGGAGGCTGGAGATTCGCCGGGCAACGCCGCGCTACGCCAACTAAAGCAGTGGCCCCAGCAGGCGGACCAGGTTTTCGATGACGCGCCAGTGAAACGGGCGACGGGCCCAGGCCTCGGCGTCCAGGGCTTGGCTGCTGGCCAGATACCGCCGCTGCAACGCGACCAGCGATCTTGTCAGCGCGTCGTCGTAGACCACGGCGGTGATCTCGAAGTTGAGCCACATGCTGCGCATGTCGAGGTTGACGGTGCCGATGAGCGCGAATTCGCCATCGATCGTGACGGACTTGGTATGCAGGAGCCCGCCTTGGAACTGTGCGACGATCACACCGGCGGCGAGCAGGTCGACGTACTGCGATCGGCTTGCAAGGCGGACCATGAGCGAGTCCACCTGTTCGGGAACGATGAGCGTCACCACAACCCCGCGCCGCGCGGCCGAGGTCAGCGCGGCCAGCAAGGCCTCGTCGGGCACGAAGTATGGCGTCGTCAGGATCAGCTCACGCCGCGCGCTGTAGATCGCGGTGAGCAGCGACTCGCGGATCGCGTGCGGGAAGTACCCCGGCCCCGAGGGTAACACCTGCACCGCAGCATCCCCCATGGGCTCGACCCGCCCCAGCCCGCCGTCGGCTTCGAAATCACCGAACTCCTCATCGGTCTCAACATCCCAGTCGGTCAGGAACAACAGACCGAGCGCCTCGACGGCGGGGCCGGTGATCCGCACCATCGCGTCGATCCACCGGCCGACGCCGGCCACCTGCTTGAACACGGCGGGGTCGGCCATATTCATGCTGCCGGTGTAGCCAACCTCCCCATCAATCACAACGATCTTGCGGTGGTTGCGCAGGTCCTGACGGCGAAACAGCATCCGCCAGAGCGACATCGGCAAGACACACACCACCTCGACGCCCGACGCTGATAGCTCGCGTGCCGTCGGACTGCGTAAGAATCGCTTACACCCCTGCGCATCAAGCGCCAGCCGACACACCACCCCCCGCTTGCGAGCACGGTAGATCGCGTCGATCACTTCATTGACCCGGCCGCCCTCCCACCAGATGTAAAAAAGCAGATGCACGGTTTCGCGTGCGGCGTCGATATCTTCGATCAAGCGGTCAAAAACCGCGTCGCTGTCTTCAAGCAACTCGATATGGTTGCCAGCCAGCACCGGGAAGCCGTAGACCGATTCGCCGTGCCGCGCTGTCGCCTGGCCCACCTGCGGTAGGATCGACACCTCGGCCCGGCCGTGCTCACGCAGCGCCCCAAGATGCGATGTCAACGACGCGCGGATCCGCTCGAATCGCTTGTGGCGCATCCGGCCGATCCGCGTCTCACCCAGCAGCAGGTAGAGCACCGCCCCGACGATCGGCAACAGAAGGATCACACCCAGCCACGACAGCGACACCCCGACGGGCCGACGCCGCATCACCACCCGCACCCCGAGCCCGATGCGGATCGTCCAGTCCAGAACGATCAGCAGCACCACGATCCAGGGCGCCATCTCATAGCCAAACATGCGGACCCTCTCGGAGACGAGGCCGCATCATAGACCAACCGGCCACCGCCGCGCAAAGCCATGGGCGCGACCCCTGCCGGATGGGCATAAAAAAAGAGCCCGGCCGAAGCCGGGCTCAAAAGCGGGTGAACGGATTTGAACCGTCGACATTCACGTTGGCAACGTGACGCTCTACCGCTGAGCTACACCCGCGTGTGAGGCGAAAATTCTACCATGTCCAGCGGGGCTTGCAAGTCGGAAGTCGCGATGTGAGGACAAGTTCCTTGGCGAACCCGACACACGGGGCTATCCTCATGAGTCGCCCTGCACCGATCCAGCCACCCGGGGTCCGATTTATGCTCAAACACCGCCTGACTGCCCCCCTGCTCGCTGGCTCACTGGCCGCCATGACGCTTGCCCCAAGCGCCCAGGCGGAGCCATCCCAACCCGATGGCCTCTCCGTGCCCGACCGTGTGATCCAGGCCTACCGCGACCTTGATCGTGTCCATATCGCCGCCCAATACACGTTCTACGCCTCATTTCCCGAAGAGACAGAATTTGTCACGACCCGGTACGCCATCTGGCTCGACCGCGACGCCCAGCGCCTGCGGATCGAGCGGCCGGGCTTCACGCTGGTGTGTGATGGGTGGACGGTGTTCCTCCAAAGCGACGCGATCCCGGACAAACACCTGGCCGCCCCGCTTGATGAGGACCTGACGTATGACGCCTTGGTCTCGCTCGTGCCGGATGTGGATGAGCCGGTCCCGCCCGCGCTGATCCTCCTGCTTTCGGACGAACCGATCGCCTGGCTCAGCGACGGGTTGGCCCTCACCGCCGACGCCCTCAAGCCCCACGAACACGACCCGGCGGCCCGGCCCCGCTTCCGCCTGCCCGGGCCTCAGGGGGAGATGACATACTCAGTGAGCCCGGGCTCGATGCTGCTCGAAGATGTCGTACAGATCGCGGACCCCAAACAACTCCAGGGCAGCGGGCTCGATGATGCCCGTTGGCACTACCACTTCGACCTCGATGCGCACGACGAGCCCTTCGACGAAGACATCTTCACACTTGAAACAGCGGAAGATTCCAAAGCCGTCGAGACCATGGCGGAACTGCTCGCGCCGCCGAGCAACCCAAACGCCGGGGGCGGCGGCGGGCCGACGCTGCTGGGACAGGGTCTGCCCGATCTCGCACTCGACCCGCTGGGCGACGGCGACCCCATCGACCTCAGCGACCTCGAAGGCGACCTGGTCATCCTCGAGTTCTTCGCGACGTGGACCCGGCCATCGCTGACCGATCTGGGCGACCTGCAGGCATACCGCGACTGGGCCGAGGAAGAAGAACTCGACATCGGCGTCTACACCGTCGCAGTGATGGAGAAGTCCAGCGATATGCGCGACTATTTCGATCGGCTCTCGCAGCAGACGGGGATCGAGTACGACCTGCCGGTGCTGATGGACGTGACGGGCGAGGCCGCGATCGAACTGGGCCTGCCCGCGCTGCCGCGCACGGTCATCATGCGTGACGGGCAGATCGTAGATGTGCTGGGCGGCCGCAAGCCGGACTTCCTACAAACGCTGCAGGACCGGACGGCGGAGTGGATGGGGGAAGAAACTACGGATGAAGCTGCCGAGTAGCGAAGAACGCTACGGGTACAGCCACACGGTCATCCGTCAGTCATTCTTCTTTGCCGCTTTGCCGCCAGACTTGGCTGAGCTGTCGCTGGCTGTTTTAGTCTTGTCCGACTTCTCAGCCTTGCCGCTTCCTGCCGCCTTGCTGTCCTTCGACGACGCGTCGGACTTCCCGCCATCCTTGTCGGCCTTGGCGTCTTTGCTGTAGTTGTCGGAGCGGTAGTCGGTCTCGTAGAAGCCCGAGCCCTTGAAGATGATGCCTGCGCCGGTGCCGATGAGTCGGCGGAGCTTGGGCTTGCCGCACTCGGGGCACTTCTTGAGGTGCTTGGCCGTGATCGACTGGAACTCTTCGAAGGCGTGGCTGCACGCGTCGCATTCGTATTCGTAGGTAGGCATCTTGCTAAGTTCGATTTGGTGATCTGGTGAAGTGTGAAGTTTGGAGTTGGGATGACTCGGTTTGCTGTTGGCTCAATGCTTCACCAAATCGAACCTCACCCAATCACCCAATGCCCTACTCCGCCACCCCGACCTGTGCCGGGCGGACGACTTTTTCGCCCAGGACGTAGCCGGGGAGCATCTGCATGGTGACGTGGTTGGATTCCACATCGTCGGAGGGCTGCCGCATCAGCGCCTCGTGGCGGACAGGGTCGAACTCGTCGCCCACGGCCACGTCGAGGCGCTGGATGCCAAAACGGCCAAGCGTATTGAGCAGTTCCTCCTTGACCATCGTGACGCCTTGAAGCAGGTCGCCCCCAGCAGCGCCTTCTTGGCCGTCGGGCTGCTGCGCGGCGGACTCAAGGGCGCGGTCGAAGTGGTCGAGCACGGGCACAAGCGCGCGGGCCATATCCATCTGGGTCTGCTCAGCGGCGGAGGCGATGTTCTGCTGCGATCGGCGCGCAAAGTTCTGGTAATCGGCCGAGACCCGCAGGAGTTGCTGTTGCAAGTCGTCGCGCTCGGCACGGAGCTGCGCCGTACCTTCGTCCGCTGCATCAGCTTCTTCATCACCAGCGGCGGCGGCGTTCTCGGCGTCTTCCGCGGCATCCGCGGCGGCGGCCTTCAGCAGGTCGAGCGCATCGGGCCCCTCGGGGTCGATCTCGTAGTAGTCTTCAGCCGGTTTGTCGTGGTTGGGGTTGTGTTCTGCCATAGTCATTGCTCGCGTGCGACAATCGCCACGTTAGCCGATGTAGGTTTTGATCTTTTCCCAGAAGCCCTTGCTGTGGGGCATCACGTCGTGGTCTTCGGTCGCGGCGTAGGCGCGGAGCAGTTCCTCCTGCTCGCCGGAGAGTTTCTTGGGCACCTCGATCAGGACCGCGACGACCAGGTCGCCGCGGCGACCGCTCCGCAGGTTCGGCAGCCCTTCGCCACGGATCTTGATGAGGTCGCCGTGCTGCGTGCCGGGCTTGAGGGTGAGTTCGTGTTCGCCGTCGAGCGTGGGGACGGTGATGTCGGCTCCGAGTGCGGCCTGCGCAAAGCTGGTGGGCATACGGAGGATGAGGTGGTCTTCTTCACGTGAGAACACTTCGTGCTCTTCGACACGGACCACGACATGGAGGTCGCCGCGCGGCGCGCCGGGACTGCCGGGCTCGCCCTCCCCGGTGACGCGGATGGCCTGGCCGTCACTGATCCCGGCGGGGACCTTGACGCTGAGCTCGACCTTGCGGGGCTGACGTCCACTGCCCGAGCAGCCGGTGCATTTTTCGCGGTAACTCTTGCCCGCGCCTTTGCAGGCCGGGCAGTCGGTGACCATGCGGAACATGCCGCCGAACCCCTGCTGCTGAACCTGGCCCGCGCCGCCACAGGTGACGCAACTGACAGGCTCGGTCCCGGGCTTGCCACCGCTGCCTTCGCAGGTATCGCAGGTGTCCTGACGTGTGAACGAGATATCTTTCTCGCTGCCCGCGAGGACTTCTTCGAGCGAGACGGTCGCGACGGTTTCAAGGTCGTAGCCGCGCTGCCCGCGTGCCCGGCCCCCACCGCGTGAGCGACCGCCGCCGCCGAATGCGCCGCCAAAGATGTCGCCGAACATCGAGTAGATGTCCTGGGCATTCATCGAGCCAAAGTCGTGTCCCGCCTGCCCGCGCATCCCGGCGTGCCCAAACTGGTCGTAGCGCCGGCGTTTGGCGTCATCGCTCAAGACCTCGTAGGCCTCGGCACACTCCTTGAACTTCTTCTCGGCCTCGGCATCATCGGGATTGCGGTCCGGGTGATACCGCATCGCCATCTTGCGGTAAGCGCGTTTGATCACGTCACCGCTGGCGGTCTTCTCGACCTGGAGGACCTCGTAGTAGTCGCGCTGGGTAGCCACAGGCATCTCGTATGTGAGTCAAAAAAGTAAAGCACGGGGGCGGCTACCCCCGTGCTTTAGAAAACTCGATCAGGACACCGCGCCTTCGACGGGCTTGGCGTCATCCTTGAGCTCGGTGATGAGGACATTCGTCGTCAGCATCAAGCCTGCAACCGACGCGGCGTTCTGCAGCGCGGTCCGGCTGACCAGGGCGGGGTCGATGATGCCCTGCTTGACCATATCGACGTACTGCCCGGTCGAAGCGTCGTAACCTTGGTTGTTTTTCTTGGCCTTGACTTCTTCAACGACGATGTAGCCGTCCTCGCCGCCGTTCTGGACGATCTGACGCAGGGGGACTTCCATCGCCGCAGCGACGATGTCGTAGCCGATCTTGTCGTCGCCCTTGGCTTTGGCACGGCCCGCTTCGACAGCACTGATCGCGCGGATGAAGCTGACGCCACCGCCAGGGACATAGCCCTCGGCCGCGGCGGCCTTGGTCGCGTGGAGCGCGTCGTCGACACGGTCCTTGCGTTCCTTCATCGCCGTCTCGGTGTGGGCGCCGACACGGATGATCGCGACGCCGCCGGTGAGCTTGGCCAGGCGTTCCTGGAGCTTCTCGCGGTCGTAGTCGCTGGTCGTCGCGGCGATCTGCTGACGGATCTGGTCGCAGCGGCCGGCGATGTCCTTCTTCTTGCCGCCGCCCTCGATGACGGTGGTCGAGTCTTTGTCGATCACGAAACGCTTGGCGGTGCCGAGCTGGTCGAGCTCGACGGCTTCGAGCGATAGCCCGAGGTCTTCGCTGATGAAGGTCCCGCCGGTGAGCGCGGCGATGTCGCCGAGCATCGCCTTACGGCGGTCGCCAAAGCCCGGGGCCTTGACGGCCACGACCTTGAGCACGCCGCGTAGACGGTTCACCACCAGCGCCGCGAGTGCTTCGGACTCGACGTCCTCGGCCACGATCACCAGCGGCTTCTGCGCCATGGCGACCTTGTTCAGCAGCGGCAGCAGGTCCGGCAGGTTGCTGATCTTCTTCTCGTGCAGCAGCACCAGCGCGTCTTCGAGGACGCATTCCTGGGTCTGCGGGTCGGTCATGAAGTATGGCGAGAGGTAGCCCTTGTCGAAGGCCATGCCCTCGACGTAGTCGAGCGTGGTGTGCGAGGACTTGCCCTCTTCGACCTCGACAACGCCTTCGGCCCCGACCTTATCGATGGCCTCGGCGATGATGTCGCCGATCTCGGCGTCGTGGTTCGCGGAGACGGTCGCGACCTTGCGGTAGTCGTCGATGCCCTTGCACTTGGTGGCGGAGGCGGCGATCGCTTCGCCGGCGACTTCGCTGGCGGCGAGGATACCCCGCTGCAGCGACATCGGGTTCGCGCCCGACGCGAGGTGGCGGAGGCCTTCATCGAAGATCGCCTGGGCGAGGACGGTCGCGGTGGTCGTGCCGTCGCCGGCCTTGTCGTTGGTCTTCTTGGCGACCTCGACGACCATCTTCGCGCCCATGTTCTCGAAAGGCTCGGAGACTTCGACTTCCTTGGCGACGGAGACGCCGTCCTTGGTCACCGTCGGGCCGCCGAAGGACTTATCGAGGATCACGTTGCGGCCGGTCGGCCCCATCGTGACGCGGACCGCGTTGGCGAGGCGGTCGAGGCCTTTTTTCATTTCAAGACGCGCGGCGGCGTCGAACATTAGTTGCTTCTGTGCCATGGGGATGGCTCCAGTGGGAGGGTGTTTGGGGGTTAGGTCGTGGAAGCGGTTGTCAGCAATCCCACGGTATGCTGCGGACGGCACACCGTGGGCATGGGCTGCTTCCGGGGGTTACTTTTCGATGACGCCGAGGAGTTCGGACTCGCGCATGATCTTGTGCTCGACGCCGTCGAGTTCGATCTCGCTGCCGCCGTACTTGCCAAAGAGGACGGTGTCGCCCTTCTTGACCGAGAGGGCGCCGCGCTCGCCGGTGTCGGTGAGCTTGCCGGGGCCGACGGCGACGACCTTGCCGGTCTGGGGCTTTTCTTTTGCGCCTTCGGGGAGGTAGAGGCCGCTTGCGGTCTTCGTCTCTGCAGAGTCTGGCAGCACGAGGACGCGGTCGTCGAGCGGGGTGATCGTGGTCTTGGTGGTCTTCTTGGATTTGGTCTTGGTAGCCATGTTGGTGTCGCTCCGTAAGCGAGGTGGGTGTGTGGTTTGTTTTACTCTGATTCCGGCTAATAGCTAGCCGCTGACAGCTAACTGCTTCTTACATCATGCCGGGCATGCCGCCCATACCGCCCATGCCACCCATTCCGGGCATGCCGCCGCCCATGCCGCCCATCCCACCCATGCCGTGGTCGTCGTGACCACCGCCGGCGGGTTCGTCTTCGGGGACATCGGTGATGATGCAGTCACAGGTCAGGAGGATGGTGGCGACCGACGAGGCGTTCTGCAGCGCGGTGCGGTCGACCTTGGCGGGTGTGATGATGCCGCGTTCGATGAGGTCGGCGTACTCGAGCTTGAGGGCGTCAAAGCCGTTGCTGCCCTTGGCCGCAGCAACCTTGGCAACGACGACGCTACCGTGCTCCCCGGCGTTGTCGGCGATGGTCTGCAGCGGGACGCTCAGGGCCTTGCGGATCACATCGACACCGGCCTGTGCATCACCATCCAGCTTGAGCTTGGCGACTTTTGCCGCAGCGCGGATGAAGCTGACGCCGCCGCCGGGGACGATGCCTTCCTGCACCGCGGCGCGGGTGGCGTGCAGCGCATCCTCGACACGGGCCTTCTTTTCCTTGAGCTCGGCTTCGGACGCCGCGCCGACGTTGATCTGCGCCACACCGCCAGCCAGCTTCGCCAAACGCTCTTGCAGCTTCTCGCGGTCGTAGTCGCTGGTCGTCGCATCGATCTCGCGGCGGATCTGCTCGATCCGGCCCTTGATGTCCTTGGTCTCGCCGGCACCTTCGATGATCGTAGTCGTGTCGGCGGTGATCGTGACCTTCTTGGCCATGCCGAGCTGCGAGAGCTCGACGGCGTCGAGCTCGACACCCAGGTCCTTCATGACCGCTTCGCCACCCGTCAGGATCGCGATGTCCTGGAGCATGGCCTTGCGGCGGTCGCCATAGCCCGGGGCCTTGACGGCACAGATGTTCAGCACACCCCGCAGCTTGTTCATCACCAGCGTCGCGAGCGCTTCGCCCTCGACATCTTCCGCGATGATCAGCAGCGGCCGCTTGGTCTCCTGCACCTTCTCCAGCAGCGGGATGAGCTTCTGGATGCTGCCGACCTTGTCTTCGAAGACGAGGACCAGGGCCTTCTCCAACTCGACCGACATCTCATCCGGGTTCGTGATGAAGTTGGGCGAGAGGTAGCCACGGTCAAACTGCATGCCTTCGACGACATCGACGTAGGTTTCGAGCGACTTGCCTTCTTCGACGGTGATGACGCCGTCCTTGCCGACGGTCTCCATGGCGTCGGCCATGATCTTGCCGATGGCCTGGTCGTTGTTGGCGGAGATCGCGGCGACGTTCTGGATGTCCTTCTTGCCGTCGATCTTCTTGGCCTGCTTGTCGATCTCCTTGACGGCGACTTCGACGGCCTGCTTGATCCCACGGACCAGCGCGTTGGCGTCGTGGCCGGCCGCGATCTGGCGCAGGCCTTCCTTGAAGATCGCCTCGGCCAGGACGGTCGAGGTCGTCGTGCCGTCCCCGGCCTTGTCCGAGGTCTGGCTCGCGGCCTCTTTCACGAGCTGGGCGCCCATGTTCTCGTTATTGTCGGCCAGCTCGATCTCCTCGGCGACGCTGACGCCGTCCTTGGTGACCGTCGGGCCGCCCCAGCTCTTATCGAGCACAGCGTTGCGGCCGCGCGGCCCCAGCGTGCTCTTCACGGCGGTGGCGAGTTTTTCCACGCCGGCGAGCAGGCTCGCGCGGGCGTCCGATTCAAAAGCAAGTTCTTTGACTGGCATGGGCGTTTCGGCTCCGGTTCGTCGGGTCAGAGGGACGGATTCTGAGCAGGCCAACCACCCACGGTGGCCGCCTGCGGATTAGCGTGGCAGAGGATAGTGCAAGGCCGGGGCCAGTGGAGCGGGAAAGAGATGCAGGCCCGCGAATAGTCGTAAATATCTGCAAACAAAATATTTGCGAATTTCGCTTGAGATCTGGCGAGAGGCCGCATTGGCCCCCTGCGTGCCATGCTGGCAGGTGCCTCGCCCCCGGGCTGACATCCTGCCGGGGCGTAGGGTGGGGGGGGGGCCGCCCCCCCCCCCCCCCGGGTTGCCCCCGACTCGCGGGGCAGCGCTGGGGGGGTGCCGCTGCCACCCACCCACCCTACGCCCCGGCAGGATGTCAGCCCGGGGGCGAGGC
>JBCCWH010000068.1:0-18337 GCA_039193915.1 Planctomycetota bacterium
CCCGACCGCGCCGACGGCGCGGCGGGACGATGGCGCTGCCCTACACCGTCGCCGGCCGGTCCTACGCGGCGGGGCGGCTTTGGCTGATCACGCTGTCGTCGGCGACATGTCTGCTGTGTGTTTGGATCGGAACGCTGGGCGTCAGCCGAGGCGTCGGCCTACTCTCGGGGGCTGTACTTGCGCTGTATCCGGGCCATGCGTACTACGCCATGCACTTCGTGTCGGAGACGCCTTTCACGTTTTGGCTGGCGCTGGGCACAGCGATGTCATTGCACGGGCTGCGGCACGGCTGGCGCTGGCGACACGCCATGGCGGGCGCTGCGTGGGGCTGCGCGGTCCTGACCAAGCCACAGTTTGTGCTGATGGTGCCGCTGGTCCTGGGCGTGCTGGCGCTGCTCAAGACGATCGCTTTACTGCGCCGCACAGGCCCCGGCAAAGATGCGGACGCCGAGCCAACGCTGCGTCGCGCTACCGCACCCCAAGCGCACGTCGCCGCGCTGATCACCTGCCTGACCGCCGCCGCCTGCGTCGCCCCGTGGATCGTCCGCAACCACCTCGTGATGAGCGCCCCGGGGCTCTCCACCATCGTGGGCCACACACTCTGGGGCAGCAACAACGAAGTCGTCCTGAGCACCCCCGAATGGCGCGGGCTTTGGGTCCGCACCAGCGACCTGGAGCACACGCTACACCAGCCACTCCCAGAGGGCGAAGCCGCCGCCAACCGCGCCGCGACTGGCTATGCGATCGCGTTCGCCAAGTCGCACCGGCACGAATTACCCGGCATGGCGATCAGCAAGCTCAGGCGTCTTGTCACGCCGTGGCCCGCGACGACGAATCGGGCGGTGCGCTGGGCCGAAGGCTTGTCGTGGATGGCTGCCGCGCCGTTTGTGTTGCTTGGCGGCCTGTGCTGGTGGCGTCGGCATCGCGCAGCCGCGTGCGTGATGCTCACCCCGATCGCGGTCACGATCGCGGTCACCATCGTGTTCTATGGCAGCGTGCGATTCCGAAACGCCTTAGCCCCGATACTGGTCGCCTTCGCAGTGGCGGGGTATCGTTGGGCCGTGTCGTGGCTGCACGGCCGCCTCGGTGCGGCGCGCCACAAGGCAGCGACGGCTGGCGCATCCGTCACCTGCTCAGCACGATGACAACGACAACAATGCTGATGAAGATCAGGTTCAGCGCCACCAACACCCAGACGATCGGCTTGATGCCGCCGGCCGAGGGGATCGGCCCGGTCGGCGCGATATCCTCAAACGCCGAGGTCCCCGGCGACACGACACCCGACGCGGGAAGAACACTCATCGATTCCGCGGCAGGCTCTGCCCCGCCTTTATACCCCGCCGCACTTGCCGCAGCAGAGACGGGCGCTGCAGGCGGAGCGGTCTCCACGGGGGCGTATGGCGTAGGGATACCTTCCAACTCGCCCGAGTCGCCCGGCCCGCCGGTGATGTTCATGATTTCCGCGAGCAGATCGCTCGACGGCGCGGTCGGCATGTTCGTATCGACCGCCGCCGCGCCCATCGGTGGCGTCTGCCCGGGGTCCTCGCCGCTGAGCTCGGCATTGAGCTTACGCTGCGCCCGGTGGGCCTCTTGCTCTGTCTTGTAGGCGAGCCCGAGCTCGTTGCGGCCGCGTGGCTCACCAAACAGCGCATCGCACTTGGGGCACTTGGGCTCGTTCGGGCTCACATGCGCATTACAGCTCTGGCAGTAGCCCACCAGATGCGCAACGCCCGGCACGTTCCGCGCGATCGACCAGAACTGCTTGGTCGTCGGGCCACGCATCACCGTCGTCGGCTTGATCTTCCCGGTCTCCGCCATCCGCTTCACGATGTCGTAGCAGCAGCCCGGCTTGAACGGGTTGGACTTGTTCCGGATGTACCAGGGCCCCATCGCGATCTGCGTCGCGCGTCGGCTCAACGGCTCGAACAGCCCGCCACAGTCCTGGCACCGATCGCCCCCATACTGGGCATGGCCGCAGTACGGGCACAGCACCAGCTTCTCTTGCGTCGGATTGGATTCACCCATCATCAGTCTCCCAAAGGTGCGCCGCCTGCGGCATTGACAGCATGACGGCCGCCGCGTAGCGTGCGCGCATGCCCACCATACACCTCCTCCTGCTTCTTATCTTCGCAGCAACCGCCGTCGGATGCCAGTCCGGGCCCCAGCCTGACCCAATCAGCCCTAGCCCCGGGACGAATACCCCAACGTTTGACGAGCCCGATCGGCCTGTCGCATACCTCGACGGCCAGCCCCTTCGCCAGCACGAACTCTTCAGCGTGCTCGCAGAGATGGACGGTGGGCTCGCCCTGTCCGAAGTCCTGATCGACCGACGCCTTGCCCAGCGCCTTGACCAGCAGGGCCTCACGCTCACCCCGGCCGACATCGACTATGAAAAGCAGTTGATCCTGGACACCCTGTCGGAAGATGAAGACCAGGCCGTCCGCCTGCTGCGTGCGATGCGTGAGCGGCGCGGGCTTGGCGAGTTGCGCTACACCGCACTGCTTCGCCGCAATGCCGGCCTGCGCAAGCTCGTCCGAAACGACATCTCAGTCGGCGAAGCCGCGATCCGCCAAGCCTACCAACTTGCCTATGGCCCCCGCTATACCGTCCGACTGATCCTCTGCGACACGGCACAGGCAGCGCAGCGGATCCGGCAACACGCGCTAGGCGGCGCGTCCTTCATCGACCTGGCGGTCCAGCAATCGACCGACCCCAGCGCGGCACAGGGCGGGCTGCTCTCCCCGATCAGCCCGGCCGACGCGACCTACCCCGCAGCATTGCGAGACGTACTGCCCACGCTCGCAACCCAAGATGAAGCGCAACGCATCAGCCCGGTCTTGACGCTCGGCCAAAGCTACGCGGTGGTCCGGCTTGAAGAGGTCACCCCCGCAAACGGCCCGGGGATCGACGCGGTACGCAACGAACTCACCCAGCAGGTCCGCCTCCGCCTCGAACGCCTGCGCATGCAACAGCTCGCCCAAACACTGATCGAGGGCGCAGACCTCATCGTCCTCGACCCGACGCTCAAGGAAAGCTGGCGGCGGCAACGCGGCAGCATCGAGGACGCCGCCAGCCCGCGCTAAGCCGTGCGCAATGCGCGATGATTGCAAACGCATCGCAAAGCTGTCACAAGCAAGCACGCTGTACGTAGGAACCAGCCGACCGGTACATGTTGATCATGCCGTGTTTCGCGGCAGCGATCCTTCGCTGACCATACATCGCGTCAGCAATTCGCCTCGACCCACGCCTGCGCCTTCTCGGCATCTGTACACACCAAGAACACTTCCTGCCACGACCCCGCGTTCGTGTACATGCACTTCAAGCCCGTCGCGGGCTCGTTGGTCACGTATTGCACCTTGAAACGCGCGGCCGTCTTCCCACGCTTACGGCCAAAACGACCGGGCACGATCTTGGTCACATGCTGGCAATCCGACGCGATGCGGTCGAGCAGCGCATCAAGCCCCGCGACACGCCCGTGCTGCCGCTTGACCGGGCCGAACTTCCCGCCGGGCTTACTCATGCCGCGACGTCGTCGTCACGCTGAGCACGGAGCTGATCAAGCAACTGGCCGAAGATATCGCTTTCCTCGGCCACGCCGTCTCCGGATGAGTCAGACGCTTGAGGGGGCTGCGGGGTTTGGATCGGCTCGCTGGCGGGCGGCGGCGGTGCAATCTGGACCCCGACCCGCGTCGTGACTTCGGTTTCCTGCCGCGGCTCCACCTCTTCGCCAAACGCATCGTTCAAGAGCCGCTGGGTCTGCTCCATCATCGCGCCGACCTGCGCAAGCATCTGCTCCATCTGGCTACGCGACTCGGCCAGGTCACGCTCGGTCTGATCGATCCGCTCGCCCAGCCGTTGGATCGCTTTGGTAAACCCTTCGTCGATCCGGCCCATCCACTGGTCGTAGCTCTGCAGCGACTTCGCGACGTCCTCCTGCACCTGCTCGCGGAGCCCGGCCTGCTCGGCACGGACCTGCTCGAGCAGGTCATGGTGCTGCGAGAGTCGGGCCTCGGCGGCTTTGAAGAGCTGCTGCCCGAGCTTGATCCGGTGGTCGGCCTGCTGCTGCACCTTGTTCACCGCCGCGAGCTGCTGCTCCGGGCTCATCGGCCGACGGGGCACCGCCGCGAGCAGCTTGGCGGGCGACGGGCCTTGCTTGACCACCTTCGGGCCGGGGGTACGGGGGTAGGGCGTTGGCTGCATCGGGTCGACTCCTCTGTCGCGGCGTAGAAAACCCACGCACGGCTACGGTGGATATCGGCCCCTGCCAGGCCCGGGCTGCACAATGCCCGCGGGGGGCGTATCCTGCCCGCATGAAGCTAGAAAACGTCCTATCGGTGTTGCGTCAGGTCGCCCCCGAACACCTGGCCGAGGACTGGGACCAGGTCGGCCTCCACCTCGCGGGGGCGGGCAAACCGGTCCGCAAGGCGATGCTGTGCATCGACCTGACCCCGCCCGTCCTGGCCGAGGCGGTCGCCAACAAGTGCCAGCTCATCGTCGCCTACCACCCGCCGATCTTCCACCCGCTCAAGCGCTTGGCCGACCGCGACTGGAAGGAGCAGATGCTCGCCGAGGCGGTGCGCAAAGGCATCGCGGTGTACTCGCCCCACACAGCGCTCGACGCGGTGCGGCAGGGGATGAACGACTGGCTGTGTGAGGGGTTGGGCAAGCACGCAGTGCGCTGGTCGATCGGCATACCGAAACACCACCGTTCGTATAAGTACAAGGTCGTTGTTTATGCCCCGCGCACAGAAGCGAAGCGTCTGCGCGGCGTGATGTCCGAAGCGGGCGCGGGCTGTATCGGTTGGTACCAGGACTGCTCGTTCAATGCGGATGGCATCGGCACATTCAGGGGGATGCTTGGGACCAACCCCGCAGTCGGCGAGCCCGAACGCCTTGAAACAGTCGAGGAAACACGGATCGAGATGATCTGCCCGAACAACGACTTAGGCCAAGTTCTCAAGGCGGTGCGCGAGGCACATCCTTATGAAGAGCCCGCGATTGATGTTTTTGAGTTGCATATGGATGTTGAGCCGGAATCGGAGGAGCAGACACCCGGGCGTGTGCACGTACTCAAGCGGCCTGTCTCCGCCCAAACTTTAGTCAGACGACTCAAACGCCACCTGGGGATCAAAAAACTTAAGGCCGCGATCCCCCCCGGCTACGGCTACAAACATGAGAAAATGATTGGGTGTCTTGAAAACGGCGTGATCAAACAGATCGAAAACGACTGGTATCAGGAAGATCAGCCCGACGAGATCGACACCATCGCCGTCTGTGTCGGTGCGGGCGGTTCGCTGTTTGAAAAGTATCCAGGTGCCGACGCCTACATCACCGGCGAGATGCAGCACCACCAGGTGCTCGACCTCTACCACAAGGGCAAGGTCGTCATCCTCGCCGGGCACACGAACACCGAGCGGCCGTTCCTGAAGAACTACCGGGACGCGATCGTCGAGCAGGGCGGCGTAAAGGTGGATTGGCTCATCAGTGAAACCGATGTCGCGCCGATCGGGATCGTGTAGGGATGTCAATCACAAGCCCGCAGCTTTGCGAAGCAACGCTGCGGGATGGGGGTGGCGCATTAACGTATCCCACGGTGTTGCTGCGCAAAGCCGTGGGCTTGCTGATCTCAACCTACAGTTTTCAGCTTCCTCACTACTGACTTCTTCCCCTACCCCTTGCTCCCAGTCATCGAGATGCCCTCGATGAACGTGCGTTGGGTGACGAAGAACAGCACGATCACCGGCATCACCACGAGCGTGCTCGCGGCCATGATGAGGTGCCAAGGCGTGCCGCCGTGCTGGCTCTGGAAACGGAGCAGCCCGAGCGCGAGGGTGAAGTCTTCCTGGTCGGCGAGGTAGATCTGCGGGCCCAGGAAGTCGTTCCACGTGGCCATGAACTGGAACAGCGCGACGACCATCAGCGCGGGCTTGGCGAGCGGGAGGATGATCTGTAGGAAGATACGAAGCTCGCTGCACCCGTCGATCCGCGCGGCCTCGGTGATGTCACGCGGGATCGTCATGAAGAACTGGCGAAGCAGGAACACATTGAACGCCCCGGCAAAAAAGAACGGCACCCACAACGGCTTGAGCGAGCCGATCCACCCCATCTCGCGGAAGAGCGCGTACATCGGCACCATCAGCACGGGGAAGGGGATCATCATCGTCGCGAGGACAACGCCGAAGAGCTTGTCTCGGCCCGGCCAATCGAGTCGCGAGAAGCCGTAGGCCACCATCGCGCTGGAGATCACCGTGCCGACCACCGTGAGCAGGCACAGGAACAGCGTATTGAAAAGGTAGGTATTGAACATCTCCATCTCGTCGATGGAGCGGCCGAAGTTTTCGAAGCGCGGCGCGACCGTGCTGTCGAGCGCGCTGAAGGGCAGGGTGACGGACTCAAGCTCCTCGAACGGGATGCGTTCGTGCTCATCCCAGGGGTGGAAGACCTGCAGCAGTTCGCTGCGGGCCACGGTGCGCAGCTCGGTCTCGCTGTACGACGCGCCTACACGGTCGGCATCCGTGTTGTAGACCTTACGCAAGAGCGGCTCGGGCACGGGCACACGCCAGAGGAACGTGCCGTCGTCTTTGTAGAACGCCGCAAGCACCCAGCCTGCAGGCGGCGGGTCCACACTATCGGCCTCGACCACGCGCACGGGCAGGTCCCGCCCCATGAGCCAGCCGCGGGCGAGCTCCTTGTTGCGGTCGTTGATCGCCATCGCGTCGATCGCCGCCGCGTCGAGTGTGGCCCGGCGGTGATAGCTCAGCTTCACCTCGACCTCGTCCACAGCCGGCACCCCCGGAAGCGGGTCGCTGCCGGTGACCAACGCGACCGGCACGCTCTCCCCCGCAACGTCCAGTCGCC
Organism: Planctomycetota bacterium; assembly: GCA_039193915.1. Taxonomy (GTDB): domain Bacteria; phylum Planctomycetota; class Phycisphaerae; order Phycisphaerales; family Phycisphaeraceae; genus JAHQVV01. Next base: position 6,859 of record JBCCWH010000068.1, read on the forward strand.
ACTGCGAGACCATCTGCACCGGGACCGGCGTGTCGTCTGCCGGGGCTTCCGGCAGGTCGATGACGCCGACCTGGAGCCGTTGGCCGTCCAGTTCGGTGTACCACCGAAGCGGCACAAACGTCGGCGGGTTCGCCATCGCCTGGTCCACCGGCTTGAGCGCGGTCAGCACCATCCAGATCAGCGGCATCGCGAACACCCCGGCTCCGATCAGGAGCAGGGTGTAGGTCACGATCCGCATCAGCAGGTGCTTGCGTTGCATGGTTTACTCAGGCCCCCGCATAGTAGATGTGTTTGCGCGACAGCCGGGTCGCGCCCCACGTGAGCACAACGATGATCAAAAACATCACCCACGCCATCGCGCTGGCATAGCCCATCTGGTTAAAGCGGAAGGCGTTGTCGTAGAGGTAGACGGTGTACATCAGCGCCGAGCGGTCGGTCCCGCCGTCGGGCATCAGGATGAAGGGCGTGACGAAGATCTGCATCGCGTTGATGATGCCGATGATGAGGTTGAAGTAGATCACCGGCGAGATGATCGGGACGGTGATATGCCAGAGCCGATGGGCCGGGTTTGCGCCGTCGAGCTCGGCCGACTCGTAGAGCGAGCGGGGCACGTCCTGCAACGACGCTAGGAAGATGATGACGGTCCCCCCGATCTGCCAGAGCCCGGCGAGGATCAGCGTGGGCTTGGTGAGGTGCGACGCAACAAGCCAGTTGGGCGGCTGGTACTCGGTGCCGAGCACCCCGTTGACCGCATCGAACACCGGGGTGAGCAGGTAGTTGAGCAGGCCGAAGTCGCCGTTGAACACAAACATCCAGATCATCGACACCGCGACGAGGGGGACGATCGAGGGCAGGAAGAACAGCGTGCGGAAGACCGACTGCCCCTTCGCCGCCTGGTTGAGCAGCACCGCCACGAGGAGCGAGAGGATGAGCCCGAGGGGGATCGCGAACGCGGCGTAGAAGAGGGTGTTGTAGAGCGACTGCCAGAACACCGAGTCGCGGGCCATATCCGCGTAGTTGCCGCCACCGATCCAGACCGGCTTGGAGAGCACGTCGAAGTCGGTGAACGAATAGTAGAGCGACGCCGCCAGCGGGTAGAGCGTGAAGACCGCAAGCCCGATCAGCCAGGGGCTGATGAACATCAGCGCGGTGAGCGTCTCTTTGCGGGGCATACGCATCATCGGACGGCTCGCTCCCATTCTTCGAGGCGTGCTTCGCCGACCCGGTCCCAGCGTTTGCGTTCACGGTCGAGCTTCCACTGGGCGCGGGCGCAGGCCTCGGCGAGCGCATCCTCGGGCGTCTTGGTGAGCTTGAAGACACTGGAGCACGCCTGACGCAGTTCTTCGTCGTACTGCTTCCAGATCCCCATCGCCGGGGTGGTGGCGGCGCTTTCGCTACGCGAGAGCTCGACGAAGGTCTCGATGTGCGGGTTGGGGTGGTCGCGGAAGAAGGCGTCCGAGGTTTCCAGGCGCGTGGAGAACTTGCGCTGGCCGAGGTTGAGGGTCTCCTGGCCCTGCTGGCTGGACGCGAAGGCGATGAAACGGGCGGCCTCGCGCGGGTGCTTTGCGCCGTTGGGGATCACGAGCACATCGCACTCGGTCAATGTCGGGTTGGGCAGCGCGACCGGGTCGAGGGCCGGGAACGCCTGCACGTCCCACCGCAGGTGCGGCGCGTAGGTGTTGATGAAGGTGTAGTTCCAAGGCCCCTGGAGCTGCATCGCGACGAGCTGGGTCATGAATGGGTTCTGCGCCGTCCCAAACTGCCCCAGCCCCGAGGAGAAGCGCTGCAGGTTGTTGGGCCCGAAGCGCTTGGGGTAGCTCTCGATCCACCGGAGCCAGGCGATCAGCCCGGGGTCGTCGGGTGTGACTTTGCTTTCGCCGTCCCACACATCGCCGCCGAAGAAGAGCCAGTACATCGGGATGTACCAGTCCGGCTCATAGGGCGAATGGCCAAGCGCAACGATGGAGAAGCTGTCGTCGGGCTTGGCCTTCTCGGCGTCGGTCAGGTCGGTGTAGCGGACCTGCTGTGCCTTGCCGTCACGCTTGATCTCCACGATGGTGAGCGCCTCGTTGAGTTTCTCGAAGCGGGCGATATCCGGCGGTGGGGCGTGGGCGGAAAGATTGTGCCGATCGAAGTAGTCGGGGGCGTGGGCGTGGGCGGCGGCGATCAGGTCGCGGTTGTAGTGCAACGCGAGCGACGCGGGGGTGCTCGGCATCGCCCAGAGGAAATCACGGTGGGTACACATGTCCCAGTAGACAGGGATGAAGTCGTCGCGCTCAACGCCCAGGTCGCGCATGTAACCGTCGAGCGGGGTGAGCGCGTTTTTCTCGGCGTAGGGGATGACGACCCAGCTCCAGGTGCCCGCGATGTCCGGCGGGTTGCCCCCGGCTGTGGCGAGCATGAGCTTGTTCTGCATGTCGCTGATGGTCGTGCGCTGGACGAAGACCTCGTCTTGTGAGGCGTTGTAGGCATCGACCAGTGCCTGTGCCGCGTCGCCCTCCGAGCCGGTCCATTTCTCCCAATAGCTGAGGATCAGCCGGCCGTCGGGGGTGTAGCGGTCGGCCCGCTCGGTGCAGCCGGTGGTGAGCAGCGGAGCGGCGGCCCCCAGCGCGAGGCCCGCGCTCCCGGCCCCGATGCCGCGCAGGACCGACCGACGGGAGACGTCGGGCCCGGTGCGGGCGGCAGGGCGGGGCTGGCATGGATCGCAAGGCAAAGGCGGTCTCGTTAGGCGGCGGCGTATGTGTACGATACCACTAGATCGTGTCGGTTTTCGCCCCCTGGCTGCGCCGACCGACCCGCCGGCCCAGCCGACCCGCTCCGCTGGCACGCGGCCACGGCCTCCGCTACACTATTGGGCTCGCACCGTCGCCCAGCGACCCGCCATGTGGCCGGGACACGCCGGGCTCTACAACCCACGACGGAGACCCCGACATGGCACAGTTCACCGGCTTCGGCCCCACCAGCAACAAAAAAGTCGTCGTCCGTTCCAGCAACGGCACGCTCTACTGCGACTACAAGGAGGCCGAAGACCTCCGCCGCTTCCTCACGCCCAACGGCAAGATCCAGGGCCGTAAGAAGACCGGCCTCACCGCCCGCGAGCAGCGCGTCGCCGCCCAGGCCATCAAGCGCGCCCGCTACATGGGCCTGCTGCCGTACACGTCGGCGACGCTGTAGGGCTATCAGCTCATCAGCACAATGAGAACGCCACCGAAGCCCACGCTCAATGAGCGTGGGCTTCTCTTGTAGTCCTTTCGTCTCTAACGATCGGGCAAAGCGCCTAAGGCTGCTGCCGTGCCTTGGCGCGCTTCACCTTCGCCGCGATGATCTTCAGGTTGAGCAGCTCGACCAGCAGCGAGAAGCCCATCGCGAAGTAGATGTAGCCGCGCGGGATGTGCTGGTGCAAGCCCTCGGCCACGAGCACGACGCCGATCAAGAGCAGGAACGCCAGCGCCAGCATCTTGAATGTCGGGTGCCGCTCTATGAAGCGTGACAGCGGCCCCGCGAAGCCGAGCATCACCGCGATCGCGACGATGATCGCCGAGCTCATGATGACCAGCGGCGGCCAGGGCACGCCCGTAAACGGCACGGCCGCGCTGTGGTAGTCGTTGGGGTTTACCATCCCGACCGCCGTCAGCACCGAGTCGATCGAGAAGACCAGGTCGAGCATGACGATCTGCGCGATCACTGCGCCGAACGTGACTTTGCCCTTGGGCTTGTCTGCCTCCGGCGTGCCGTGCGCCATCGCGGCCTCGATCTTGTGGTGGATCTCCCACGTCGCCTTGCCGATCAGGAACACACCGCCGAGGATGAGGATCAGGTCCTTGACCGAGATGTCTCGGCCGAATGCCGTAAAGAGCTTGGCCTGATCGAGCGAGACGACCCACGCGATCATGAACAGCAGGATCAGCCGACCCGCCGCAGCCATGAGCAGCCCGGTACGCTGCGCGAGCGGGCGTTTCTCCTCGGGCAGCTTGCCCGAGAGGATCGAGATAAAGACGAGGTTATCGACGCCCAGCACGACCTCCAGCGCCGTCAGCGTCAGGAAAGCGAGCAGGGCCTGGGTCGTCAGCAGTTCTTCCATGACACGGACTCTAAGCCCAGAGCCCCTATGGATCAAGCAAACCTCAACCACACACCCGCCCGGACTGGTTGCTTAAGCAACCAGTCCAAGCGCGGAGTGAGTCGAAACAAACACTCATCCCGGTATCGCATACCGCCACAGCCGCGCCATCAGATCTCCACCATCACAGTCCACCCCCTGCTTGCGGAAGTATGAGCACACCCGGTCCACATCCCGCTGTAGAAGCGCAAACGCATCGGGGTGTTTCAGTGGGTCCACCGTCTGGGGCAGGTCGATGATGACGGGCTCGCCGTCGTCGTAGAGGATGTTGTACGCCGAGAGGTCGCCGTGGATGCGGCCGTAGGAGAGCATCACCTCGAGGTTGTCTTCGATACGTTTGTAGATGCGGACCGCTTCGCTGACGTCGAGCCCGATTTCGTGCAGCGTCGGTGCCGCGCGCGTTTCGTCGCCGATGTAGTCCATCATGATCGCCCGCTCGTTGATCGCGACGGGCTCGGGCACATCGCAGCCCGCGTCGTAGAGCTGTTTGAGTGCGCCGTACTCGTGGTGGATCCACGACATCGATCGCATGGCCTGCCCGATCTTCGTGCGCTTGGCCATCGCGCGTCGAGCGCGGTTGTCGCGGATGACCTTGCCCTCGCCAGTGACCTCGTCCCGTCCAAGCCGGTAGAGCCCGTCGTTCTTCATGGCGCGGAACTGGCTTGGCCGGTAGACCTTCGCCGCCAGCAGGTCGCGTCCGCTGTCGGGGTGGCATCGGCAGCAGTAGACGTTGGCCTCTTTGCCGCCTTTGACCTTGTAGAGGATGTCGGTGATGAGGCGGTCGTCGAAGAACTCACCGAGGGATTCTTCGATCCAGGCCTGCTCGTTGCGGGTGCCGGTGTAGGTGGTGTCGTGTGAATCGTGCGAGTCGTCTTCGTTGAAGAGTGTGGTTGCGTCGTCGCGCATGGGATAGGTCGCCTAACGGGGTTCAAGGGGATTTGAACCCGGCGGACGGCGGCCGACGCTGCTACCGATTGAGTGGGGTAGGGCTCAGCGGCCCGGGCGCACAGAGACACCCGCCGGGACAACGTTCAGAATGGGGGCATGGACATGCATCGTTGTCTCCTTTTGCTGGGGGCGTCGGTGCCCACGGAACATCCGCGAGCGTGCAACCACTGTATCGGCGTTCAGCGGTCCGTCAACAAGAAAAACCTCCAGAGAATCGTCCGGACGGGTTGCTTACGCAACCAGTCCAAGCCCGAACAGAACGCCTACAATCTCGACTTATGGCACTCACCGAAATCTCCATCCGCGGCGCCCGCGAGCACAACCTCAAGGGCATCGACCTCGACATCCCCCGCGATCAGTTGGTCGTCATCACCGGGCTCTCGGGCTCGGGCAAGTCCACCCTCGCGTTCGACACGATCTACGCCGAGGGCCAGCGCAAGTACATGGAGTCGCTGAGCGCATACGCCCGGCAGTTCCTCGACCAGATGCAGAAGCCCGACGTCGAATCGATCGAAGGCCTGCCCCCGACGATCGCCATCGAGCAGCGCGGCGTGTCGCACAACCCCCGCTCGACCGTCGCGACGACGACGGAGATCTACGACTACCTCCGGCTACTCTTCGCACGGGCAGGGCAGCCAAGATGCTGGCACACCGACCCGAAGACCCAGAAGACCTGTGGCCTACCCATCGAGTCGCAGTCCGCGACGATGATCATCGACCACGTGATGGACCTGGCTGAGGGCACCCGGCTGATGGTCCTCGCCCCGGTCATCCGCGGGAAAAAAGGCCACCACAAGGAGGTCTTCGAAGGCATGCTCCGCCAGGGCTTCGTCCGCGCCCGCGTCGATGGCGAGATCATGGACCTCCGCGAGATCACGGAGAGCAAAGCCGGCACGCCGTTCACGACGCAGAAGGCCCGCTACCAGAAGCACAGCATCGAGGCCGTCGTCGACCGCATCGTGGTTCGGGATTCGGGTGCCGGGTCTGGGGGCTCGTCCGAGCAAGACGGCGACATCGACCCGCTGCGCCAGCGCGTCGCCGATGCGGTCGAGTTGTCGCTCAAGCTCGCCGATGGCCTGGTCATCATCAGCTCCCAGCCCCCAACCCCCAACTCCCAATCCCCAACCTCCACCTGGTCCGACGCGCTCTTCAGCGAGAACTACGCCTGCACCGTCCACCCCGAGTGCTCGCTCGAAGACCTCGAGCCCCGGCTGTTCTCCTTCAACTCGCCCTATGGGGCCTGCCCGACCTGCGCGGGGCTGGGCACCGTGTTCGAGTTCGACCCGGACCTCGTCGTGCCCGACGGCTCGCTCTCGATCAGCGACGGCGCGATCGCGGCCTGGCGGCAGAAGGGCAGCAAGCGGATGAACGTCTTCTACAGCCGGATGATCCGCAAACTGTGCAGGAATTTCGATATCGACAAGGACGTGCCGTTCAAGAAGCTGACCAAACGCCTGCAGCGCATCGTGCTCGAGGGCACCAACGAACGCGACGAGAAGCAGTTCGGCAAGAGCTTCGAAGGCGTCATCCCCAACCTGCAGCGCCGGTTCGAGACCACCGACAGCGACTGGGCCAAGCAGTTCCTCTCGACCTATCTCAGCGAGTCGCCCTGCGAGACGTGCGGCAAGGCCCGGCTGCGACCGGCGGCACTGAATGTGTTCCTCGAAGCCCCCGGAAGTAAGCGAACGAAGAAGAAAACGATGCCGGTGCAGCGGTACAACATCGCCGACGTCACCGCGATGACCATCGAAGACGCCGCGGACTTCTTCGATCGTCTGAAGCTCAACAAAGAAGGCACGCAGATCGCCGAGCCCATCCTCAAGGAGATCAAGGCCCGCCTGGGCTTTATGCTCTCCGTCGGGCTGGGCTACCTCAACCTCTCGCGCAACACCGGATCGCTCTCCGGCGGGGAGTCGCAGCGCATCCGCCTCGCGACGCAGGTCGGCTCGGGGCTCGTCGGCTGCTGCTATGTCCTCGACGAGCCCACTATCGGCCTGCACCAGCGTGACAACGAACGCCTCATCAAGACCCTCCGACACCTCACCGACATCGGCAACACCGTCCTCGTCGTCGAGCACGACGAAGACACCATCAACGCCAGCGACTGGCTCATCGACATCGGCCCGGGGCCGGGACGCCACGGCGGCACTGTCGTCGCGCACGGCCCGCTCAACGATGTCAAACTCGACCGCAACTCCCTGACCGCCAAGTACCTCCGTGGCGACGAAGAAGTCCACGTCCCAGAGCAGCGACGCAAGCTCGACCATGACAAGCCCCTGGCCGTGCTCGGCGCACGCCACAACAACCTCAAGGGCATCGACGTCGACTTCCCCCTCGGCGGGATCGTTACCGTCACCGGCGTCTCGGGCAGCGGCAAGTCCACGCTGGTCAACCAGGTCCTGCTCAAGGCCACCAAGAAGAAGCTGCTAGGCTCAAAGGTCAAGCCCGGCCTGCACGACAAACTCACCGGCTGGGCCAACATCGACCGCATCATCGAGGTCGACCAGTCGCCCATCGGCCGAACGCCACGCAGCAACCCCGCCACCTACACCGGCGTCTTCGACCTGATACGCGACTTGTTTACGAAAACCAAGGAGTCGAAGATCCGGGGGTACAAGCCCGGCCGGTTCAGCTTCAACGTCAAGGGGGGGCGGTGCGAGTCCTGCCAGGGCCAGGGCGTCAAGAAGATCGAGATGCACTTCCTCCCGGATGTGTTCGTCGAGTGCGACGTCTGCAAGGGCAAGCGCTACAACCGCGAGACCTTGGAGATCACGTATCGCGGCAAGACCATCGCCGATGTGCTGGACATGACGATCGAGGAGGCGCTGGGCTTCTTCGACAGCTTCAGCGATGTCAAGCGCCTGCTCACCGCGCTCAACGACGTCGGCCTGTCCTACGTCCAGCTCGGCCAGGCCAGCACGACCCTTTCCGGGGGCGAGGCCCAGCGGGTGAAACTCGCGACGGAGTTGGGCAAGCGCAGCACAGGCCACACGCTGTACGTGCTCGACGAGCCGACGACGGGCCTGCACTTCGCGGATGTGAAGAAGCTGGTGAGTGTCTTGGATCGCTTGGCCGACCAGGGCAACACGGTGGTACTGATCGAGCACAACATGGATGTGATCAAGTGCAGCGACTGGCTGATCGACCTGGGCCCCGAAGGCGGCGACCGCGGCGGCACGATCGTGACAGCGGGCACACCCGAAGCGGTCGCGGAGTGTGAAGCAAGCTACACCGGGAAGTACCTGCGCGAGCACTTGCCCGCGGTCGTCGCGTGACGGCGTTGGGCTGCATCTCCCCGCGTCGGGGGCCGCCGCGTCCAAGCACCGCGTAATCACCGGCATCGCCCGAGCCAAGCCCCTGCCCAAGCGGAATCGGCGCAGAAGAAAGCTCGCCGAACCACGCCCATTCAGGAGCGGACCTAGCGATGGTTGCTAAGTCGAAAGCTGCTCCCTGACGGCCGCGGCTCGGCGAGCCAGCAGATTGTGTGTACGGGCCTTTAGCCCGCGACGGGCTGGGGCTGCGTACGCGGGGCGGGGGTGGTGTCGAAGCCCATCTCCTTGATGACTTCGCCGATCGCCAGGAGCAGGCCCTGGATGTCGCGCTTGTAGAGTCGGCCGATGTTGCCGATGCGGAAGCAGTCCGACCCGGTGACCTTGCCGGGGTAGATCACGAACCCGCGGTCCGAGAGCTTGTCGTAGAAGGTCATGAAGTCGTACTTCTCGTCGGCCGGGCAGAGGAAGGTCGTGATGATGTGGCTCTGCTTGTCGCGTTCGAGGAACTCGCCGAAGCCGAACGCGGCCATGCCGTCGACCAGGGTCTGGTAGTTCTCTTTGTAGCGGGCCTCACGGGCGGGGACGCCGCCCTCGGCGAAGAACTCGCGGACGGCCTGGCGGAAGGCGAGCAGGACCTGGTTGGGCGGGGTAAAGCGGAACCGGCCGTGGGTCTGCTGGCCCTGCCACTGGTCGGCGAGGTCGAGGGAGTGGCTGCGTGCCCACTTCTCGTCGCGGGCCTGCTCGAGCAGCGCGGTCTTGGCGAAGATGAAGGAGAAGCCGGGGACGCCTTCCATGCACTTGTTGGCGCTGCTGACGAGGACGTCGATCCCGATGCCGTCAAAGTCGATGGGCATCGCGCCGAAGCTGCTCATCGCGTCGACAAAGTAGGTCTTGCCGGCCGCCTTGACGACCTTGCCCACCGCAGCGATGTCGTTCTCCATGCCGGTGGTGGTCTCGCAGTGGATGATGCCCACGCCGGTGACGTCGGGGTTCTCGGCCAGGGTCTTGGCGACGACGTCGGCCTGGGCGGGTTCGTTCTCGGCGAAGCGGAGCTCGACGACGTCGATCTTGAGCATCTGGGCGATCTTGATGAGGCGTTCGCCGTAGGCCCCGTTGGCGATGAGCAGGAGCTTGCCGCCGGTGGGCGTGAGCGAGCCGATCATGCTCTCGACGCCGAAGGTGCCCGAGCCGGGCTGGAGGGTGACATCCCAGCCGGTCTCGCGGGAGACCTCGGCGGCCTTGAGCAGGCCGTCGCGGATCTCTTTGACCATGGCGATGAGGGGCGCGTCCCACGCGCCGATGTCGTGGCCCATGGCCTGCTTGACTGCGGCCGAGGTCGTCAGCGGGCCGGGCGTGAACAGTTTGGGGTCAGAGGAGCTGGGGAAGTTGGGGTCGTGCGATTCGAGGGGCTTGGGGGCCATGGTTCTTTTCCTTGTGGGTTTGTTAGTTTGCTTGGATGGATCGTCGGACGCTGCGCCACGCTAAACGTGCGGGTTGGTTTTTAGCCGCACCGCTACGCGGTGCCGGTTTGGCGTGTCAATACCAGGTTTCAGGTGCTGCTCCGGCGTCGCGTAGCGACGCGGCTATGGGGCGAGTTTTTCGCGGCAACGCACGAGGGCTGACGAAAGAGATTGTTTACCAGGGCATCGAGAAGGTCTTGATCGTGGTCATGAACTTCATGGCCTCGATGACGCCTTCCTTGATGCCCAGCCCCGAGTCCTTGATCCCGCCGAAGGGCGAGCACTCGATGCGGTAGCCGGGGACCTGGTTGATGTTGGTGGTGCCGGAGTTGATCTCCTTGACGCAGCGGATCGCGGCGGCCATGTCGTTGGTGACGACGCCCGAGGACAGGCCGAAGTCGCTGGCGTTGGCGTAGGCAATCGCGTCATCGAGGTCGTCGACCTTGATGACCGGCGCGAGCGGGCCGAAGGACTCGGTCGCGACCATCTCGGTGTCGCGTGGGACGTCGCGGAGGATCGTCGGCTCGATCTGGGCGCCGTTGCGGTTGCCGCCGAGCAGGATCTTCGCGCCGTCGGCAACGGCCTGCTTCACGCGGTTTTCGAGGACGGTTGCCGCGGCTTCGTCGATGACCGTGCCGACGACGGTGGCGTCATCCGCCGGGTCGCCGCAGGTGTAGGTCTTAGCGAGATCGACAAAGCGGGTGAGGAAGTCCTCGTAGATGTCCTTGTGGACGAGGGTGCGCTTCACAGCCGTGCACCGCTGGCCGGAGTTTCGGAAGTTGCCTTCGCAGGCGAGCTTCACGGCCAGGTCCATGTCGGCGTCCGGCAGGATGATCAGCGGGGCGTTGCCGCCGAGCTCGAGGCAGAGCTTCTTGTACCCGGCGATGTTCGAGATGTGCTTGCCCACGGCCGTGCCGCCGGTGAAGGTGACCAGCGGGATGCGCTCGTCTTTGATGAGCGGCTCGACGACATCGTCGATCCCGCCGACGAAGACGCTGAGCATCCACTCGGGCAGGCCGGCCTCGTAGAAGAGTTCGCACAGGCGGATGGCCGAGAGCGGGGTCTTCTCGCTGGGCTTGAGCAGCATGGGCACACCCGCGGCGACGGCCGGGGCGATCTTGTGCGCGACCTGATTCAGCGGGTGGTTGAACGGCGTGATCGCAAAGGCGACCGACAGCGGCTTGCGGAACGTGAAGATCTTGCGGGCCTTGCCCTGAGGCGAGATGTCGCAGCTAAAGATCTCCCCGTCGTCCTTGAGCGCTTCCATCGCGGCGAACTGGAACACGTCCTTGGCACGGCCCGCCTCGTAGCAGGTCTCCTTCATGCACAGCCCGGTCTCGCTGCGGATCATGTGCGCGAACTCGTCCTCGTGCTGGATCACCAGCTCGCGGACCTTGTGCAGGATTTCGTGCCGCTCGTAGCGGGTCAGCGGGGTCTCGGTGCGCTGCTTCTCGAGCGTTGTTTCGAGGCACTCGACCCATCGATTGCGGCGCTCGAAACACAGTTAAGCGAAATCGAAACGCGTGAGTCAGCCCTCAAAGGCAAACGCGACAAGGCATCGCAAGACGCACGCAAGCACGTCAAACAGCGCCGCGAGCAACTACGTGCCGAGCGAGCCAAGCTGCTTGAGTCTGCGGCAAACGATGGGTTTCCGCTCGAAGGCGGTTACTTGGCGGAAC
>JBCCWH010000069.1:0-18048 GCA_039193915.1 Planctomycetota bacterium
GCCGAAACTGGGCCTCGGGGAAGTACGCCGCAGGATCGGCGGACTGGCCGACCTGGACAATGACACGCTCGCGGGGGATGCTGAATTTCCGCTGCAGCTCCCGGACCAGGCCCGTCAGCGAGGCCATCTGATCATCGCTGAAGCCCCGCAAATCCGCATCGCCCATCACGCAGACGCCGATCGCGATCCGGTTCCAGTGGTCATCGCCCTCGGCATCGATGTACCCGCCCGGGTATTGCTCCTGCCACCGCTGGCAGACTTCAATCTCACCATCCGACTTACCCGCCGCGTCATTCACCACGAAGTGGTAGCCCGCGCCGCGGGGAGAAAGCCCCTGATTCTGGTAATACTGGTTCCAGAACCGCTCCAAGTCGGCGACCGACCCGGCCTGGCCCCGGCTGTCATGGATAATGATGTACTGCCAGTCGCCGCTCAAGGGCTTCTTGGTCGAGAACAAGGCCTCGTCGATGGAGACCGGGTCGTCGAGCTCCAACGCCGACAGCGGGATGCTCATCCCGTTGTGCACCGGACCGGGGTCGAGAACCATCAGCACCGCGCTGATCGCGGTCATGCCGACGATCAATGCGGTGAGGACACGGAATGTTCGTTTATCAGGCACGCGCCGCTTCCCGCCAAGAGTTGCGCCCACCAGACCGAAGGCGGGCTTACGCTTGCCAGCCGTCGTGCGTCTTGTGGGTACTGTTCTCATCGGCCGGTGCCCTGTTCTTCGATCAAAGTTCGCGCCGGGGGTGGCGATAATACGAATCTCATCAACACTCGCCGAGGCATCCATGCCCGCTAGCGGCGTTCATCGGGCACCAGCCGGGCACGCAACGCGGGCCTGCGGTTGCCGAACGTGTCTAACTCGTAGGCCGGCGGCGCGTCCCCACGGAGTAGCTGATACCGCTCGTAGGGCGTACGCGGCAAGTCCTGCGCGAACGGGCTCTTCTGACAGCCCGCCAACAGCAGCAACATCCCGATCATCGCAACGCAGTGCGCCGTGGTTGCCCTCATGCTCCGTCACTCCGGCTGAATCGGCGTAAGAAAGAAGTCTAACCCGCGCCCCACCCCCGAACAACCCTGTTGAAAACTCGCCGCGGCCTCCACACCGAGCATAGGCCACGATACGCGTGGGAACCTGCCGACCCGCCACCAAACCAACCGCCCCACCCCTCGCGGACAGTACACTTGCGCGATGCGAACGCCCTGCGACAGCCCGAGACAGGCCGCCCTCGCGGTCATCCGCACCCTGCGGTCGGCCGGCCACACCGCCTACCTCGCCGGCGGCTGCGTGCGCGACGCCCTGCTCGGGCTCGACCCCAAGGACTACGACGTCGCGACCGACGCCACACCCGACACCGTCCAACAGCTTTTCCCCTATACCGCCGCCGTCGGCGCGGCCTTCGGCGTCGTCCTCGTCTATATCCGCAAGCACGGCAGGGGCAGGCACACCATCGAAGTCGCCACTTTCCGCGCCGACGGCAACTACGCCGACGGCAGACGCCCTGACGACGTCCGCTTCACCACCGCCGAGGAAGACGCCCAGCGCCGCGACTTCACCATCAACGGCCTCTTCGCCGACCCACGAAACGAGGATGAGGGCGAAGACACGATCATCGACTACGTCGGCGGGCAAGCCGACCTCAAGGCGGGCGTCATCCGCGCGATCGGCGAACCCAGCGCACGATTCGCCGAGGACTACCTGCGCATGCTCCGGGCTGTCCGCTTCGCGGCGCGCTTCGGCTTCACCATCGAACCCGTGACCGCCCGGGCGATCCAGGAGCACGCCCCGAAACTCGACCAGATCGCCCGCGAACGCATCGGCGAAGAAGTCCAACGCATGCTGATGGGCGCCAACCCCGCGTTGGCTGTGCAACAACTCACCGGCCTAGGCCTCGACGCCGCGATCTTCCACGGCCAAGCCGAGCATCTCGACACCCAACCGCTCGAACGCCTCGACAGCCAAGCCTGCTACGCGACCCGGCTGTCGGTCTGGATGAGCGGACGCAAGCCGACCCTCCCCGCCAAAGCGCTCCGGCGATCGCTCATGCTCTCGAACGATGAACTCCGAACCCTCCGAGACGTGGAGGAACTCACCCGCGCGATGCCCGAGTGGGATGGCCGCAGCAAGGCAAGACGCAAACGCACCGCAAGCGCCCCATGTTGGTCGCAGGCGATGCTCAAGTGGGAGGCCGAGCAAGAAGCAGCCTCGCTGATCGAAACCATCAAGGCCGACCTGGCCGAACTGAGCAACGACGGTATCGGCCTCGCCCCCACCCCGCTCGTCACGGGCGAAGACCTCATCGCGCAGGGCCTCACGCCAGGGCCGCGTTTCAAAACCCTCCTCGACCGCACCTACGACGCACAACTCGAAGGCCGAGTCAAAACAAAAGTACAAGCCCTCGATTTCGCGCGGAACGCAGACGCGTGATCCCCGCTACCCTGTCCGGGTGATCGAACAGTGGCTCAACCAATACGCCGCCGAGGCCCCCTACCTGGTGATTTTTGGCGTGCTGCTGCTCGCCGGGTTTGGGCTGCCGATGCCCGAAGATATCCCGCTCATGATCGGCGGCTACCTCTGCGGGCAGACCTCGGGCCACCCACACCTCGGGGTCATGATCCCCGGCTGCATGATCGCCATCGTCGGCGCCGACACCCTCATCTTTATCGCAGGTAAACGATGGGGCCGGTCGCTCCACCGCCACTGGCTCATGAAACGCATCGTCGGCGGCCGAAACCTCGCGCGTGCGCGGGTCCTGTTCACCCGACACGGCGCCAAATTCGTCTTCTTCGCCCGTTTCCTGCCCGGCGTCCGCACCCCCGCGTTCTTCACCGCCGGGACGTTCAAAATGTCCTTTGGCCGATTCCTCCTCTGCGACGGGTCAGCCGCGCTGCTCAGTGTCCCGTGGGTCGTCCTGCTCGCCTACTACTTCCACAACGAGATCGAGTACGCCCGCGACGCCATCAGCAAAGGCAAGACCTACGGCTTTGTCTTCCTCGGGCTCGTCCTGGCGGTGCTCGTCGGCTACCACCTGCTCGTCTCCCGCAAACTCGCGAAGGTCAAGGTAACCCCCGAGAAAAAAGCAACTACGGAAGACTGATCCCCGAAGCCCACGGTTTTGATCCGTGAGTGCCTGACTCAACAGTGCGTTCCTTGCATCCCCCGCCTATCCGGCCTACCCTTTTCGCATGTCTACGGAGAACACCATGAGCCCGTCGCAACTGCGAGAGGCGTACCGAGTCGTCACCGATCGGGTCGGTGAAGCTGCGGTGCGGTCGGGCCGAAACGCTGACGACGTGGTGATGGTTGCCGTCACCAAATACGCGACGGTCGACCAGATCCAGCAGCTCATCGAGCTGGGGCATATCGACTTGGGCGAAAGCCGGGGCCAGCAGCTCACCCAGCGCGTCGCGCAGATCGACGAGTTCCTCGCCCGCAAGCGTACCCTCGCCGGGGCCGCGCCCAAGAGCAAAGAGCTCATGCCCGAGCACGTCCGGTGGCACATGATCGGCCACCTCCAGCGCAACAAGGTCAAACAGGTCGTCCCGCTCGTCTCGCTCATCCACAGCGTCGACTCGCTCCGCCTCGCCGAGGAACTGCACAACTACGCCGCCCGCCACGACCTGACGATCGACATCCTGCTCCAGGTCAACGCCGCAGGCGAGGACCAGAAGTCCGGCGTCGCCTGCCCCGCCGCCGTCCACCTGGCCGAGCAGATCGACACGATGGTCCACCTGCGCCTGCGCGGGGTCATGGCCATGGCCGCCAAGAGCGACAACCCCGAAGACGCCCGCCCCGCCTTCGCCCGCGCCGCGGAGATCTTCCACGACATCCGCCACCAGAAGATCGGCGGCCCCACCTGCAACGTCCTCTCCATGGGCATGACCCACGACTTCGAGGTCGCCATCGAAGAAGGCGCCAACGTCGTCCGCATCGGCTCCGCCCTCTTCGGCGAGAAGCCCGCCGACGCGGAGTAGCGCTCGCACATCAAGGACCGGTGTCCGTAGGCCACCGGCTAACTTGTAAAGATCAGAACACGCTAGCCGGTGACCTACGGGCACCGGTCCTTCGGGGCGCCACCATGCCCGTCTTCCTCTTCACCTACCACGCCTACGGCACGTGGCTGCCCGATCGGCCTGAGGGCTACCTGCGCCGACGTGAAGGGCTCCAACCCTCAAGCCGCGAAGAAGCAACACGCTACCGCAGGCGTATGATTCAGTCGCCCGTTGTGTTCGACGAAGCGATTCAAAAACGCATCATCGAAGCTGTCAAAAACACAGAGCAGTACATCGATGTCACGACCCGCATGGTCGCTACTGACCCCACACATGCGCATGTGCTTCTGCAGTGGTCACACCGCCGTGGTCCTAAATCGCTGAGGCAATCGGTAAAAACCGCGATCTCGATCGCACTAAAGAAGCAAGAGGACAAACAATGGCTTTCGGGTGGCGCAACAGGCAAGCAGGTCAAGGATGAAGAGCACCTTCATCACCTTGAATGGCTATACCTGCCGGGGCATCGGGGCTGGAAATGGGTGAGAGGGAAGGGGCTGTTCAAGTAGCCGATCGACCGGTGTCCGTAGGCCACCGGCTAACATGTAAAGATCAGAGCACGCTAGCCGGTGACCTACGGGCACCGGTCCGCGCTGCCCGATAACGCCCCACCCGCTCATCCCCATCCCCCATCCCGCCGATGCTTCCTTGAGCGATGCGCCGCCGTATCGCCGCTTGAGGAGCGCGCATGCACATCGGGCCTAAAACATCCCCCATCGCCGTCCACCGCACCGACCTCCGCCTGAGCGCGGATGACCGGCGGGTGATCGCACGCTTCTTCCCCATCGGCGGGGACGACCGCGCGATCAGCGTGATCCAGCGCGTGATGCACATGGCCGACGCCGAGGTCGCCGACGACCTGGCGTGTGTCCTGCGCCGCTTCTCCAAACGCCACCCCGACATCCGCGCCACCTTCGGGCAGCACTTCGATAACGTCGCACACTGGCTCGATGAACCCGAAACACTCAGCGAAGAGCGTCGGCTGCTCATCGGTGCGTACTTCACGATGGAGTACGCGATCGAGTCCGCCGCGCTCTTCAACCCCTCGGCGGTGCCCCACCCCGACCAGACCGGACTCGCCGACGGGGAGATCCGCCTGCTCATGTCCCTCCGCGCCACGGGCGAAGGCCACGTCTCCTCCATCGTCTTCCGTACCGGTGTCGCCGACGTATCGGGCAACGTCCGCCTCGACAAACGAAGCCCGCACGTCGCGCCGATGAAGGTCCACGCCGACCGCGCCTACAACAAGCAGCTCTTCTTCCTCAAGCTCATCGAGATGGCGGCCTACAACGACCACACACGCGTGGTCCTCGACGAGCTGCCCGACCGCTTTTCCTACCCCCAGCTCGACCGGCTGATCGGCGAACTCCGCCAGCGCGATGGGCTCGGCGGCGACGCGTTCGATGAGGCCGCCGACAAGATGCGCTGGCTCGCGCGGTCCAACTACGAGCTCATCATCCCCCACGCCTCCGACCCCGCCGACCTCGTCATCTTCCCCACCTCCGAAAACGAGTCACGCGGCATCGAAGACGCCCGGCTCACACGCTTCGTCGACGACGACGGCTCGGTCACCTACTACGGCACCTACACCGCGTACAACGGCCACACCATCCTCCCGCAGATGTTCGAGACTACCGACTTCGACACCATCCGCGTCCATACGCTCAACGGCCGATACGTCCAGAACAAAGGGCTCGCCCTCTTCCCCCGCCGGGTCAACGGGTTCTACGCGATGGTGTCCCGGCTCGACGGCGAAAACCTGTTCCTCATGAAGTCGGACAACCCGTACTTCTGGAACACGGCCGAGAAACTCCAGGGACCGATGTACCCCTGGGAGTTTGTCCAGATCGGCAACTGCGGGCCGCCGATCGAAACCCCCCACGGCTGGCTGCTGCTGACCCACGGCGTCGGCCCGGTCCGCACCTACTGCATCGGCGCGGCCCTGCTCGACCTCGACAACCCCGCCCGTGTCATCGGGCACCTCGAGTTCCCACTCATCGCGCCCAACGAAGACGAGCGTGACGGCTACGTGCCCAACGTCGTCTACTCCTGCGGCGCGGTCGAGCACCAAGGCAACCTCATCATCCCCTACGCCGTGAGCGACAGCGCAACGACCCTCGCGACGGTGAAGATGGACGAGTTGATGGATGCGCTGATCAACAGCACCAAGGCCTGCCCGCTGCCCGACAGACGCATCGCGAAACGTGCGTCGTAGGGGTTAGGCGCTAGAGCCTAGGGCCTAGGCACCCGCGCCATTTGTTTTCGCAAGAGACAACGTGTTGGGTCGCCGTCCCAACCCGCCCGAATCTGAAACACCGAGCTTGCTGCTCCAACCCAGGCCCTAAGCCCTAGCGCCTAAACCCTACTCCACCCCCTCCGCCTCGCCATCGATCTGCGGCGGCGGGGTCATGTCGATCTGTGGGGATTCGGCGTGCTTGGACTTGCCCAGCTTGTTGCCCCGCTTCTTCGCCGCGGCGCTCGCCTCCTCGATCATGGCGTTGGCCTGGATGATCTGCTGCGCCGAGGGGTCGATGCGCACGCCGGGCAGACTCGCGCCGCTGTCGGTGTAGGTCTGGAAGCGTCGGGTCAACGTGCCAACGAGCTCCTTGAGATCGTCATTGACCTCGGCGCTGACGATGTAGCGGAGCTGCTGCTGCAGGGCCTTGGGGCCGTAGCACTCGGTGACCAGTGAGGACGCGTACAGCGTCAGGTAGGTGTCGCTCTGCATGGCGGTGCGGCGTGCGTGGAGCTGCCCGCCGCGGCCGTCGCCCAGGCCGATCTCGCTGGAGGTGTAGGTGCCGTTGAAGTCCATGAGGATGAACGCGCTGCGGAACCGATAGACCAGTTGCAGCGAGCGGGCCTCGCCCATCAGCCGCGACGCGACGACACAGGCGACCAGCCCGCCGAGCATCCACAGCAGGATGTCGTAGACCGAGGACTGCACGAGCGGGTTGACGGGCATGAGGACCAGCGCAGCAAGCCCGACCGCGCCCATGAGCGCCCCGCCCACCCCCGCGATGACACAGGCCAGCGCCCCGCCGGTCTTCTTGGGCCAGGGCTGGGTTTCAAAGAGCATGAACCCGCGGAACTGTTTGGTCTCGCCGGGCCGGGCCGTACCGATGTCGGGCCGGGCCACGCGGTACATCCGGTTGGGGAAGTCGGCGACACGCTCGTCCTCCACGGCCTCGGTCGCGTGGTTGAAGAAATTGACCGGGTTGCCGGTGTTCTCCATGTGGATGCGTTGCTCGTGCACCTCGACACGCGGCGCGGCGGGCATCATCGCAAGCAGCATCATGAAGCGGACGACACGCCCGCCCAACACAACGCCCAGCAGGAGCCAGGGCACGCTCGTCGCGGTAACGTGCTTGACGAGTTCCGGGTCCGCGACCATCTGCTCAAACGTCGGCCGCAGCGGCGGCAGCGACAAGATCGCGGGCAGACAAAGCAGCAGTGTCAACACGATCGCCTTAACGCCGAGGAACGCACGGATCGGCCGGTGCATCGGCGGCGTCGCGTAGCGCAGGCGTGACGACACCAACTGCGCCACCCGAGCGACAAAGCCCGGCAACGCGGTGTACGTCGAGATCGTCCGGTGCTTGAACAAGTCCTGGAACACCGTCTTCGCGCCGACCGTTGAGCGGTCCGGCTGTGACGGCGCGCCGAGGTACAGGTCCTGAGGCACCTTGACGGGGATGAACAACGAAAGCATCGCACGAAGCCCGCGCAAGAAACACGAGAGCACGGTGATCCCACCGACGAAGAGGCCGACGAACGAGACGACGTACGCACAAACCCAGACCACCTCGGCCGCGCCGGCCGAGCCGTTGTCGAACGCGTCGAACACCGCTTGTGCGTTGGCCGCCGCGTCGGGCAGGGTCAGGACCGCGAGCGCACAGACGCCACCGGCAAGCAAGGCGTAGACGAAACGCAACAGCCCATAAAGCCGGGCACGGTTCTCGATCTTCAACTGATTCGCAGAAAGTTGGTAGTTGTCCGCCAAACCGATGCCCCACTGGCTTGTTACAACGCAGGCCACCGCCACGGGTGGTTCGAGAAAGGTCTGGGTTCATTCTGGCCGATGGATAGCCATGCCGCAAGGCGATTGACACGCCACGCCCCAAACGCCGGCCATGAACACCATCAACCAAGCACTCATCGCCCGGCTCAAGCTCAACCGCGAATCCCTCCTCGATGACGGAGGCCGGGTCCGGCTCGACGTCGCCTGCCGGTCCTGCGGCTACAACCTCCGGGGCATCGCCGGCGACGGGACCTGCCCCGAGTGCGGGCAGGACGTCGAAGACTCCCTCCTCGACGACCGGCCCGAACACAGCAACCCCAAATGGCTCAACCGCACCGCGCTGGGCGCGAACCTCTTCGGTGTCGCCGCGCTGCTCGCGATCGGCATCATCCTGATGCTTATCGCCACCGCCATCCTCGCCGACAACACACGCCACAGCCAACTCGTCATGCTCTTCGTGATCGCCCTCTGGGGGCTTGTCGCCACCACGGGAATCATCACCCTCGCCGCGCTCTGGCTCATCACCAGCAAAGACCCCACCCGCCACAACAACAAACGCGAAACCGTCACCCGCTGGACAGCCCGCCTCTGCCTCACCGGCTTTGTCCCCCTGATCCTCATCCTGCTCTTGGTCAACAGGCCGCTGATCAATCCCGGCATCTTGGGCCGCGTGTTCAACATCATGTCCATCGTGATCCCGCTGCTCACGCTATCCACCGGGCTCATCGCGTTGATGCTCTACCTCCAAACCCTCGCCACGCGGATGACCGACTGGAACCTGGCCCGATCTATCACCACCCTTTGCTACGGCATCGGCGGCTGCACCGCCATGTTCCTCCTCAGCCTGGCACTCGCGGCTCCGCTGGGGGAAGTCGTCCTGTTCTGCGGCTGCTGCACCGCCATCCTCTCCGCCATGCTGGGGCTGTGGATGCTGCTCCTCATCGAGTGCGTCCGCCAAGACCTCAACGCCGCCCGGCTGCGGGTGAAGTGGAGCCTGGAATACAAGCAGGGCAAAGCGCAACGCCTCCCAAGCAGTCGGCCCTAGCCACCACATCCAGTACGCCGCAAGCCAAGCCCGTGCAAGCGCACTGACACGGAGCTTCAACGCTACAGCACCGACACCGGGTCGACGTCGATCGCGGTGTGGTGGTCGCTGATGAGTTGGCCGCGGTTGCGCAGCGCGGTCATGAGCTTTTGCAGCGGCGCGGCCGAGGGGGCGAGGAGCTGGATCTCAAGCCGGTGGAAGTCGGCGACCCGCCCGATCGCGCAGGGGTGCGGGCCGCGCATCCGGACGCCGAGTTGCATCTGGTCGTCCGCCGAACGCAGATGCGCTGCCAACTCGTGCGCGCGGCGCTGTGCGGCGGCATGGTCGGTGTCACGCAGCACGATACGCACCAGCCTGCCCACCGGCGGGAGCATCATCTCCTGACGGATCGCGATCTCTTCGTGGGCAAAGCCGAGGTAGTCGTGCTTCGCCGCGCGCTGCACGGCCGGGTCGTCGGGTGCAAAGGTCTGCAACACCACCCGCCCGGCCTCTCCGCTCCGCCCGCTGCGCCCCGCGACCTGCGCGATCAATTGGAACGTCCGCTCACGCGCGCGGAAATCCGGGAAGTTGAGCGCGGTGTCGGCGCTGATGACACCGACCAGCCGGACCCCGGGGAAGTCGAGCCCCTTGGCGATCATCTGCGTGCCCAGCAGGATGTCGATCTCGCCTCGGCGGAACGTATCGAGGGTCTGCTGGTAGTCCTCGGCGTTTTTCATCGTGTCCGAGTCCATCCGCGCGATCACCGCATCCGGGAACTTCTCACGCAGCTCGTCCTCGACCTTCTGCGTGCCCAGCCCGAACACCGTCGTGCGCTTGCCACAGTCCGGGCAGACCTGCGGCAGCACCTGCTCGGCGGTGCAGTGGTGGCAACGGACGACCCCGCCCAACGGCAGGCGGGCGTCGCGGTGATACACCATCGAGGCGTCGCAGTGGTCACAGCACATCAGCCAGCCGCAGGTGTGGTCCGGGCAGGCGATGTAGTTCGCGTAGCCCCGGCGGTTGAGGAGGACCATGGCCTGGCCGGGCGCGGGCGATTTCGGATTTCGGATTTCGGATTTCGAATTTGAGAGAGAAACGGTGCCGGATACCGTTCTCTGCGCCTCCACCCCCAGCGTCTGGGCTAGCCGCTGCTCCAACCGTGTTGACAACAAGTGGATGCCGCGGCGTCGACGGCGTTCCTCGATCAGGTCCACGATCTCAACCGTTGGCAGCCGCATCCCCGGCACGCGGTCGGGCAGGTGGAGGTAGTGCGCGGAGGATGGGCGATGGGCGATGGCGGATGGCGGATGGGTGGGGGTTGGGGGCGGCGTGGGTTGCCCTGTTTCCATCCGCGATCCGCCATCCGCCATCCGCCATGCCCGCGCGTTGTAGTAGCTCTCCAGCGACGGCGTCGCGCTGCCGAGGACGACGGGGACGCCTTCGAGCTGCGCGCGTTTGATCGCCACATCGCGGGCGTGGTAGCGTGGGAGCTGGTCCTGCTTGTAGGAGCTGTCGTGTTCTTCGTCGACGATGATCAGGCCCAGGCGTTTGACCGGCGCGAACACGGCCGATCGCGCCCCGACGACGATCGTCGCCTTGCCGTCGTGGATCCGTCGCCACTGCGCGTGGCGTTGCGCGGCGGTGAGCCCCGAGTGCAGCACCGCGACACGCTCGCTGCCGAAGCGTGCAAGGAAGCGGCCGACGGTCTGCGGCGTCAGCGCGATCTCGGGGACGAGTACGATGGCGGATGGCGGATGGGCGATGGCGGATGGGACCGCTGTGGCGTCGTCCACTGGCAAACCATCCGCCATCCGCCATCCGCTATCCGCCATGGCAGCGATCCCCCGGAGGTAGACCTCGGTCTTGCCGCTGCCCGTGACGCCGTGCAGCAGGTGGACGCCGAAACGCCCGTTGTGCTGCGTCAGATGATCCACCGCGGCCTGCTGCGCCGCGCCCAGCGTGACCTTGGTATCCGCTTCACCGACTTCCCGCGCCCGAAGGTCGAGCGTCGAGCGGACAACATCGCGGTACTCGACGACCAGCACGCCCTTCTCCACCAACTGCGAGACCGGCCCACGCGTCTTCGCGCCGGCGCGGTCGGCCAAGTCGCGCGGGTCGATCCAGTCGCCATGCGCAGCCGCGGCGTCGAGCAAGGCCTGCTGCAGTTTGGTGAGCTTGACGGGCGAGCCGTCGCCATTCGTCGGCATCGGCTCTGCGGGCTTGACGACCTGCCTGCGTCGTGTGCCGGTGCCGCGCGTCACCGCCGAGGGTAGCATCGCACCAAACACCATCCCCAGCGGGCAGACGTAGTACGACGCGATCCACTGCGCAAGGGTCACCAACTGCGGCGAAAGCGACACGCCGCCCGACGCGGGCCGGGTGATCGGTTTTATCTTTTTCGCATCGATCTCGACCGTGTCGCGCAGCCGGATGATGTAGCCCGTCGCGCCGCGGTTGCCTCGGCCAAGCGGAACAACCACGCGCTGGCCCACCGACACCGGCTCGAGTTTCTGCGGGACACGGTAGGTCAGCCCTGTGGGCGCGGCGTCGATCCCCCGCTCGATCGCGACGTCGGCGAAGCGTTCGCCGGGCGACGGTGTGTCGAGGGGATCGGAGGGATCGGTGGGGAACAGGCCGGCCATGGGGCGATTGTAGACCGACCCCGTCGCCGTGTTACTCAAGGACGGGGATGCCGAAGAACTCGAGCGGGGCCGGCGCGGTAACAGGGGCCGCCTCGTCGGGCACGTTCGGCGGGGGCTGGCGGTCGGGTGGCGCGTCGGCGATCGTGTCCCCCGGAGCGGGCTCGGCCAAGGCATCCGCTTGCGCTGGGTCAGGCGATAACGTGTCCGCCGGGGGCTCAGGCTCGGCCGGCTCGTGCTCCAAGGGAGTTGCCGTGTCACCAACTGCGGGCCGGCTCGTCGAATCGAGCCCCGGCCTTACCGGTTCGGCTGGAGCAGGCGAAGCCGGGTCGTCCGACAACACCCGGTCGGCCTGCGCGACACGATCGTCACCCGCCGGCCCCCGACGCTCGAACCAGTCGCCCGCCAACACCACGATCAGCACCGACACATTGACCATCAGCATCGCGCTGAGCAACACGACCAACGCCCCCTGGCCCGGCGGCTTGGGCGTCGTCTTAGCATCGGTCCTGCGGCTTGGCTCGGGCATCTTTTCTCACGGGGCCGGTCGGGCCGAACGTCTAGCTTCAGGTCGGCCGATCGGCGTGTCGGTGTGGGCTATCGTACCCGCGCATTGCAGGGCCGACAGGGTTTGCCCCGCTCCATGCGGCGCAGGCGTCACAGGCGGTACGCCGCCTGCCCCCGGACAGTTCGCACCACTTCGCTCGGCCGGGCGGAACACCCAGACCCGACCCACAACTCGGTAAAACGTCGACCGGGTTTCGATGCGGTACAGTACGCCGATGGCGGAGGCGACCCAGAACAAAAAGCAGGCGAAAACGACCCACGAGCCCACGGTCAAGGATGGCGTCAAGCCGCCCAAGCCAAGCAAGCCCGGCAAGGGCGCGGACACGCCGGCGATGCGTCAACACCGGCGGTTCAAGGAGCAGCACCCGGGGTGCGTGCTGTTTTTTCGGATGGGCGACTTCTACGAGATGTTCTTCGAGGACGCGGTCCTCGCGCACAAGACGCTTGGCGTGACGCTGACCCAGCGGACCGAGGGCGTGCCGATGGCGGGCGTGCCCTACCACGCGGTCGAGGGCTACCTGCGGCGGATGATCCAGGCCGGCCACCGCGTCGCGGTGTGCGAGCAGGTCGAGGACGCCAAAGACGCCAAGGGCGTCGTGAAGCGCGACGTCACACGGGTCGTCACGCCGGGCACGCTCACCGACGAGTCGCTCCTGGAAGAAGGCGAAGAAAACCCGCTGGCGGCGGTCGTGTTCCACGGGGCCGGCGGAGCATCACGAGACTCCAAATCCAAGGCGGAGCCCGCTTCAGCGGGCGGCTCAAAAGCGGCCTCCCCCCCCACCGCCTCCATCGCCTGGGCCGAGCTCTCCACCGGCGCGTTCCACGTCGCGACAGTCCCCGAGGGCCAGCTCGTCGACGAACTCGCCCGCATCGCGCCGCGCGAGCTGCTCTACTGCGAGACCGCGACCGGCGAAGTGCCCGACCGTGTCGCACGGCTCGAGCAGGCGCTGGGCTGCCCCATCACCGGCCGGCCCGGCTGGCAGTTCCGCATGAACGAGGCCGGCGAAGCGCTCCGCCGGCAGTACCAGGTCGCCCGCCTTGGCGGGTTCGGGTTCGCCGACGACGACAAGGCGCTCATGGCCGCGGGCGGCGTCGTCCACTACCTCCTCGAGACCCAGCGCGCCGACGAGCACGGCCGACTCGCGCACCTGCGCCCACCCCGCCGGTTCGAACGCGCCAAACACCTCGTCATCGACCAGGCCTCGCTCCACGCCTTGGAGGTCGACCGCACGCTACGCGGCGGGCAAATCGATGGCTCGCTATTAGGCATCTTCAAGGGTAAAACCGGCCCCGTCACCGCGATGGGCAAACGCCTGCTCCGCCGCTGGCTGTGCTACCCACTGGCCGACCGCGCGGAGATCGATCAGCGTCAGCGCGTCGTCACCGCGATGGTCGGCGACGAACGCTTCCGCGACGAGCTGCGCGGCGCGGCCGACAAGGTCCACGACATCGAGCGCATCACCGCCCGTCTCGCCGTCGGCCGAGCGACCCCGCGCGACCTGGTCGCGCTGGGCCGCAGCGTCGCCCAGGTCCGCGAAGTCCACACCGTGCTCGACGGCCGACCCAGTGAGCAGGCCTACCGCGAACGCGTCGCGGCGCTGCTTGAACCGCTGGAAACGCTGGGCAAGACGATCCTCGACACCTGCATCGAAGCGCCCCCCGCGCACCTGCGCGAGGGCGGGCTGATCCGCGACGGCATCGACGCCAGGCTCGACGAGCAGCGGTCGCTCCAGCGCGACAGCCACGCCTGGCTCGCCAAGTACCAGGCCGGGCTCTGCGAAGCGTCGGGCATCCCCACGCTCAAGGTCGGCTACAACAAAGTCTTCGGCTACTACCTCGAGGTCAGCGCCGCGAACAAACAGAAAGCCCAGGACTACATGGACAGGCTTGCCGCCGACCCGGAGTCGAGCGACGCGGGCTGGACGCGTAAGCAGACGCTGAAAAACGCCGAGCGGTACGTGACGCCGGAGCTCAAGGCGTTCGAGGGCAAGGTCTTGAGCGCCGAAGGCCGGGCCGTCGCTCGGGAGCAGGCGTTGTTTGCTGACCTATGCGCCAAAGCCCAGGCCCTGATCGATCAACTGCACGGCTTCGCGGCGGTCGTCGCCGAGCTCGACGTGCTGGGCGCTTTCGCAGCCCGGGCGGTACGGTCGCGCTACACCTGCCCGACGATCGTCGACGAGCCGGTGCTCGACATCGAGGCAGGCCGACACCCGGTGCTTGACGAACTGCTGGGCGACCGTTTTGTGCCCAATGATGTGGGCTTGGGAGTTGGGGGTTGGGAGTTGGGGGCAAAAGCTATAGAGCAAATCGCCAGCACAAAACCCCAAATCCAAATCCCCAAACCCCAAACCCTGCCAAGCGCCAGCTTGGCTTTGATCACCGGCCCCAACATGGCGGGCAAATCGACGTACATCCGCCAGACCGCGCTGATCGCGCTGCTCGCGCACACCGGCTCGTTTGTCCCCGCCGACCGTGCCGTCGTCGGGCTGACCGACCGCATCTTTACCCGTGTCGGCGCGAACGACGAGCTGCACTCGGGCCAGTCGACCTTCATGGTCGAGATGACCGAGACGGCCAACATCTGCCACCACGCGACCGACCGCTCGCTCGTGATCCTCGACGAGATCGGCCGGGGCACCAGCACACTCGACGGCCTGTCGCTGGCCTGGGCGATCGCCGAGCACCTCGCCCAGCGCGGCCCGCGCACGCTCTTCGCCACGCACTACCACGAGATCACCTCCCTGGCCGAACGCTTCGACAGCGTGACAAACCTGAGCGTGACTGTACGTGAGTGGCAGGACGACATCGTCTTCCTCCACCGCATCGCGCCCGGCGCGACCGACCGCAGCTACGGCATCCACGTCGCCAAGATCGCCGGCCTGCCCCCCGCCGTCATCGACCGCGCCAACCAGCTCCTCGCCGAGCTCGCCGTCAACCACGCGGGCAACGTCTCGGCCGGCAGCGCCTCCGACGACACACACGATGCGGACACAACAAACACCACACCAGCGCCGCGCCCCCCGCAGCTCTCACTCTTCACCGAGTACCCCGATCACCCGGCCCTGGCCGAGCTCCGCAAGCTCGAACTCAACGAGCTCTCGCCGTTGCAGGCCTTCGACGCGCTGCGCCGATTGCACGACATGCTCGGCGAACAAGGCGAATGAACTTCCCGAGTGCGACATGGCTCTTGCGCCACGGCAGAGGCCGCCACTCAGTGCGGCGCGGGGAAGCCCCCGGGCAACGCCTGAAGACAAGACCAAGGCCGCTACAACCCCGCCCGTCGATGTGGTCAGAATCAAGATCTGGCACCACCTGAACACGGCAATAGGGTGTAGACCTGATTCCAAACAAAAAAATGATCGTTTCGCAAAATCCATTTCCCTATCCCCTCTTTCATTAGTACTATGAATTAACATATGTGTTTCCCCTCGCGGCCTGCCGGCCTCCCCCCCACTCCGGCAGGTCGCACTTTTTTTAGCGTCACGGTTCCGGCTCCTGTCTCTCCGTACAATGTCGCCCCCTATGGAGCGACCGCCTTGCGAAACCAACTGGCCAAAGCCCTGAACGCACTCTGGACCATCGCCCTGGGCGGCTACCTTGGACTCACCGCCGGGCTCATCATCGGGATCACCACGATCTTCCAGGGGGCCGAGAAGATCGCCGCATCGCCGGGCGTCGAGCCCTACAGCGACCCGATGTTCGCGGCGTTCCACCACAAGGCCGTCGCCGGCTACACGGGCCAAATCCTCTTCGCCCGGGGCGGCATCACGGCGATCATCCTGCTCGGACTCGCGGCGGCCGCGTGGACCGCCCGCACGGTGCTGATACTCGGGCAACCCGGCAACGCGGCGAAAGGCGCGGGCCTCGCCCGGGCAATCGCGTTGGCCGGGGCTGTGCTGTTTATGGGGCTGGGCACGGCCGTCACCGTCAAGATCAACGCGAGCTGGCCGGGCCTCTACGACACTGCCGCGACACCGGACGAGCTCGCCACCCGACGGGCCGACTTTGACCAGCTTCACCAGCGGTCTTCACGGGTCGTTACAATCGCCTGGCTGTGCGGGCTCGTCGCGCTGGGCGTCTCGCCCTGGTGCAAAGAACTCACACCTCAGACGGCGTCGGGCGTTCCAGAATAGGGTGGGTCCAAGATGGATGAACAACACGTCAGGCAAGCGGTCTGCCGGGCAGCGTACGAGCTCTGGCTGCGCGGGCTGGTCGCGGGGGACGACGGGCTGGTCTGTGTCGAGCTCAACCGTCGGCGGTACGTCGTCGCACCGCCCGGTGTGCGCAAAGCCAACGCCCAGCCCCACCAGACACGGGACGTCGACCTCGACGGCGAAGCCGTCGGCGATTCGCGCGGCGGCGGACGCGCGGCCGTACCCCCGGCCTACTGGCGGCCGTGCATGGCGGCACTCCGGCTCAGCGCACGCAACGCCGAAGACCCACGCGCCGACGGCCCCACCGTCCACGCCTGCCTCATCACCCAGCCCGTCTCACTCATGGCCCTGCTCCACCAAGCAGGCGACCGCGACCACACCACACTCGCCTCCGGCCGAACGCTCCCGGTCATCGCCCCATGGGACGATGACATTCTCACGGACACCATCGGCGAAGCGCCCGGCATCCTGCTGCGCGGTGTCGGCCTCTTTGTCCCCGCCGCGACGCTCGACCGCGCGCTCAACCGCACCGAACGCCTCGAACACGACGCCGCCGTCACCCT
Source organism: Planctomycetota bacterium (assembly GCA_039193915.1). Lineage (GTDB taxonomy): Bacteria > Planctomycetota > Phycisphaerae > Phycisphaerales > Phycisphaeraceae > JAHQVV01. The sequence continues at coordinate 17,019 of JBCCWH010000069.1, forward strand.
CGCAACGGCATAGCACGGCCCAACACCGAACGACGCGCCGCCTCACCCAAACCCGCGGGCGGTAGAATCCACCGATGCCGACCCCGCGGAAAACCCAACAGCCCAAGATCGACAAGGCCCCCGAGCCCCAGCGCCGACGGGCCGCGCGTATCTTCAGACGCCTCGAAGCAAGCTATCCCGACGCACACTGCGCGCTCATCCACAACAACCCCTTCGAGCTGCTCGTTGCCACCATCCTCTCGGCCCAGTGCACCGACGTCCTGGTCAACAAGGTCACCCCGGGGCTGTTCGCCGCGTTGCCGACCCCACAGAAAATGGCCGACGCCGACCTCGCCGTCATCGAGAGCCACGTCAGCCGCGTCAACTTCTGGCGCAACAAAGCCAAAAACCTCCACGCGATGGCGAACATGCTCGTCGACGAGTTCGACAGCCAAGTCCCGCAGACGATGGAAGACCTCGTCAAGCTCCCCGGCGCCGCGCGCAAGACCGCCAACGTCGTGCTCGGCAACGCGTTCAACATCAACCACGGCGTCGTCGTCGATACCCACGTCGCCCGGCTGTCCCAACGCTTCGGCTTCACCGAAGAAACAGACCCAAAGAAGATCGAACGCGACCTGATGGCCCTGTTCCCCCGGAACAAATGGTGCATGCTGTCGCACCTCTTGATCTACCACGGCCGGCGGGTCTGCAAGGCAAGGCACGCGCTGTGCAGCGAAGATCCGCTGTGCAAAACGTATTGCGGCAACACCTAGCTTAAAATCATCACCGTATGCCCAATCCCATACACATCCATCAAACGCCGGGCATATTGCGGATCGTTGGTTATGTTTTCTTTTTAGTTGGTTCGAGTGTATTTGTGCTTGCACTCACCGTGGTCTTGGCCCGACACTTCTACTCATATGCATCCCAGTTGACTTACATGTTTTCATAGCTCCGGGTGGGAACCCGGAGCATTCACGCCCCTCTTTGATCCACAGATACTGACGACTGCTCCGGGTTCCCACCCGGAGCTATGGCATACGCACACGAA
>JBCCWH010000070.1:0-17748 GCA_039193915.1 Planctomycetota bacterium
GCCTACGGACGCCGGACTTCATAGCTTGTCTTAGCGCAACACGTCCGGCGTCCGTAGGCCGCCGGCTGTCCACTTAGAAGTGGATCATCCGCCCGTCGGTGCCCAGCGCGGCTTCGTGGACGGCTTCGCTCAGGGTGGGGTGGGCGTGCATGGTGGCGATGATCTCATCGGCTGTCGCTTCGAGCCGGCGGGCGAGGCCCATCTCGGCGATGAGCTCGGTGACGTTTTCGCCGACCATGTGGCAGCCGAGGACTTCGCCGTGCTTCTTGCCGGTGATGATCTTGACGAACCCGGCGGTCTCGCCGAGGGCCTGGGCTTTGCCGGAGGCCTGGAAGGGGAAGTTGCCGACGGTGTAGTCGAGCCCTTGCTCTTTGCAGGCGGTTTCGGTGAGGCCGATGGAGGCGACCTGGGGGTGGCAGTAGGTGCAGCCGGGGACGGAGCCGTAGTCGATGTCGGGGGCCGAATGGCCGAACATGCGTTCGACGGCGAGGATGGCTTCTTCGCTTGCGACGTGCGCGAGCCAGGGCGGGCCGATGACATCGCCGACGGCGTAGACCCCCGGAAGTGATGTCTCGTACGTCGCGCCTTCCTTGCGGTAGTCGACATTGATGTGGTCTTTGAAGGTCTCGATGCCGAGTTTGTCGTCGAACAGGCCGTCGTATCGGCCTCGGACGCCGATGGCGACGAGGACTTTGTCGGCTTCGAGGGTCTGGGGTTTGTCCGAGCCCGTGGCGGCTGAAGCCGCCACGCCAACCTCCGCGCGGATGCCGGTTTTGGTGAGCTCGATCTTGTTCGTGACGTGGCCTGTCAGGACCTTGATGCCCTGCTTCTTGAAGGCCTTCTGCACCTGCTTGGAGCTGTCGGCGTCTTCGATGGGCATGACGCGGTCCTGCATTTCGATGACGGTGCACTCGGTGCCAAACGCGTTGTAGAAGTAGGCGAACTCCATGCCGATCGCGCCGCTGCCGACGATGAGGAGTTTCTTGGGCTGCTCCTTGAGCGTCATCGCTTCCTTCGCGGCGATGATTTTGTCGCCATCGAACGGAGCCCCTGGTAGTTCGCGCGGGACGGCGCCGGTGGCGATGAGGATCTTGTCGGCGGTGAGCTCCTGTTTGATGCCGCCCTTGTGCTGGGTGTCGTTCTTGTCGTAGACCTGGACCTTGCCGGCGGCAGGGATAAACGCATGCCCGTCGAAGTGGGCGATCTTGTTTTTCTTGAAGAGGAAGCCGATGCCCTTGGAGAGGTTGCCGGCGACGCCGCGCGAGCGGGCGATGACCTTTTCCCAGTTGTGCCCGACGTTCTCGGCGGTGATGCCCCAGGTGTCGGCGTCGTGTCGGAGCTTGCTGTAGAACTCGGCGCCGGCGAGGAGGGCCTTGGTCGGGATGCAGCCCCAGTTGAGGCAGACGCCGCCGAGCGCGTCACGTTCGACACAGGCGACGGACTTGCCCAGCTGGGCCGCACGGATCGCGCCGACGTAGCCGGCGGGCCCGCCGCCGATGACGATGAGGTCGAAGTGGTTTTTGCTTGCGTTGGCCATCGTTTGGGTCCTGCGTGCTTGGAAAAGTAGGACGCGGGATTGTAGTCGATGGGGGCTGGCGGGACTGGCTGCTTAGGCAACCAGTCCGGGCGGGTTGGGTCTTTTTGCTATGAAGGTCGGGTTTTAGTCCGCGACGGTGCGGCCTTTGCCTGCGCGTTTCGCGGCGTAGAGGCGTTGGTCGGCGAGTTTGAGCAGGGATTCGCCGTCGTCGCAGGGGTCGGCCTTGAGCGTGGCGACGCCGATGGAGAGGTCGGTATAGGGGCCTTGGTGCAGCGTTGCGTGGGTCTGTTGTTTGAAGAGCGAGCGGATCGAGTCGGCGACCTCGATCGCGCGGGCGGCGTCGCAGCCGGGCATGAGGATGATGAACTCGTCGCCCCCGACGCGGATGCACAGGTCGTCGTGCCGGGTGCAGGCTTTGAGGAGCCCGGCGAGCAGGACGAGCAGCTCGTCGCCGGCGTCGTGGCCCCGTGTGTCGTTGACCTGCTTGAAGCCGTCGAGGTCGATGGCGACGGCGGTGAGCTCGCTGCCCGAGGTCTCGGTGGCGTTGATGATGCGAGGGAGCTGCTGGTTGAGGAACCGCCGGTTGCCCAGGTCGGTCAGCGGGTCACGGAGGGTTAGGCGTTTGAGCTCGATGGTGGCCTGGTGGGTTGCTTTTTGAACGCGTAGGTCGAGGGTCTTGCGGAGCTGCCTTGCGTCTCGGCCGTCACGGATGGCGATCGTCGTGACGCGGTGCATCGCGCGGGCGATCCGCCCCGCCTCGTCGCGGCGGGTGAGCGGGAGGGAGGACAGGTCGTCCATCTGGCGACGCTCGGCGACACGGTCGATCTGCTCAACCAGGCGGTCGTAGGGTGAGGCGATCCACCACTGGCCGAGCAGGATGAGCACGGACGCGGCGACAAGGAAGCCCAGGACGCCGAACAGCGCGGCCGGGATTTCACGCCCCGCGATGGTGAGCTGGCCCAGATAGTCGGCCGTGAGGTCGACGCCGATGCCAACCATGATCCCACCAATGACCATCAACGCGACCTTGGAGCGCAGCGGTGCGTCGTCCAGCCGGTGTGGCCGAGGGCGCACCCCCTCCGAGGGTTCATGCGTCAGCGTGTCTTGTTGTGCCCTGGCGTGATCCATCTCGTCCCCTACCCGGACCCCTTGCGGGGATTGCCTCTCGACGGCCTAACAGGTGGCCGGCCCAATAAGAAGCTTGCGATTCAAGGACGACGGATGCCAAATAGAAATACACCACGCCTTGTAAAGACGGCCGGGTTGTAGCGATTATGCGGGTTGTGCTGCGGAGCGCAAAGCCTCCGAGGCGCACAGCCCCTAACGCTTCAGTTCAACGTGTGCGTGGATTTAGCCAGCCGCGATCGCGACCGATTCAATTGCCACCGCCAACCCGCTGTTGGGGTCGACTTCGACGACGATGCCACGCGCGGTGCCTTCGCCCTCGGCGACGTCGAAGGCGGCGGGGAGCGAGGTGGTCATGTGTTTGACGACGCGGTCGGCGCGGCGGCCGAGGACCGAGTCGTACGGGCCGGTCATGCCCAGGTCGGTGATGTAGGCGGTGCGGCCGACGCCGAGCCAGGGCTTGCCGGGGATGGATTCGTCGTCCTGTGGGGTGGGCAGCAGGCGCGCGTCGGCCGTGGGGACGTGGGTGTGCGTGCCGAAGACACATGCAGCACGGCCGTTGAGGTGCCAGCCCATGGCGACTTTTTCGCTGGTGGCCTCGGCGTGGATCTCGACGATGACGATCGCATTGGGGTCTTTGGTTTTGATGTCGCTGACGACGCGGTCGGCGGCGGCGTAGGGGTCGCTGCCGCGCATGGTGGTCATGAAGAGCTGGCCGATGAGCGTGACAACATGGACAGCGTGCTGCTTGCCCGCGCTGTCGGTCGCGCTCAGCGTCATGACGCCCTTGCCGCGCGCTTTGGCGGGTAGGTTGACCGGGCGGATGATGTTGGGCTCGGCGTCGAGGGTGGGGTAGATCTGCTGCTTGCGGAAGGCGTGGTCCCCGAGGGTGAAGCCGTCGAGGCCGGCGTCGCTGAGCTTGCGGTACAGCTCGGGCGTGAGCCCGCTGCCGTTGGCGGCGTTCTCGGCATTGGCGAGGACGAGGTGTGCGCCGTGCTGCTCACGCAGGACGGGCACGGCCGCGCTGGCCGCCTGCCTGCCGGGGACACCGACGATGTCGCCAAGGATCGCGATCTTCAAAGTCATGCGCGACAGGGTAGGCGATCCCCATCGCATTTGCTTACGTTCAGGTTTTATCGCCCGCCTGGAAAGCCGACACCTTCTCGCTGATTCTGGTTTTGCTGGGCTTCGAGCATCTCCATGAGTTGGTTGATCTGGCGGGTGAGCAGGTCGATGCGGGCTTCGAGGGTCTCGATGCGCTCGACCAGTTCGCGGTCGGTGGCGGGCCGGTTGCCGGGTGCGGCTTCCACGGCGTCGTCTGCAACATCGCCGGGGCGTTCCATCTCGTCCTGCCGGGCTTGCAGCGCCTCACGGGCCTCCGCGTAGGCGCGGGCGAAGGGCTCGTGCGGGACCTCGGCGATGATGTAGTACCACACCTGTTCGAGGCGGAGGTCTTCGTCGCTGATCTGCACCTGGATCGGCACGGCGACGGGCAGGCCGGTCGGTTCTCGACCGAGCATGTCCTGCGCGGTTTGTGCCCACCGGCGTTGTGCCAGCGCGAGCTCGCGTGGGGCGATATTGGCTTCGACCAGAGTGTCGATGATCGACTGGGTTGCGCTTTCGATGACGGTTTCGTTGTCGATCGTGATCGTGCCGGTCTCTGCGTCGATGGCCATGCCCGCGTGCTGTGTCAGCAGGACGTAGTCAAGTTCGCCCTTGCCGCCGGTGGCTTCGTGGGTGAGGGTGGTGCTTTCGCCGTCGGCGAGCGCGGTCGCGGACTGCCTCGGTTCCCAGCGGATGTCGGCGCCGGCGTGTTCTTCGTCCGGGTCGGGGTAGGGCCAGACAAAGAGCTCTTGTTGGTCGAGGATGTAGGCCGCATCGGTATCCAGCAAGAGCGTCGGCTGGGTTTGTGTCTGCTGGTTGAACACCTCCCGCCGGTAGAGCGGTTGCCGCTGAGTGCCGTTGACCGTGTTGTAGGTCGCGGTCAGCTCCGTGAGCGTGCGGTTGGTATGGACTGCGCCGGGGACCTGCTGCGTCGTATTCGTACGGTCGAGAGCAACGAAGGCGTGCTGCCCGGGGACGGCGGTCTGAGCGACGCGTTGTACGTTTCGGCCCGCGCGGCGCTGCTGCATGAGCTGCTGCATGCTGTTGTTGGTCGGTTGCAGCGTGCCGGGGTAGCCCTGCAGTCGCTGGTAGCCGGCGTCGGGTTCGAGGACCGGGAGGTTGTTGTTCAGGAGCAGGAGCTTGGGTTCGAGTTGGTCGTCGAAGAGGACGTTGCTGTAGAACAGGCCGTGGGCTGAGACGAGCGGGGCCCCACCCTCCCGATGTCCCGGGTGGCGCTGGTTGCCGAAGGTCGTACCGAACGTGCGGACACGCTCGAAGCCGTCTGAGTGGTAGATCTCGACACCGTTATTGGTCTGCAGAACGAGGTGTTCCCCAAGGGCGTAGACCTCGGCGACGGTGCCGCCGGCGACGAGGGTCTTCTTGCGTTCGAGGTCGCCGATCGCGAGGACTTCGATGCGGGGTGACAGGTTCGGGGTCCAGAGCACGACGTTATCGCCCGAGACAAGGCACCGGTTGATCGGGTTCGCGAGTTGCCGCTGCGCGAGGACACGGCCCGAGTCGAGATCGACCACCGCGAGGCGGTGCGTCTGGCGCATGTTGTCGCGGACCTCTCGGCCGTGCACGTCGCGCTGTACGCCTTCCCAGACGACCGCACGTGATTGCGTACGGTCTGCTGCGATGCCGCCGGCTTTGAAGGGTAGATCAATCGCGGGGTAGGTGACGGTGACGGCGTGGGTCAGCGTGCGCTGCAGGTCGCCGTGCTCGAGTGTCACTGCCAGCCGATAGCTGCCGACGTCCTCGAGCCGGGGCGTCCAGGTCACCAGATTGCCGTCGGCCTCGGCACCGTCGGGCAGGTCATCAAAGTCGATCTCGACGCGTTCGTCCATCGGCACGAGGGTGAACGAAGCACGCTGACCCGCCGCGAGTTGGGTATCACCCTCGAACCGGGCGTGCATGAACGGCTCGTCGGGCAGGTTGAACGCTTCGAGCGGGACCAGCGCAAGGTTCTGCTGGTACGCGATGACCAACATCCCGCGGGCCTCGTCGGGGATCATGCGGAACCGCCGGACGACCTGCTTAAAGTCGCCCTGGCCCTGGACGCCGCGGGGGAGTTCGGCCGCGGCGGGTACGCCGAAGTTGACCTCGACACGGTCGCCGATCTCGGTAAACGTGTTGAACGACGCGGCACAGACTTCGAAGTTCAGCGGCTGGGGGTTCCGCTGTCGCCGGTTGACGTTGCGGATCCCGTCGGGCTCGATCCCGAAGATGACCGGCCGGGTCGCGAAGAAGGCGTATGGCGTAAAAGGCATCTGCGCGACCGAGCGCGCCAGCGTGCGGTCGTAAACGACGCGGCTGGTGACCGTGTACTCGCCGAACGGCCCGGGCAGGTAGCCGCCGCGCGAGGCGTGGTCGTAGTAGCGCCGCGTGAAGACGGGCTTGTCGTCCTCGAAGCTATTGCTCATCACCAGCGACTCAAAGCCCGAGGGCGACCAGGGCCCACGGCGGTAGGCCATGCCGCCGTCCGCCGAGATCGCGCAGTCCATCGAGTCGCCAAACGCGTTGCCGTGCAGCCGCATGTCGCGCAGACTCATCACGCCGGTCGCCGAATCGTGTCCGCTGCCGAAACAGAAGTACAGGAACGGGTCGTCTGGGTTCTGCGAGCCCGTGACTAGTGACGCGCCGATCTGCCCGATGTCCAGCCGCTCGAGTTCCTCGAACGTGTCGGCATCGATCAGGTACATCCGCGACTCCTGCGAGCACACCACCGCGAAAACACGTGTGTCTTCAAACACTTTGTAGAACACCGAAACCGGTGTCTGCCCGACACGCAACGACTCGGCCGGCTCGACGACACCCCGCTCCAGGTCGGCCCGGCGGTGCAGGACGACCGTGTTGCGGTCCGCGTCCACCGCGACAACGTCGCCCGTCGCCGGGTCCAGCGCGAAGTCGGCGTAGGCCGCGGAGAAGACGACCTGTGTCGGCTCCTGGGCTTGGGCCAGACCCGCAGCGAGCAGCATCAGCGCGGCCAAAAACCATGCAGTGACGAAAGGAATCCTGGGCATGTCGGCTCCCGGTTGGAGGTGAGATCGGTCTCCACAATGTCGTGATTCGCGGGTGGGCTGTCAATGCAGGATTTCCCAATTCCCGCCCCTTTACCGCCCGAACCACAGCGGTCTGTTATCTTTCTCGATGTAAACCGCCCCACCGCCGCCCCACCGCCTATGCGATGCCCCTTCTGCGATGTTGATGATGACAAGGTGATCGACTCCCGCGCGACCGACGGGGGCCGATCGATCCGTCGGCGGCGGCAGTGCCTCGCCTGCGAAAAGCGCTTTACGACCTACGAGAAGATCGAGGAAAAAGTCTCGCTCCTCGTCGTCAAGAAGGACGGCAGCCGGGTCCCCTACCAGCGCGACAAGATCGTCAAGGGCATCGGCTCGGCCGCGTACAAGCGACCGATCTCCGCGCAGAAGCTCACCACCCTCGCCGACGAGATCGAAGAAACCCTGTTCCGCCAGGGCGACAAGGAAGTCTCGTCCAAAGACATCGGCCTGCTGGTGCTCGAGAAGCTGCGCGCGACCGACCACGTCGCCTACATGCGCTTCGCGAGCGTGTACATGGACGTCGAGAAAGTCGACGACCTGCTCGACGAGATGCAGCAGGTCAAAGAAGACGAACAAGCCAGGCCACCACGGGACCAGGGCAAGTTGTTTTAGGTTGGCGTGTTGTCTCCGGCTACCGTGAGTGGCACGCCCTGATCGGCAATGACCTCACAGATCGGCTCGATGGGTTGGTCGTTGGGGATACCGATGTGTAACGGGTGGGTTCTCTTGGTGCTGTGGACGATGAGTACGGTCCACATGTTGCCATCCAACGACACGGCCTCCAGCGATGCACGTTCGGCGTGTTTCCAAAAGACGGCTGGACCACCGCCCACATGGAACCGCTGGATGAATTGGTCGGTGATCCGGATGCGGACTCGGCAGCGGTTGTAGACCCACGGGCGCAGCCGGTACATCGAATAGCCCAAAGCGACGAACAGCGCAGTACCGCCGAACGAATGCAGGTGGACCTGCCGCATCGTGGGCATCACGCTGCCGGGTGTTTGCTGCGCGATCCACCAATGTAGATAGGGCGTTGTCAAGAAGGCTATGGCGAGAAAGAGAAAGAAGCAGCGGACCAGCAGGGCCTCTCTTCGCGTCAGCCTGCTTTCTGAAACGGTTAGTCTGAGCCAGTCCCGATGGACACGTGGCTCGTAAAAGTCGACCAGCGTTTTGGGAAGGATGCGTCCCATGCCACCAACATACACCGATCGCTGTTGCGTTCGTGACGAACCCGGGGCTGCTCGTCGCTGGGTTGGCGAGGCCCATCCGCTAAGCTGTGGCTATGTCTGTTGCTGTTGTGGTCGAGACCGAGTCTGAGGTGCCTGCGCTTTTGGGGTGGGCGTGGCAGGTGGCGCGGGCGCGTGGGACGGATGTGACGGTGTTGTATGTCGGGGGGCGTGATGCGGATGAAGACGACCCGCCGGCGGTAGCGGTGAAGGCGGCGGTGAGCGACCTGGTCGATACGCACGCTCGGCTTTGCGCGATGCAGGCCGAGTTGACGACCGACGGCGCTAAGCCCGAGCGCTGCCCGCAGTTTGAGCTGGTCGTACTCAAGCAGGCCGACCCCGCGGCGGCGGTGTTGGACGCGGTCAAGGAACACGGCGTCAAGCTGCTGATCGTCGCCAAGCACCGTATCGATCGGACACGGGACTCGTTGCCGGCGCAGTTATTCCGCGCGGCGCGTTGCATGGTGCTGCTGCTTCGCCCGGGGCAGACGGACGGCGGACGCTGTCGGCGGATTCTCGTGCCGACGGCTGGGGGGCCGCACGCGACCGAGGCGCTCAAGCTTGCGGATGTGTTGGCGGCGCTGCCCGACGCGAGTTGTGCGATCGATCAGCAGAAGCCGGGGGGTGTGGATGCGTTGTATGTCGAGCCCAACGTCGGGCCCGAGGCCGAGGCCGTGGGCGCTAAGCGGGTCGACAAGGCGGTGCGCAAGGCGCTGGGCGACCCGGCCGGTCACCCGCTGGTGTCGCCGGCGGTGCGGATCGCGCGTGACTTCCGCGAGGGCATCGCGCAGGCGGCGGAGGAAGGGGCCTACGACCTGGTGCTGATCGGCGCGACCAGCCACTGGCACGCGCGTCGTGCGCTTTTCGGTTCGGTGCCGGACAAGCTGCTGGCCGACGCCGGCAGCGCGCTCACCGTCGGTGTGGTGCGTCGGCCGATCCCGTTTGTCGAGACCGCCACACAGTCCATCCGCCTGCTGCTGGAGCGCTTCGTCCCGCAGCTCGAGCGCGAGGACCGCATCGCGCTGGTCGAGCGGGTGCAGGGGGCCAGCCGGTGGAATTTCGACTTTGTCGCGCTGATCTGCCTCTCGACGCTGATCGCGACACTTGGCCTGATGCAGAACTCGGTCGCGGTCGTGATCGGCGCGATGCTCGTTGCGCCGTTGATGACGCCGCTGGTCGGCTGCGGGCTGTCGGTGGTGCAGGGCAACGGTCGGCTGATCCGCGAGGCGATCCACGCGGTGTTGCTGGGGTTTGTGCTCGCGTTCTCGATCGCCGTCGCGATGGGGTATCTCATCCCCCATGCCGGCGTGACCACACAGATGCTCGCACGTGGCCAGCCGAACATGCTCGACCTCGGCGTCGCGTTTGTTTCCGGCATGGCGGCGGCCTACGCGACGGCGCGGCCCAATCTCTCGGGTGCATTGCCCGGCGTCGCGATCGCCGCGGCGCTCGTCCCGCCGATCTCCACGTCCGGCGTCGCGCTCGCGCACGGCGACCTGCTCACCAGCGCTGGCGCGTCGTTGCTCTTCGTCACCAACATCGTTGCGATTGTGCTGGGTGCGGCCATCTCGCTCTACGCCGTAGGCATGCAGGCCGCGCACCTTCACAGCAGCAAGAAGCGCTGGACGCGGCACGCCACGATGTCGCTCATCATGGTGGTGGTGCTGCTCAGCGTCCCGCTGGGCTACTGGCTGTATGACTCGCTGCCGCGCTACAAGGTCACGCCGGCGCTCGAAGCACGGGTCGCCGAGCGCGTGACGCAAGAGCTGGGCGCGACGCTGTATCGCATCGAGACGCAGGGCATCGTTGACGAAGAGCTGCGGGTTGAGCTGGTGATCCAGTCGCCCGAAGCGTCGGATCAGGCGTTGGCGGATGATTTGGATGCGATCGTGGAGGACCACTTCGGCCGGGCGTGCCATGTCCGCGTTGTGACGCACTTGGTGACGGAGTCGGGTGAGTAGGCCAGGCCGGGTGCCACATAGCGCAGCTATGTGCTGTCCTGGGCCTGCGATGTAACAACGCACATAGCTGCACTATGTGGCACCCGGCCTTTCTTGGCGCACTTGGCGTCTTGGCGGTTTGATTCTTGCTCAGACAAGCGCCTTGATCACCATGTCCCCGATGTCGCTCGTGCTGTATCCGCTGCGGTCGAGGCGTTTGCCGGTGAAGTTGGGCGTGACCTGTTGGATCGCCGCGGCGACCTTGTCGCCGGCCTCAACCAGCGCGGGGCGGTCCTTCGTACGTCCTGTCTCGCGCAGCAGCATCGCTAGTGAGTCGATCGCCGCCAGCGGGTTGGCTTTGCCCTGGCCGGCGATGTCGGGCGAGCTGCCGTGGACGGGCTCGAACATGCTGACGCTGTTCGCGGCCGGGTCCGGGTTCAGGTTGCCCGATGCGGCGATGCCCATGCCCCCCGCGATCGCGGCGCCCAGGTCCGTGATGATGTCGCCGAACATGTTGGGCACGACGATCACGTCGTAAATCTCCGGCTTCGTCGCCATGTACATGCAGCACGCGTCGACGTGGTGGTAGTCGGTCGCGATGTCGCTGTACTCGGCCGCGAGTTCACGGAACGTCTCCATCCACGTCGCGCCGCAGTGCGTCAGCACGTTGGTCTTATGGACCAGCGTCAGGTGCCCGCGGTAGCCCTGCTGTTTACGGCTTCGCGCGGTTTCGAACGCGTAGCGCACGCATCGCTCGACACCCAGCCGCGTCGCGATCATCTCCTGTGTGCTGATTTCGTTGGGTGTGCCGACACGGATGCGCCCGCCCGTCCCGCCGTAGAGCCCCTCGGTGTTTTCGCGGACGCAGACGAAGTCGATATCGTCGGGGCCCTTGTCTTTGAGCGGCGTCTCGATCCCGGGCAGGAGCTTCACCGGCCGGAGGTTGATGTACTGGTCGAGCTGGAACCTCAGCTTGAGCAAGAGCCCCTTCTCGATGACGCCCGGCGTCACGTCCGGGTGCCCCACCGCCCCGAGCAGGACCGCATCAAACCCGCGCAGGGCATCGACCTCGTCGTCGGTGATGACGGTGCCGGTCTGCTGGTAATGCGCTGCGCCGTAGTCGAAGTGCGTGGTCTTGACGCTGAGCCCATCGCCGAGGCGCGAGACGGCTTCGAGGACCCGCAGCGCCTCGGCCACGACCTCGGGGCCGGTCCCGTCGCCGCCGATCACAGCGAGATTGAGTTCGTTAGACAAAGCGGCATCCTTCACGTCGGGTGTGTCAAAACGTGGGGCAGACACGGCTGTCTGCCCCACGGGGGATCGGCAATCTTAGAGTGTTCGGCTGGCCGTGTCAGTCCCGGGTTTCACCCATACAGTGCGGGCACGGCTCGGGCACCACGTCCTCGGCCGGCTGCGTGCCGTAGAACTCCGCTTCGTCTGCCGCTTGAGGCAGCGCCCCGCGTTGAGCGGGCTCACTAAGGGCGACGATGCCCTCGCCGTCGCGGGTGTAGTCGAGGTGGAAGTCCTTGCTGAAGTTTGCCCAGCCGTTGGCGTGGACCGCGACGATCCGGACTTGGCCCGATCGGCCGGCGAAGGAGGTGCAGTCGAACGCGAAGCCGCCAGCCGCGTCGGGCACGACCACATGCGTCGTCGCGTTGTAGTCGCTGTGCCCCTCGGGGTCGAGGTAGGCGATCACGGCGTGGACGGGGATATCGCTTTCGATCTGTCCGGACAGGCGGACGCCCTTGCCGTCATCGATCGGCTCAAAGTCGAACGCGGTGTACTCGCTCTGCGGCCTCCGGTTCATGTCACGGACCGAGCCGGTGAAACCCGGGTGTACGGCGAGCTTCATCGCGTGGGCGAGGGTCAGGAACGAGCCGGCCCCTTCGCCGCGGAGCTCTTCGCCATAGGTGCGGTTGCCCGAGCCCATAAGCGCGGTGCCCCATAGCGCGCGTTCGTCGGCGCGTTCCAGATTGTGCGGCATCCCGAAGGCGTGGCCAAGTTCGTGGCAGGTGCCGCCGACGAAGATGGATTGGTATCGGCCCAGCGAGATGCGGCCGTACTGCCCGTCGCGGAGGTATTGATCGCGCTCGGTGTTTTCGAGCTCGGCCGCGTCGAGCAGCGCAGAATCAAGCTGCCAGGCGATGCCTTCGCGGTGCGAGCCGATCGCGTAGTACGGGCTGTGGTGGCGCATGGTGCGGCGCTCGGCGTCCCAGACCGTGAGGTTGCAGAAGATGACGACGGTGTGCTCCCGGCCATTGATCTCTTCCTCGGCCAGCGCGGCGTTGACGAGGTTGCGGATCTCCTGGCCGTGGTCGCCGTTGTACTCGGCGTTGGGCCGGTCGCCGCGCACGACGCGGACCTTGATGAGCCCGTCGTCTTCGGTTTCGAGCCCGAAGGTGAGCGGGCCAAAGCCGTGGCGTTCCATCTCGTCGGCGTAGAACTGCTGGATGTGCTGCATGGTGCGCGTGAGGCGTTCGCGGTACTCGGGGGCGGGGTCGGTGTCGCTGCCGGTGAAGAGCGTGACGATGAGCGGCCGGTCGCCTCGGACATCGCCTTCGCCGGAGTCGCGCCAGGATTCGATGATCGTGCGGGCGGCCTCGACCTGTTCGTGCTGTTGGGTGACGAGCGCGGGCGGGGCCTCCGGCTCGGCTTGGGCCGGCTGTGCCAGGGCGGGGGAAATCGTTGCCGCGAGCGTCAACACGGAGAGCGAGAGGGCGTGCATCATGGTGGTGTATCTCTAGGGGTCAATCCGAGCCGACACACAATCGGTGCCGACGAATCGGGCGGGTCATGTCAGTGACGTGCGTTTGGCACAGGCATTTCATCTTCGGGTTATCCAGGGGGGCTTTCAAACGGTGCTGCGAACCCGCCCCATCCCCCGGACGTTAGGATATGCCCAGCCGTCCCCGATCAGGAGTCCGCATGTCTGCTAACGGTTTGGTGATCGATCTCAAAGGCGTCGAGAAGCGCTACGGCCGCAAGGTCCACGCGCTCCAGGGCGTCGATATCCAGGTCCACCCCGGCGAGGTGTTCGGGCTTCTCGGCCCCAACGGCGCGGGCAAATCGACCCTCGTCAAGTGCATGCTCACCGTGGTCCGCCCGACCGCCGCGACAGGCGAGGTGCTCGGCGCGCCGTTGGGCGACAAGCCCACACTCTCCCGGGTCGGCTACCTGCCCGAGCACGCCCGCTTCCCGCGCCACCTCACGGGCCGGCAGGTCGTTGAGTTCTTTGGCGCGATGGCGAAGATGCCCAAGGCCGAGTGCAAAAGCAAGGCCCAAGAGCTCATCGACCTCGTCGGCGCGCACGACTACGCAGACCGCAAGGTCGGGGGCTACTCCAAAGGGATGCAGCAGCGCATCGGCATCGCCCAGGCGCTGGTGAACGACCCCGACCTGGTCGTACTCGATGAGCCGACCGATGGCGTCGACCCGGTCGGCCGACGCGATATCCGCGAGGTGCTCATGGCGATCAAGGAACGCGGCAAGACCGTGTTCGTCAACAGCCACCTGCTGAGCGAACTCGAGCTGATCTGCGACCGCGTTGCGATCATGGTCGGCGGCAAGGTCGTGCAGCAGGGCACGATCGACGACCTGACGATCGACGAGAAGCACTACCTCGTGACGCTCGACTGGAACCGTGAGACCGCCGCCCCCGGCAAGTTGGCCGAGGCGTTGGGTGTCGCGTTGAAGCAGGAGGCCGAGCGCGGCGGCGTGCCGGTGCTCGCCGGCGACCTGGGGGGCGTGCGTTGCGAGCTGCACGGCCCGAAGCTGAAGGTGATGGTGACCGACCCCCCCGCGATCCAGCCGGTGATCGACAAGCTGCGTGGCGCGGGGATCGTGCTCAAGAGCGTTGAGCCCAAGCGGCCTTCGCTGGAAGATTTGTTCATGCAGGCCGCCGGCGAAGGGGGTGACCATTGACCCAGACACTCGCACTGTTACTGGACGCCTACCGCGAGCTAAACGCGAAGAAGATGTTCTGGATCACGCTGATCTTGTCGGCGTTAGTGATGCTGGGCATCGCGGCGGCTGGCATCCACGAGACAGGCTTCTCCGTACTCTGGTTCAAGTTTGACTTGTGGGACATGGGCGACATGGGCGCTGAGAGCATGGATGAGATCCGCGCCGCGTTTTACAAGGAGATTTTTAGGTATGTAGGGGTCACGATCTGGCTGACTTGGGCGGCGATTATCCTCGCGATTGTTTCCACGGCCAGCATGTTCCCCGACCTGATGAGCAGCGGCTCGATCGACACGCTCCTCTCTAAGCCGATTAGTCGGCTGCGCCTGTTCTTGACCAAATACCTGCTGGGCCTTGGGTTTGTCGCGCTTCAGGTTCTGGTTTTCTGTATCGCCGGATTCTTCGTGATTGGTTTCCGCGCCGGTGATTGGGAGCCAAGGATTTTCCTGGCCGTGCCCATCGTGCTGATGTTCTTCAGTTACCTGTATGCGATCAGTACGCTGGTTGGCGTCTACACGCGGTCGACGCTCGCGGCGATTGTCGCGACGGTGATCGTCTGGTTCGGCCTGTTCGCGATCAATGCCGCAGACGGCGAAATACTCGAAGCGCAGGCAGAAAACCAAGTGATGTTGGATCGGTACCGCCTCGGGTTGGAGTATGCCCAGACGTTAGACGCGGAGCCACCCGAAGAGGGCGGTCGGTCGGAACGAGAGCAGTTTCTTCAGATGTGGGGCGGCGATATCGACGGAGAGATCGACGCGCTCGAACGGAGCGTTACGACTTGGGAGAATTGGCGACGCCGCATGATGTGGGTCAAGACGCCGCTACCCAAGACAGGCGAGACCCGGTCCCTGCTGCGTCGCGCCCTTGTACCCACGGAAGACCTGGAGCTTCCCGAGTACGACCCCGCAGATGGCCCGGATCAGGCCGGCTTTATGGGGATCCAGACTAGCGAACAGGCCACTCCGATTATGATGATGCGGATCCAACGGGATCAGCGCCCCGCCTGGTGGATCGTCGTCACCTCGCTACTGTTTGAATTCGTTGTTGTTGGGCTCGCGGCATGGAAGTTCTGCCGGCGAGACTTTTGAGTGGGTGTAATGGGGTGCTCTTTTCCCTATGCGAGACGTTGCGCGTCGCCCGCTAAACCTTTATGTTGCAGATCACGCATGATTAAACAGCTGCCCCCCTACCGTCTGGCGCTTGCGTCGCTTGCTTTGTCCGGCTTCCTGTTGCTGCCCGGGTGCGGGTCTTCGCCGGAGGCGGTGGCGCCCCCGCCGCCGGTGAGTGCGGCCGCGGCGACCGAGGCGCGGGCGGAGGTGTTCAAGCAGATCGTTGCGACGCTGTGCGAGGACGTGATGGAGGGGCGTGACGCGGGGACGCGTGGCATCGACATTGCGCGGGACTACCTCGTGTACCAGTACGCGAAGGCCGGACTCGAGCCGGGATTTGTTGTTGATGGTGTGCCGACATACACGCAGGAGTTCCAGCTCGCGATCGGCCGCGACGCCGAGGGCGAGATCATCAATGCGCCGATCAGCAACATCGGCGGGATATTGCCGGGCGTGGGCGAGCTCGCGGGTGAGGTCGTCATCATCGGCGCCCACTACGACCACATCGGCTACGGCGACATCGGCAGCCGAGCCCCCCGCCGCCGCGGCGAGATCCACCCCGGCGCCGACGACAACGCCTCGGGCACGGCCGGGCTTGTGATCCTCGCGCGGCACATGGCCGACTTCGCCCGGGCGAACCCCGACACGCCCCGCCGGACGATCCTCTTCACGAGCTTCGCCGGCGAAGAGCGCGGGTTGCACGGCTCGCGCTTCGAGACGGAGAACGCCGAGAGCTGGCCCTTCGCGCTCGAAGACATCTCCGGCATGATCAACATGGACATGATCGGCCGGCTGCGCGACGACAGGCTGATCATCTACACCGCCGAGACCGGCGAGCAGTGGGCCGACTGGATCAACGAAGCGAACGCAACCACCCCCGAGCCGGTCAACGTCTCGATCGAGACCGATGCGCCCGGCGGCAGTGACCACACGAGCTTTATCCGGGTCGGTGTCCCTGCGGTGTTCTTCTTCACCGGGCTCCACGCGGAGTACCACACCCCCGACGACACGCCCGAAACGCTGAACAACCTCGGGGCGGCGCGCGTGCTCAACGTGGTCGGCGCGACGCTCGAGCGCACGGCGACCGACCCCAGCCGGGTGACCTTTGTCCCACCTCCGCCGCGCCAGCCGCGTGCGTTTATCGGGGTGATGCTGGGCGAGACGGACGAGCCGGGCATCCTGCTCGAGACGGTCATCGACGGCGGACCCGCGTCCGAGGCGGGGCTCATCGATGGCGACCGTGTGGTTGCGATCAACGGCGAAGCTGTCGAGGGCTTCCGTGATCTGCGCTCGGTGCTGCGTGCCGCCAAGCCGGGGGATGAGGTTGTCCTGACGATCGACCGCGACGGCGAAGCGCTCGAAGTCACCGTCGAGCTTGGTGGGCGGTAGGCCTCATCATCCACGCGAACTCTATAGCCCGGGGGTGGCGACCCCCGGGCTTTACTTTTACGATCAGAACGCGCGACACCTTGGCCTGGACCGCCTACGATAGAGCGATGCACGAAGACCCCCTACTGAATGCGGAGGCCCTGGAAACCCTCGGGGTCGTGATCGTCGACCACGGTTCGCGTCGCGCGGAGAGCAACGCGATGCTCGAGCAGTTCGTCGAGCTGTTTATCGAGTACCGCCCGCAGTACAAGATTGTTGAGCCCGCGCACATGGAGTTGGCCGAGCCGTCGATCGCGACGGCGGTGCAGCGTTGCGTCGAGCGTGGTGCGGCGCATGTCGCGATCTGCCCGTATTTTTTCGCGCCGGGCAAGCACTGGCACAAGGATATCCCCGAGCTAGCCAGGGAAGCGGCCGAGCAGGCGGGTGTGCCGTGGGTCGTGACGGCCCCGATCGGGCTGACGCCTTTGATGGTGGATGTGATCGACAACCGGCTTCAGCACTGCCTGTCGCATGTCGCGGGGCAGGCAGACGAATGCGAATCATGCGCGGGGATGGACCGCTGCAAGCTGCACGCGGTTTGACGCCCTACCGCCAAGGCTCGTCGGGGTCGATCTCGTCGTCGTCTTCGTCGTCTTCGTCGGGTTCGGGGTCGACGTAGGGCTTGTCTTCAAAGAGGCCGAACGGGTCGTCTTCGCTGGTGTCGTCGGGCTGCTCGCTTGCGATCGCGTCGTCCCAGGTCGAGGTCGGGGTCTCGTCGGGGTCGCCCTCGTCCGCGCCCTCGGCCGCACGCTGGGCGATCTCTTCGGGCGTCAGGCGGTCCTGGTCGACATAGCGCTCTGAGCCCGTCTTCCACACGTCCTCGTGCGGCACGCCCAGCTCTTGGCGGCGCTTCTCGATCTCACGGTCCAGCAGCACTGTCCGCCGTCGGGCCATCCGCCGGGCGATGATGAGCGACAAGACCAGGATCACCGCGGCCAGCCCGACGGCGGCGATCATGACGATCATGCCGTACGCCTCGAGCAGCGTCTCCTGATTGTTCGGCTCAAGGGGCATCGTGTGATTGTAAGGGGGAGGGTCTGTTTCTGGAACCCAATACGGATCCCAGGAAACACGCGCGCGTTGGTCGGGTGCCACATAGCGCAGCTATGTGCTAGAGCAACTTTCCTCAAGAATCTCCATACCCGCACGCCTTGAAGTAGTTCTCGCACTCCTCGGGGCCGACGGATCGCAGAGCCTCGGCGATCGCGTCGTGTATCGCCTCCACCGTTGACGCCGACACCCGACGTAGCC
>JBCCWH010000071.1:0-17712 GCA_039193915.1 Planctomycetota bacterium
CTGCACGTGACATGGAACCACATCCTCACGGATGTGATCCACCATATGGTCAAGCATTACTAGGTTGTGTCTGACGGCTCACAAGGTGGCCGGGGGTGAGCGCAGCGAACCCCCGGAACAACTCACCGGCCCGTTCCGGGGGCAGGCTGCGCCTGACCCCGGCCACCATACGGGGCAATGAGGAGCCGTCAGACACAACCTAGGCTCCGCCGGAAAAGCGCAAGGGGGGACAGGCGCTCTTGCTTGTCGTCAGGCCGAAGGCCTGATTGGGGTTGGGTTCGGCTGCGCCGAATGACAGGCAGGAATGCCTGTCCTACTCGGTGCACGATTTGACTGCCCTACAGGGTGGCAGGAATGACTGCCCTACGGCGCTCGCCGTGGCGACATTGGGCGGATACACTCTGTCGAACCACGATGGCAGACTTCAAGCAACAAGACGGCGGCACCCCCGGAAAAGCTTCCGGCAGCGGGCTTAAGAAAGAGCTCGGGCTGTTTGATGTGTATGTGATCAGCACGGGGGCGATGTTTAGTAGTGGGTTCTTCCTGCTGCCGGGGCTGGCGACAGCGTCGGCGGGGCCTTCGACGGTGCTGGCGTACCTGCTGGCCGGGTTCTTGATGATCCCGGCGATGATGAGCATGGCGGAGCTGTCGACCGCGCTGCCGCGGGCCGGGGGGACGTACTACTTTATTGACCGGTCGCTGGGGCCGATGTTCGGGACGGTCGGGGGACTGGGGACGTGGCTGGCGCTGGCGCTGAAGTCGGGGTTTGCGCTCTTGGGGATGGGGGCGTACCTGGCGATCACGCCGTACGTGCAGGATTTGATGCCGGGCAACGAGACGGCGGCGCTGTGGGTGATCAAGGGGCTGGCGGTGGTGCTGACGCTGGCGTTTATGTTTGTGAACCTGTTCGGGGCGAAGGAGACGACGAAGCTGCAGGGGATCCTGGTGGTGACGCTGCTGGCGGTGCTGGTGTTCTTTGTGGTGCAGGGGCTGTGGTACATCGCGGTGGACCAGCCGCGCGGGGAGCTGGCGCGGCAGTACTCGCCTTTCTTCCATACGGAGAACGGGCTGCGGGGGCTGGCGTCGACGGTTGGGCTGGTGTTTGTGTCGTACGCGGGGCTGACGAAGGTGGCGAGCGTGAGCGAGGAGGTGAAGCGGCCCGACCGCAACCTGCCGCTGGGGATGTTTTTGTCTTTGATCACGGCGACGGTGGTGTACGTCGTCGGTGTGTTCATCATGATCGCGGTGCTGAACCCGCAGGCGCTGCGGAGCGATTTGACGCCGGTGGCGACGGCGGCGGATGCGTTCTTTGATTGGCTGCCCTACCCGGTGGGGCTGATCATTATCGTGATCGCGGCGCTGGCGGCGTTTGCCTCGACGGGGAACGCGGGGATCCTGGCGGCGAGCCGATACCCCTACGCGATGGCGAAGGACAAGCTGGTGTCGCCGAAGTTCGCGGAGATCAGCAAGTTCGGGACGCCGACGTGGGGGATCGTCGTGACGTCGGGGCTGATGATCTTCTTCATCCTGGTGCTCTCGGCCGAGGGCGTGGCGAAGCTGGCGTCGGCGTTCAACCTGCTGGTGTTCGGGATCATCAACTTCTCGGTGATCATCATGCGGGAGAGCAAGATCGCGAGCTACGACCCGGGGTTCCGCTCGCCGTTCTACCCGTGGATGCAGGTCGTGGGCATCCTGATCTCGCTGATTTTGATTATCGAGATGGGTGAGATGGCGATCCTGTTCTCGCTGGGCGTGGTGGCCATCGGGCTCTTGTGGTACTTCTACCGGGCGAAGAAGAACGTAGTGCGTGACGGGGCGATCTACCACTGGTTCGCGCAGCTGGGTCAGAAGCAGCACGACCCGCTGGACGCGGAGTTCCGGCAGATCCTGAAAGAGAAGGGCGCTCGGGAATCGGACCCGCTGGACCGGCTGGTCGCGCGGGCGGCGGTGATCGATGTGCAGGGTGACCGGTCGATGCGCTACGTCCTGGACCGCGTCGCCGATGCGCTCTCGACCCGGCTGGGGCTCCCGGCCCAGACGATCAAGGAGCGGTTCCTGGACTCTGCTAAGCACGGCAACGCGCCGGTCGCACGCGGGGCGATGCTCCCCCACTTCCGCTCGGACGATGTCGAGTCGGCGTATATGGCGGTCGTCCGCGTGCCCCACGGCATCGCCGGCCGGCTGGCCGAACCCCCGGACGTTGAGCCCACCGACGCCGGGCAGGAGGACGGACCGCCCAAGCTCGAGCCGCAGACGGTGTACGCCCTGTTCTTCCTGGTCAGCCCCGAGGGCGACCCGGGCATGCACCTGCGTATCCTCGCCCACCTGGCCGGGCGGATCGAGCAGGACGACTTCCTCGATGCGTGGAAAGGCGCGCAAGACGAGCAGGAACTCAAAGAGATCCTGCTGCGCGACGAGCGTTACCTCGGCCTTACCGCGCAGACGGGCACACCGACGGAGGCGCTCGTCGGCAAGCGGCTGGGCGACTTGGACCTGCCCGGCGAGACGCTGGTCGCGCTGGTGCAACGCGACGGCCGAACCTTCCTCCCCCACGGCGACACGCCGCTGCGCGAGGACGATCGACTGACTTTCATCGGGAAACCCCAGGGCATCAAGCAGCTCCGCGAACGGTATCAGCCGAGCCACCCCGGCGAGTCCGAAGGCGAGACGAGAAAGTAACTTCTACTCTCGCACGTCGAGCTCGAGGAGTTGGTTGAGGATGGCGGGTCCGCTGGCTTCGCGGACACCGCAGCGGATATGCCCCTGCTCGATGAGGTCGCCGACGTCGGTAAAGCGGACACGGCGGGTGATGAACTCACCGGGGTCGATGCCGGGGACCAGCAACTCACGACGGGGACGTTGTCGCATGCTGGCGAAGAGGTAAAGGGCGGTGGATTCGTTGCCGCGGTTGGAGATGCTGAGGGTGACAACGGCGTCGGTGGTGCCGGGGGCCTGGCCGGGCTCAAGGGTGACGGAGGCCTCGAACTGGACATCGCGGAGGCCGAGCTCGATGGGGGTCTGCATAATGACTTCGTAGCTTCGGTCGGTTTCGAACTCGAACCGAGCGCTTAGGGCCTTGACGCCGCCGGACTCGTGGATCGGGAAGCGGATGGCCAGGGGGACTTCGATCGCGCCGCCCGGCGGGATCGAGAACTGGTGCATGCGTGGCTGGATCTCCCAGCCCTCAGGACCGGTGAGCGTGTATCGGCCGTTGACGGTGCGTGGCCAGGGGTTGGTGAGTGTCAGCGTGCGTCGATGGACAATCTGCGTGGATTCGATGAACGGGTCGTCGAGTGTGAACCCAGCGCGGAACTGCGCGAGCTTGGCGTCGATCCCGGTAATGAACACCGGGGTGCGACCGACGGTGAGTGTGTGTTTGCCGTCGACCTGTGCGACCTCGGTACGATTGCCCCAGACATCGACGCGGACCGGGCTGATGCCGAGGTACAGCGACACCTCGGCGTTGTCTTGCTCCGCGTTTTCATTCCAGAGCGCGAGCATGCCGCCCTGCTCGCCGTCGAGGATCATGCAGCGCAGCCCGGGCCCCAGGGGCATATGGCCTACGACGCGCTGCCCGGAGAGTCGGCGCGCGGTCGCGACCCATGCGCCGAGCGCGGGGTCGGGCAGGAGCGAGAGCTCGCGCTCTTCGCCGGGCGTCCAGGGCGAGTCCAGACCGACCGCGCCGGGTTGATGCTCCCAGGCGTGGAGCATGCGCAGCACCAAGTCGGTGACCCGCTGGGCGTGTCGCATCTGGATCGCGTCGGCCAAGGTGATATCGAGGCGGACCTGCGACGGCGGGACGGGCCAGGTGTCCATCGCCTCGGCCAGCGCAGCGGGGGTAAAGCCCTGGGGCCATTCCATGGCAACCCCGCGCTGGACCGACTGCACATCCGCGCGGCCGGGCTGGTCCAGCCGCCAGGGCACGATCAGCGTCGGCGACGGGGCCATCCGGTCAAACTCATCCTCGACCGCATCGAGGTCACGCGCAAGCTGGCTGGCGTAGAACGCATCGGCGCGCGACGAGCCGCCGAGCTGCCAGCGGCTGATGCGTTGGCCGTGGCGGACCAACACCGGCTTGAGGTACGGCAGCCAAACCGACTCGTCGTCCAACAGCACCGACAGCGGGTCGGTCGCCCCCGACGCCCCGCGTCCGGCCAACTCAACGGGGACAGGGTAAAACGATAGCACTGTCCGCCCGCCGCCGACGGTGAGCGAGCGGATGATCGGGTCGAGGAGTTGCTGACGCGCGACGAGGGTCTCTTCGGTCGTCCCCCGCTCCCATGCGCTGAGCACAGCACCCCGCAGCCCCGTCTGGTCAAGGATCTCCTGGAACAGCGGGAGCTGCGCGTTGGGCATCCCCTCGGCGGCGAGCATGAACCGCGAAAGGTCGCGCCCCAAGTCGCCCGGGTCGTCCGCAAGGTAAAGCATCGCGCCGATGGTGTGTTCGATCGTGTTGCGGAAGGTGCCCGTGCCGTCGTCTTCGCTGACGAGCAGCTCGGTGAAGTACCAGCCGTAGCCGGGCAGTTCGGGCGTCCAGGTCCACGAGCTCGACTCCCCCGCCCCGACGGCCAGCGTCTGGCGATCGACGATGTCGTAGTGGTAGTCGTACACCGTCAGCCGAGCGCGCAGGCGCTGCCCGCTGAGGTCGCGGACGGTCGCGGTGATTTCCGGCTGCTCACCGGCGATGATGTTGGTGCGGTGCTGGGTGCGCAGCTCGACATGCGGAAGCTTCCACAGCGCGATATCGTCGAACCACGCGCCGCCGTCGATGTCCTGCTCGACGACCTGCCGGTCACCGAGGGGGTGGTTCGCGGACCGGCCGGGCTGGACGATATGCAACTCCACGCCGATGTACTCGGCGTCGTCCTGGTCGCCGGGCAGCTTGATGGCGACCTGCTCCCAGTCGCCGTCGGTCTGGAACGGCTCGGAGCGCTGGACGCTGGAGACAATCCGGCTACGCGTGTTGTCGATGTAGTAGACGCGGACCTCGGCCCAGGCGTGCTGGAGCTTTTCGGTCCGCACCCATGCGGTCAGCAGGTATTCACTCGCGGCGATCGCGGGGATCGCGCCGACTTCGACGTAGGCCCCCGTCCGACCGCCGGTGAGACCGAGGTGGAGGCTGAAGTCGCCCGACACGCTGTGCTCGCGGTCGTAGCCGACGTGGGCGAAGTCGGGGTAGCCGGGCTCGTTGGTGAGCGACTCATGCAGCGGCATCTGACGGAAGCGGTCGTCGGCGCCTTGGGGCTGTCGGCCGATGATGTACCAGTGCCGGGGCAGGACGCTGCCGGAGAAGCCGATCTTGTTGCCGCGGTCGTCGGTCTCTTCAAAATCAAACCGGCGTTCGAGCCGACGCGAACGGTCGTGCTGCTGCCCGAACGCGGGCTCGGCGACGAGCGAGAGCGCAAGCCCAGCCAGCGAAACAAAGACAACAACCGCCCTGGCGATGTGTGGACGCATAGAGGGTGTTATCGGCTGGAGCAAGTCAAAATGACCAATGTCCAAGCCTAAAAGTCCATTGAATACAAGCTGCCTTGCAGTGCATTTAGAAATGCAGGGTGGGTGGAGCGAGTCTTCGAGCGATACCCACCGGGCCGACCAATCGTCTTTGGCTGCATATGGTGGGTATCGGTCGCGGACTCCCTCCACCCACCCTACGCGCTTACAGCGCCGCCAGCCGCTGCGCCCGGTCACGCTCGATCAGCAGGTCGATCATCGGCTGCAGCTCCCCCGCCATCACCTTGCCGAGGTTGAAACTCTCGCCCAGCCGGTGATCGACGATCATGTTGTCCTTCCACCGGTAGGTCCGGACACGCTCGCTGCGGCCGCCCGTGCCGATCATCTCGCTGCGTGTCTCGGCCCGCTCGGCATCGAGCTTCGCCTGCTCCATCTCGTACACCCGTGCCCGCAAGAGCTGCCAGGCCTTCTCTCGGTTCTGCTGCTGGCTCTTGCTCTCCTGCATCCGAACCTCGATCCCCGAGGGCTTGTGGATCATATGCACGGCCGTGGCGACCTTGTTCACGTTCTGCCCGCCCGGCCCCTGCGCGGTCGTCACGTGGATATCAACATCGCTGTCCGGGATGTTGACCTCGATGTCTTCCGGCTCGGGCAGCACCGCAACCGTACACGTACTCGTGTGCACCCGGCCCTGCGTCTCGGTCGCGGGCACACGCTTCACGCAATGCACCCCGCCCTCATAGCCAAGCCCCTGCCAGACGCCCTCGCCCTTCACACTCGCCGTCACGTGCCGAACCCCGCCCTGCTCGCCAGCCGCGAAGTCCATCGTCTCCAGCTTCCAGCCGCGCGACTTCGCGAACGTCTGGTACATCTCGTACACCTCGCCCGCAAAAAGCGCCGCCTCGTCACCGCCCGCGCCGCTGCGCACCTCCAGGATCACCGCCCCCACCGCCGCGTCGTCGGCCGTCACCAGCTCGTCACCGATCGCCTCGAGCAAAGCTCCGGACTGGCCCTCAAGCTCTTCAACCTGCTCGTTGGCCAGCTCGACCAGCTCGGCATCGCTGCCGTCTTCGATGATCTCCCGCGCCTCGGCCAGGTCTTGCTGCTGCTTCTGATAATCACGGTAGCGCTCGACCACCCCTGCGATCGCCGCCCGCTTGATGCTCAGCCGCATGACAGCGTTGTGGTCCGTCACGACCTCGGGGTCCGCAAGCTGCCGCTCTAACTCATCAAACCGCGCGGCGATCTCGTCGAGCTTCACAATGAGCTTGGGGTTGGGGTCAGCCATGGGAGGATCGAGCGGTGGGGAAAGAGAAAATCATAATGATGACGCGTGCGCTGGCCGGCTTGTTTAGCCGCCGCCCAACGGGCGGCGCGTGGCTAAACAGCATACCCCGACGCGCACAAAACAGCCGCACGACCAAGACCGTGCGGCTGCGTGGTATCTGGATCGCTACTTCTTGTCGAAGTAGTTGCCTGCAAACTTCTTCTGGAACTTCTCAACCCGGCCCGCGGCGTCGACAAACTTCTGCTTGCCGGTGTAGAACGGGTGGCTGGCCGAGGAGATGTCCACCTTGATCAGCGGGTACTCGTTGCCGTCTTCCCAGGTCACGGTTTCCTTGCTCGACAAGGTCGACTTCGAGAGGAACGACACGTCCGCGGACACGTCCTTGAACACAACCGTCTGGTACTTGGGGTGGATATCGGTTTTCATAACTGGGGTCTTGGGTCTGGGGGTTCGGGTCTCGGCCGAGCAATAAGGCCCTCTGCCTCGATCAATCGAGCCGGGTAGTATAAGCCCAAACGCCTCGAATCCGCAACCCCAACCCCGAAACCCGAAACCCCAGCCCCCCTGCAAATCTACCTCAACGGCCAAATCCTGCCCGCCGACCAGGCCCGCGTCAGCGTCGAAGACGCCGGGCTCCAGCACGCTGTCGGCCTCTTCGAGACGATGTCCGCCCACCACGGCCGGGTCTTCCGACTCGAGGACCACCTCGCCCGGCTCAAAAACTCGGCCCGGGAGCTCGGCCTTGCCGCCGACATGCAGACCCAGCCCCTCGCCGACGCCGTCCGCCAGACCCTCGAAGCCAACGCACTCGAGCAGGCCCGGCTACGCCTCACCGTGACCGCCGGGACGATCTCCATGCTCAAGCAGGAAGACGGCACACCCGCTGCCCAGGTCCGTCAAACCGTCGCGATCGTCCCCAGCCAGCCCACCGCCTTCGACCCGGCCTACTTCGAGCAAGGGATCACCGTCTCGATCTACGGCCAAGGCGCCAACCCCTTCGACGTAACCGCCGGGCACAAGACGCTCAACTACTGGGGACGGCTCCGCTCGCTTCGACAAGCGGCCGCGGCGGGCTGCTCGGAGACGATCTGGCTCAACGTCACCAACCACCTCGCCTCGGGCGCGGTGTCCAATGTGTTCCTCGTCAAGGACGGCCGACTCCTCACCCCGATCGCGCACGGTGAAGAGGAGCAAGGCGCACTGCCCGCCCCGGTCCTGCCCGGCACGACACGAGCCGTCGTCATCGAACGCGCCCAAGCCCTGGGCCTCGCGGTCGAACGCCGGATGCTGTCGGTCGAAGAGCTACTCAGCGCTGACGAAGTCTTCCTCACTAACGCCAACTGGCGCGTCCTGCCCGTAACAGCGGTGGAGAAAAAGCCGATCGGTGACGGCAAGCCCGGCGTCGTCACGGGCAAACTACGCGAGGCCGTGCTGGGGCTGATCGAACAAGAGACAAAGCAAGCCGACTGACAAAGCCGGCCTGTGACCAGGCAACACCGGCGCTATTGCCCGATCGGGTCCATCCCGCGTTCCTGCCTGCGGTTGTTGACCAGCTTGAAGAGCTCCGACATGTAGCCGATCCCCTGCGGGTCGCCCGCATCCATCGCGATGTTTATCCCACGCTCCATCTGGGACTGCTGCTCTTCGGACATATCGTCGACACTCGGGCGGGCCTGCCCGTTGTTCCGGGCCTCCATGCCGGCCATCATCGCGATCATGCCGTCGAGGATGGCGTCTCGCTGCTGCTCGTTCTCGGCGTCCGCCAATGGGCGGTGGATGCCACGAAAAAAGTCTGCCCCGCGGTCGATCATCTCCCGCATCGCGGTGTCATTCGTCATCACCAACTCACCTAGCCGTTGGCGGTCCGACGCACTCAAGTCGCCGAACATCTCGTTCATGTGTTCCTGGTATGGCTCGCGCTCGCCCGGAGACATCGCCGCGTAACGCGGATCGTTCATCAGGGCCTCGACATCGTCAACCGTCTGCGGCATCGCCGGGTCGGAAAACGCCAGCCAGAACTTGTAGCCACCCCAAGCGAGCGCAAGAACCGCAAGGAGCATCAGCACGCCGGCAAGGACCTTCTTTTTCGTTTCAATCGACTTGACTTCTTCGACATGCATTGCCATCGGCCTGCTCCATCACGTAAGTACCCGCGCTTCTTCTGGAAGCATCTTTACCCGTCGAGATTAACGACGCCCACGTGCCCATCGCCCCACAGGTTGTTGCGGCGCAGGTGCCGCGCGGGCAGCTCCAAGGGCTCGTCCTGATCCTCGATATCGACACTGGCGTTATCAAAATCTCGGCTGATGACCATCTGGCTCTCGCTGAAAACACCCATGCGGATCAAGAAAAAATCGCTGAGCCGCTGGCCACCGACCGCCGAGATGTAGTCGTAGCTCGAGCCCGACAGGTCAAAGACAAGGTCATCATCGGGGCACTTCCACACCGCGTTTATGCCATTGCCGTCAAGCGGGAGCTGGTCTTCCAACGCAACGTGGAGCGGCGGGTCGGTATCCGCGCTGAGCAGTGGCGGCGGCATATATCGCGCAACCGGCATGAGTTCTTTGTTGTCGATCTTAAACGCCTCGAACGCGAGCCCAATCTGCCGCATGTTGGAGGCACAAGTCACTTTGCGGGTGTCCTTACGGATATTGCCCAGCACGGGCAGCAGCAGGCCGATCAGGATCCCAATGATCGAGATGACCACCAGCAGTTCGATCAGCGTAAATCCCGCGCTCCGGCTTCGTTTAGAGGGTGTATTGAGAGGCATAGGGCGTCGATAGGTTGGGGTCGGTCTCCCCGTGTGATACGCCCGAGTCGGCAAATCGGTTGCAGGCAAACCCAGTTTAGGCAGGCAACGGGGAAAACCGCATCGCGAGGTCGAAGGGCTCCGCACCGATCGCCCGGGCGACCCCCGCGTCCTTGATCATTGCCAGACGAAGCACATCGCATGTCAACGCCGCATCGAAATTGCTCTCGATCGACCGCCCCATCCCCTCCAGCACGACCAGGCCCACAGGCAACGCCGCGACTTCCGCAGCCAGGGCGGGCGAGACGCGATTCAGATCGATCAGCGGAGCCCAATTTCCCGAGGCGACCAGCCGCAGGGTGCGGTCGGCCAATGCCTCCGCGATCACCGGGTCGAACGCGGCAACCTGCGCAACCAGGCCAACCAACTCGTCGTGCGTGACGTCGTTGAGTGACGGCTCGGTGTTGGCGGTGAGGACCACCGTCGTCCCAAGCCTGACCATCTCACGCGCAAAGGGCAGCATCCCAAGCACGACGTCGGGCCCGGCGTTGTCGATGAACATCACGGCCGCGCGGTATGGCTGGCCCTGCACCGCCGCGGCCATGCGATCGATCCAGGCATCCAACGCATCGAAGCGCCACGGCCGGGGCTTGAGCTTCGCGCGGACCGACGCAAAGTCCACGTCCCCCTCCGCGTAGAGCTTCAAAGTCTCGGCGGCGCCCATGTCGAAGATGTTGCCGGCGAAGACACCTTCGATCAGCGCGGTGTGCCGTTCGATATGCGGCATGGCGTCGAGCTCGGCGAGCAGGCCCGGCAAGAGCGCTATCGCCTTGGCGTTCTCTTCACGCTTGATCAGCCGATACGGGTCGGCGATCCCTGCATTGCGCAGTACGTCTTCACGCCGCTTGCAGATCGCGAGTACATCGAGCGGGCCAAAGGCGTCGGGCTCGTCGGCGATGCGATCGAGGTAGGTGTTGAACTCAGACCGGGCCTGCGCGATCGCGGCTGTGATGCCTTCGATATCGTCGGCATACGCCTTGGCCGCGTGCTCGAGCAGTGAGGCGTGGTGGCTGCGGAACAGGTCGACCCAGTACGACCGAAACCCGTGGTCGGTCGTGAGGTCCCACTGGCACGGGCGGTACCCGGCGGGGTCCTTGAGCAGCGGGAACACGGCGGAATCGTCGTGGGATTGCTTCACCAGAGTCATGCGCGTGTCGCGAAGTTCTTAAGGATCGTGAGCCCGACGTGCTGGGACTTCTCGGGGTGGAATTGAGTGGACCAGAGGTTGTCGCGGTGGACAGCGGCGCAGGTTGGTTGACCGTAGCCGGTGGTCGCGGCGACGTGCGCGGGGTCGGCGGGCTGGCAGTGGTAGGCGTGGACGAAGTAGACGTGGTCGCCGGGGTTGAGGCCGGCAAACAGCGGGCAATCCGCGGCGAAGTCGATGCTGTTCCAGCCCATGTGCGGGACTTTGAGGCGGGGCTTTGCGGGGCCTTGGTCTTCACTAAACCGCACGACGTTGCCGGGCAGGACGCCGAGGCCTTGCACGGGCCGGCCGGTGTCTGCGGCGCCTTCTTCGGACGAATCAAAAAGGAGCTGCATCCCCAGGCAGATGCCCAGGACAGGTCGGCCCGTGGCGAGGTAGTCGCGGATGGGCTGCTCAAGCCCGGCGTCACGCAGGTGCTGCATGCCGTCACCGAACGCCCCGACCCCGGGCAGGACAAGCCGGCTGCAAGCGGCGATCGCGTCGGCCTGCGCGATGACCTGTGCGTCAGTGCCGATACGCTCGAACGCCTTCTGCACCGAGCGGAGGTTGCCCATCTTGTAGTCGAGGATGCCGAGCATACGTCGTTGAAAAACTAAGGGTCCAAGTGAAACGGACTGGTTGCTTGAGCAACCAGTCCGGGTTGGGGGTTGGTTGTCTGTGTTGGCACTACTCTTGCAGCACGACGACGATCTCAACACGTCGGCTCGCGGGCTTGTTCGCGCGGAGGCGGGTCGCGCCGAAGCCGGCGGCGTACATGCGCTCGTCGCTGATCCCGCGTTGGGCAAGGTAGCGGTGGACCGAGGCCGCACGCTGCAGCGAGAGCTCCAGGTTGTCGTCCCAGCCCGATCGCACGATCGGGTCCGAGTCGGTGTAGCCCTCGATCCGCAGGGTGTTGTTGGGGTACTGCACCTCAAGGATGTCGGCGATCTCGTTGAGGGTGCGCTGGGCCGAAGCCTTGAGCTCGACTTCCCCCGAGGCAAACAGCACGTCGCCCGGCACACGCACCGCGATCTGGGTGGCGGTGCGTTCGATCTCAACATCGGGCACATCTTCAAAGCCGGTGCTCGCTCGCTGGTTCGCACCGCCGCCGTTGCCCTGGCCTTGCTGTGCAAGCAGCCGACTATTCTCCGTGCGGAGTTGGTTGTTCTCTGCCATCAACGCGCTGTGGTCGATCGTCAGCCGGTCGTTCGCCATGCGGAGCCGGTCGATCTCGGCCTGTGCCTCGACGTTCTGGCTGTACAGCGCGTTGCGTTCTTCGAGCGGGCGCTGGCAGCCGGTCGCAACCACGACCACGGACAACAGCACAAAGAGGGGCAGGGTTCGGATCACCGACATCGCAAAATCCTTTCGCAGGGGTAGGTACGGCTCCGCCGTGGGTTCGGTGGGGCTTTTCATGACTCCAAGGCACTAAGGTACAAAAAGTGGCGCGGCCGGTCCATGTCCCGCCCCGGTGGCCTGAGGCTGGAAGGACTGGAGGATGCCGAACAGGTCGACCCGTTCCATCCCCAGCAGCAGGATCAGCACCGCCGCCCCCGCGAGGTAGGGGCCATACGGGATCTGCCGGCTTGGCTTTTTCACGACGCCCGCCATGTCCAGGGTCATCAGCACCACGGCCAGCCCCAGGAACGGGGCTACAAAAATGCACAGAAAGACCGACTCCCACCAGCCGATGACCGCACCGATCGCGGCGAGCAGGTGGATGTCGCCCATCCCCATCGCCTCCTTGCCGAACGCGAAGGTGCCGAGGATGCGGATCGCCCAGATCACCCCCCCACCGACGAGGAAGCCGAGGACGACGCCGCCAAGCGTGCCGTACCACCTGGCTTCGGAGATCGGCTCGGTCCAGACATGCCGGGCCAGGTAGTAGCCCACGAGCATGCCCAACAAG
Organism: Planctomycetota bacterium; assembly: GCA_039193915.1. Taxonomy (GTDB): domain Bacteria; phylum Planctomycetota; class Phycisphaerae; order Phycisphaerales; family Phycisphaeraceae; genus JAHQVV01. The sequence continues at coordinate 12,644 of JBCCWH010000071.1, forward strand.
GGGAAGCCCACGAAGAAGCTTTCTTTGAGGACCACCAGCCGAGGGTGCTTCAGCGGCGGGACGTCTTCCGCCTCGTCGCCCATGTCCTCGGCGTCAGGGGTCGCGTCGCCCTTGAGGACGCTGAGCTGCAAGCCGAGCACCAATAGCCTCACCGCGAGGTAGCCCACGATGCCGCCCGCGACGACATGCAACTGCCCGGGCAGCTTGCCGCCACCGACCTGGAGGTACGCGTTGAGCCCGATGCCCAGTACGAAGCCCGCCGGGGCGAGCCAGACAACGAACCGCTGCAGCGTCCCCAAGCCCGGGCCTGTCTCTTCGACGGGGGGCTCGGTCTCGATATCGAAGTCATCCTCGCCCTCGAAGCTGTCTGGCACGACGCCAAGACGGCGCAGCACAAGCGCAAGCCCAAGCCCGACCGCGCCGCCAAACGCGACGAGCGCCCCCACGTGCCCCACTAACGGGAGGAGCGGTTCATAGCCGAAGATATTGCTCGCCGGGACAACCCCCTCCGCGTCCCAGCCCCCGGGCGTGAGGTCGATCGGCACAAGGCCGGACGAGAGGTAAACGCCGGCGGGCAAGACCACGAGCGCAACCGCCGAGATAAACCACGGGATTTCGAGCGGGATGATGTAGTACCGCGCATCAATCACCGTCGCGGCAAACAACCCCGCGAGCAGGACCAGCCAGACCACCAGGATGGGCCACGCTGTCGCAACTCCCAACGCGCCCGAATAAGACGCCCCGTAAAACGGTGGTCGCAGGTCGGTCATAAACAGCAGCACATACGTCCCACCAAACATCAGCGCGACCAGCGCCTCGACGATCGGGTACTGGATGCTGATGGGGTTCTTGCACGTCCTGCACTTGCCACGCAGCCAGAGCCAGCCGAGCACCGGGACGTTGTCATACCACGCAAGCCGCTGTTCGCAGTTCGGGCAGCGCGACGGCGGCGAGACCACACTCATGCCCGCAGGCAAACGGTAGATCACCACGTTCAGGAAACTGCCGACGCAGCCGCCCATCGCTGTCACAAAAATCAGCCAGACCCAGTCGGGCGTCATAGGCAGTTACTCGTCTACATCCGTGTCTGGCGAGGCGTTGTCGGGGGTCAGCTCCGCGATGCGCTGCTCGGCCTTGTCCAAAATCGTTCGGCAGCGCTTCACCAACTGCTGCCCTTGCTCGTACCGCGAGATCGCCTCTTCCAGCCCCACCTCGCCGGACTCGATGTCGTCGATCATCGACTCGAGCTTTTCGATCGCCTGCTCAAAGCTGAGCGGCTTGCTTCCGGAACTATCGGCGGTTTCATCAGGCATCATGGAAGTTTATACGCCGAGAGCTGAGTCCGCCCCCTCAAGCCCAGGGCTTTGACGCGAGCAACGCGAGTGGCAACGCCCTGGGATCGCCATCTCCTACCCCCCAAACAACCCCGGCCCGTCGTCTTGCTTGCGTTTGCGTTTCACACGGCGGCGCTTTGCGGGGGGAGGCGGCACCAGACGCTTCGTCGCCGAGCCCTCAGCGTCGGCGTGCGGGCGGTCTGTCGGGATCGAGACGACCTGGCCATTGGCAAACACCGTTGTCAGCGACGTGGCGGCCTGGCCTTCCTTCGCGGAACGCAAGACCTTGCCGTTGGAATCGGTGGTATAGGTGTACCCGCGTTCGAGGACGCGCTGGGGGCCGACGGCGTCCAGGTGCCGGGCCAGGGCGTCGAGCCGGTCGCGGTTGGCTTTGGTCACGCGGGGAAGCAGCGTCGCCAGCCGTGCCGACGCCTGGACCAGCCGCTCGCCCGGCCCGTGCAACAGCTTGTCTGGACGAGACACCGCAGTGTGACGCTCGGCCGCACGCAAGCGATCCCGTGCCTGCTGAGCTCGACGTCGCAGCGCAAGCCCCAGACGGTCACTTAGTTGGTCCACCTGCTGCGACAGCGTCTCGCGATCCGGCACCAGCGTCATCGCCGCCTGCGTCGGCGTCGCACACCGCACGTCGGCTACCAGCTCCGCCACCGTCACATCCGTCTCGTGCCCGATCGCCGCGACCACCGGCACCTCACACCGGTACAGCGCATCGGCCACGGCCCGCTCGTTGAACGCCCAGAGGTCCTCGATCGACCCGCCGCCGCGTGTGAGCAGGATGGCGTCGATGCCGAGTTGTTCGTGGTCGCGTGAGAGGCGATCGATCATCGCCGCGATCTGCGGCGCGGCCGCGTCCCCCTGCACCCGCACATCGCACAGCACCAGCTCGCACCCCGCCCAGCGACGCCGGGCCGTGTCGATCACGTCCTGTAGCGCCGCGGCGCTGCGCGAGGTGACCACCGCGATGCGACGCGGGATCGCGGGCAGCGGCCGTTTGTGCTCGGGGTCGAAGTGCCCCAGCCCGCGTAGCTCATCGATCATCGCGCGAAGCCGCTGCTCGAGTGCCCCCTGCCCCACCGGCTCGAGCCGATCGACGTAGAACTGCACCTGCCCCTGCGCGGGAAAAACATCTACCCGCCCCGTCGCGACGACCTCAAGCCCGTCGCGCACCGGGAAACGCACCTGCCGTGCGGCCGAGGCAAACATGACACACCTAATCGCCGCAGACTCATCCTTCAGCGAGAAAAACCAGTGGTTGCGGTCCGAGAGGTTCGAGATTTCCCCGACCACTCGCAGCTTGCCGGGCAGGTGGGTGTTGAGCGTCCGCTTGATACGGCCAACCAGATCAGCGACAGGCATCGCGTCGCCCGACTTGGGCTTCGCATCTTCGGTCCGCCTGGGCGGTGGGTCGTCAAACAGTCGCGGCATGTTGCCAGTGTAGTCAGCAACGCGGGTGTGGATAGCCGGAGACCTACGGGCTCCGGTCTGCCGCCGTCACTACGAGCGTGAGCCGACCGGCGTCCGTAGGCCGCCGGCTAACCAAGCGCCTCCCCGGCAGTGCCCCACCGTTTGAAGCCGCCCCGGGGATCGCATACCCTACGGGCTTCGCGCGACTTCGCGTGGACGTAGCTTTTCCCGCACAACACCCCGACCACGGAGAACACACCGATGGCTATCAAGATCGGTATCAACGGCTTCGGACGCATCGGACGACTCGTCTTCCGAGCCGCCCAGGACAACCCCAACATCGAAGTCGTCGGCATCAACGACCTCTTCGACAACGACGCCCTGGCCTATCTCCTCAAGTACGACTCGGTCCACGGCCGATTCAACGGCACCGTCGAGTCCACCGACACCCACCTCATCGTCAACGGCAAGCAGATCCGCTCCACCGCCGAGCGTGACCCGGCCAACCTCAAGTGGGGCGACATCGGCGTCGACTACGTCGTCGAGTCGACCGGCTTCTTCACCGACTTCGACGGCGCCAACAAGCACGTCCAGGCCGGCGCGAAGAAAACCCTCATCTCCGCCCCGACCAAGAGCCCCGACCAGGTGCCCACCATCGTCATGGGCGTCAACCACGAAACACTCGACGCCTCCGCGAAGGTCGTGTCCAACGCGTCGTGCACCACCAACTGCCTCGCGCCGATCGCCAAGGTTATCAACGACAACTTCGGCATCGCCAAGGGCCTGATGACCACCGTCCACGCCGTCACCGCGACCCAGCCGACCCACGACGGGCCCAGCAAGAAGGACTTCCGCGGCGGCCGCGCCGCAGGCGTCAACTGCATCCCTGCCAGCACCGGTGCCGCCAAGGCCGTCGGCCTCGCCCTGCCCGAGCTGGCCGGCAAGCTCACGGGCATGGCCTTCCGCATGCCGACCCAGGACGTCTCCGTCGTCGACCTCACCGTCGTCACCGAGAAAGAGACCAGCTACCAGGCGATCTCCGACGCGATGAAGGCCGCCGCCGAGGGCCCGATGAAGGGCTACCTCGCCTGGACCGACGACCAGGTCGTCTCCAGCGACTTCATCCACGACCCCGCCAGCTCGACTTTCGACCACGGCGCGGGCATCGAGCTCGACTCGACCTTCTTCAAGGTCGTCTCCTGGTACGACAACGAGTGGGGCTACAGCAACCGCATCCTCGACCTCGCCCAGCACGTCGCGAAGCTGGACGGGATCGGCTAAATCCCAACCCCGCATATCAGTGCGGAACTGACAACACTAACCGCCCCGAAGCCCACGCTCATTGAGCGTGGGCTTCTTTTCATTTCCAAACAAAGCGGTATCCTTCCCCCCATGCCCACCGCCGACACGATCCTCGCCGCCGCGAAAGCGCTCAACAAGACGCTCGACACGCTGCGTTTCGCCGAGCCGGTCACGCACGTCTATAACCCCTACGACTACGCCTACCCGATGCACGAGCAGTACGTCCGGCGGTATGGGGGTTCCGGGGGTTCGACCAAGCGGGTCGTGTTCCTCGGGATGAACCCCGGGCCGTGGGGCATGGCGCAGACGGGCGCGCCGTTCGGGGAGGTTGCGGCGGTACGGGACTACCTGAAGCTCGATGCACCGATTGGTAAGCCGAAGAACGAGCACCCCAAGCGGCCGGTCGAGGGGCTGGCGTGTACACGGTCGGAGGTGTCGGGGCATCGGCTGTGGGGGTTGTTTGCAGAGCGGTACTCCGACCCCCGGAAGTTCTTTGAAGGGCATTTCATCTTGAACTACTGCCCGCTGGTATTCATGGAGGCGAGCGGGAAGAACCGCACCCCAGACAAACTCCCGGCCGCGGAACGCGAGCCGCTGGAAGCCGCCTGTGACAAGCACCTGCGAGAGGTCGTCGAGGCCCTCTCGCCCGAGTGGGTCGTCGGCGTCGGGGCGTTTGCCGAGAAGCAGGCCAAGCGTGTGCTCGGCGATATGGGCTGCGCCTTCGGACGCATCCTCCACCCCAGCCCCGCGAGCCCGCTGGCGAACAAAGGCTGGGCGGCGCAGGCGGAGCAGCAACTTGTTGAGATGGGGGTGTGGTCGTAGCGCGATACGTCGTTCGTGACACCTACTCAACAGCCGCGTCGCTACGCGACGCCGGTGACCCGCAACAACTCCCCCACCCTCCGGCACCGCGTAGCGGTGCGGCTATTCCCGAAGGCGAACCATCCCCACCACAACACCTGCTAAAATCCCCCGCTATGCCTACCCCCACCGACAACGCCCCTACCCTCC
>JBCCWH010000072.1:0-17554 GCA_039193915.1 Planctomycetota bacterium
GAGGCCCAGTTTCGGCGTCAACTGACCGACTAAACTGCCGACTGAGCCGCCGACTGGGTCCAGTGCGTCCCTGATTCAATCCCCAGCAACCCGCCGCGATGGCGGGTTTTTCTTGTTTTCCGGGGCTTGGGGCGAGTCGTTGTCGCCTTCCCGCCCTTGGGAGGTGGCTTGCTGAGAATGTAGGTCTCTTGGTTTTATCGGTATCCATCGGTGTCGAGGTGGGTTCGGCATGTAAGCGTCTGTGTCTGCCGTACTTGGCGGATCAAGGCGGGGCACCATTAGGCCGATGCTGTGCCAGTGAACTTGTGTTGCCCGGAATGGGAAGCTAGAGTATGGGCATCCGTTATCCCCTTATACGGTGACAAACCGAAGGTGAGCCGGGAGCCGCAAATCCTTGTTGTTTAGGAATTTGCGGCGTGTTTTCCCGGTGAGTGTATGGCTGAGTTTCATCAGATCGCCGGCTATGATGTTGTGGCGACCCTCGGGCAGGGTGCCGCCAGTACGTTGTATGCCGTCCGCGATAAGAAGGGCGACGTCTACTGCCTTAAGCGGGTTGTCAAGAATTCTCCCAGCGAACAGCGGTTCCTCGACCAGGCGATCTCCGAGTACGAGATCGCCCAGCAGGTCGATAGTCCGCTGCTGCGCAAGGTCCACCGCCTGATCAAGCAGCGTGCGTTGATCCGGACCAACGAAGTGTTGGTGCTGTTGGAGATGATCGACGGCAAGACGATCGAGCACGTGAAGCTCTCGTCGATCCTGTCGTTCTGCAAGTTGTTTCATGCCGCGGCGACCGGGCTCAAGGCGATGCACGACGTCGGGATCGTCCACGCCGACATCAAGCCCAGCAACATCATGATCACCACCGAAGGCAAGGTGAAGATCATCGACTTTGGTCAGAGCTGCAAGGTGAATACGGTCAAGCAGCGGATCCAGGGGACGCCGGACTACATCGCGCCTGAGCAGGTGCTGCGACGGCCGATTACATTCCGTACCGACTGCTTCAATCTGGGGGCAACGATGTACTGGATCTTGACGGGGCGTCATGTGCCGACCCTGATCCCGAAGAAGGACACCACGGTCTCACTTCGGGCGGAGGGTCATGGCGAGTTTGTCCCGCCGATCGAGGTCAATTCTGAGGTGCCGCCGGCCTTGTCGAATCTGGTCATGGAGTGTGTCCAGACCGAGCCGAAGCAACGGCCTGATTCGATGGATGCCATCATCGACCGCCTGGGCATCGCCGCCTCGCAGGCCCAGCGTGCGGCCACTGCCAGCGCCTCCGCGCCCGATACATCCGGGCAGCGCAACGCGAGTTGATACCCCGGCTGCGGTCACGGGCTTGGCCCCTATGAGCGCTGTCGTACTCACTTGATTCGCCCGGTTTTCTAGCTGTTTTTTACGACCGCTCCCCTTGCCGAACGGGGTTCGGCTTCGCTATACTGTTGCGATGCAAAAGTTTTATCAGTTGTTTGTAATCGCTCTGGCGGTCGTTGTCTTGAGCCTTTGTGTTGCTCCGCAAACACAGGCTCAGCAGCTCACTGACGAAGAGGTCTCGGTCGCGATCGATAAGATCAAGGACTACCTGTTCGAGACCCAAGACGCGAGCGGGGCGTGGTTCGGTACGTATCAGGGCGGCCCCAACGATGGTTCCGAGCATCATCGCTGGGGTGAGACCGCGATGGCGGTGTTGGCACTGATCGTGTCGGGCGAATCGCCTCAGCGGCCTGAGATCCGCAAGGCGCTCGAGCTGCTCGCCGAGGTCGAGATCCAAGGCGTGTATCCGCTCTCGATGCGCACGCACGTCTGGTCCTACCTGCCCGATCGTTTTAAGCCTTTGCTGAATCAAGACGGCTCGACGATGTTGGAGTCCGCCTACCAGGGGGCGCGGTTTAACTACTACGTCTACGGGACCGACGATTTTGATTCCAACGATACACGCATCGACAACTCGACGACGCAGTACGGCATCCTCGCGTTGTGGCAGGTTGCCAAGCGTGGCGGGCGCGTCCCGGCCCCGTTCTGGGAAGCCGCGGTCCGTAACTTCCTCGAGATGCAGAGAACCGATGGTGGCTGGTCCTATAGCGAAGCCCCCAACACGACACAGTCCATGACCTGTGCCGGGCTGGCGGTGCTGTTGGTCGCGCAGCAGGAGCTCTACCGTGGGCAGAGCACCCCGAACGAGGCGGTGCAGGCTTCGATCAACGCCGGGCTCGATTTCCTCGACCGCAACTGGAGTGTCCCGGAGATGATGGCCCACGGCGGGGCGAGCTACACCTATTACGGCTACGAACGCGTTGCCCTGGCTTCGGGCCGGAAGTATTTCGGTGGCCAAGACTGGTTCGCCACGATCGCTCGTGAAATCGTCGCCAACAACGGCCGTTACGGCAGCAGCGTCCATGCCGCCGCCTTCGAGCTGATGTTCCTGGCCCGCGGCCGCGTCCCCGTCTGGATCAACAAACTCCAGGTCGATGGGGTCGAGTGGAACAACCGGCCCAACGACGTCTACTTCCTCAACCGCTACATCAGTGACTACATCGAGACCGAGGTCAACTGGCAGGTTGTCGATATCAACACCAGCCCCGACGAGTGGATGAGTGCGCCGCTGATGTGGCTGTCGACGCCCCGGGCGATCGAGTTCACCGACGAGCAGGTCGCGAAGATCAAGCGCTATCTCGATATGGGGGGCACGCTCATCGTGAATCCCGAAAACCGTTCGAGTTCGGTGCGTGACTGGGTCCACGAGTTGGCCGAGCGGATGTATCCGCACCTGGCGTTTACGGATATGGAGGCGACCCACCCGATGGCCGGCCTGGTCGTGGGCGAGGCGCAGGCCCGTCGCGGGCCGCCGATCAAGGTGCTCAGCAACGGTGCGCGGGACCTCATCATCCTCCCCCAGCAGGACTGGGGCATGGATTTCCAGCGCGACGAAAACCCCAACCCCGGCCGGGACGACCACTGGCAGTACATCACCAACATCTACGCGGTTGTGACCGACCGCGGCAAGCTGACGCCTCGGCTATCCAGCCCGCTGGTGCCACGCGAGGCACGCAACAGCCGGGGCACTATCAAAGTCGTCACTGCGACGGTCGGCGACACGCCTCTGCCCGAAACCGATGTCTACGCCGCGATGCGCAATGTCGTATTCAACAGGAGCGGCTATGAGTTGCTGGTCGAGCAGATGCCGCTCGCCGACATCGCCGACGCCGACCCGACCCTCGTGCACCTGATCGGGATCGAAGCGGTGGAGCTCTCGCCAGCCGAGCAGGAAGCGCTCAAGGCCTACGTCGAGTCCGGCGGGACGGTCCTGGTCGAGACGCTCGGGGGACGCGGTGACTTCGCCTCGGCCCTTTCACGCCAGCTTGCCCCCCTCGTCGGCGGGCAGGACGAACTGCTCCGCAACAGCATCGGGCCGATCATCAACGGCCGTGGCTTGTCCGAGGGATCGGTCCGCAACGCCCGCGTGATCTTCCGATCGCTCACGATCGAACTCGCCGACCCCGGCACCAGCATGATGCTCCGTGGCGTCCGTAGCAATGAACGCTTCCCCGTGCTCATCTCCAACGAAGACCTCTCGCTGGGCATGCTCGGTGTCCGGCAGTACGGGATCAACGGCTACTCCGTGGAGTCCGCACGCAACATCATGATCAACGTATTGCTCGAAGCCGAGAAGGCCCACCCCGGCTCCGACGAGCCGACCGTCCTCGCGACGGACCCGGCACCCGCCGAGCCCACCGAGCCCGCTGGCGACTGACGCAGTCATGGCCCGTGTGTAACAACCCACTGGCTCAGAGGCCTGTGGCGTTTCTATATCACTTAGGATTGATGCTGTCTCGCGATGTGCAGGGGCGGGCGGTCAGCGTGCGCGTCGCGAACGCATCAGCAGGTAGCGCCGCAGTGTTGCTTCAAGCGGCCGGTCGGTCCGGACGAGGGTGTAGTCGATATCGCGTGCGGCGAGCGCTCGGCGCAGGTGTTGCAGGTGCTGCTCGATGAGTTGGGCGTACCGCCGTGCGACTTGGGGCGGGCGGGCTTGCACTGAGGCTGAGGCATCGCGTTCGGGGTCGGTCATGCGGTACGCTTGCGCGCTCGCGCCGCCGAGGTCGATCTCGTCGGGTGTGAGGGTCTGGAAGACGATCACCTCCGACCCCGCGTGTCGCAGTCGATCGATCGAACGCAGGAGTCCCTCGGGCTCATCAAGCAGGTCGGATATCACCGCCACGACGCCGCGTCGGCGGAGCGCCGAGCCGAGTTGTTGCAGCGACGCACCCAGGTCGGCGGGGCCTTGGGCGGGGCGGGTTTGTTCGAGGTCGGCCGTCATGGTTTGGAGCTGACGCAGCGAGCCGGAAGCCGGGTGGTGGCATCGCAGCTCTGCGTCGAACACGGAAAGCCCGGCCCGGTCCCCCTGCCGCACCGCCAGGAGCGCGAGGGCCGCGGCGAGGCGTTTGGCGGTGTCGAGTTTGCTGGGCCTGTGGCTTGGGCTGCGTTTCGGGTCCAGCGCGGCAAACGCCATCGAGGCCGAGCCATCGACTGCGAGGTGGAGGTTGAGGTCGGTTTCCTTTCGGAAGCGTTTGAGGTAGTAGCGATCGGTTCGGCCGTAGAGCTTCCAGTCGATGGCGCGGAGGTCGTCGCCGGCGGTGTAGGGCCGGTAGTCGTGGAACTCGGCGCCGCTGCCGCGTGTGGGCGAGGCGTGACGCCCGGCGTAGAGCCCATCGACGAGTTGCCGGGCGGCGAGCATGAGCCCATCGAGGGCGGGGGGCTTGCTGTGTTTGGGCGTGGGCCGGGGCATAGCGTGATTGTACGGGCCTTGTGGGGGCGGGCTGCAAGATGCGCGTGCTTGGCGGATGGCGTAGACTCCGTGTGTGCTGGGTTCCGGCGACACGTTGAAACATGAGGCGTCTGCGCAGTTCGGGCAGCGGCTGCTGGTGCGTCTTGCGATGGCATGGGTCGTCGGCGCCGTGGCGGGGTGGTTGCTGGGTGTGTTGTGGGTCTGGGCGGCGTTGTCGTCGGCCCTGTTTGTGTCGTCGGTCGTGGTGGGGTGGCGCCGTGCGGGTGATAGCGCAGCGGTGTCGGCCCGTCGGCACGCGTCGGCGATGTGGCTCGCGCTGGTCGCTCTGTCGTGTGCCTCGGCCGCGTGGCTGGTCGTGAAGCGTGACTACATCGCCCGGGACAGCGTCGCGCGTTTTGTGTACGAGGAAGGCGCGATCGCGCGGGTGCGGGGCACGATCGTCAGTACGCCTCGGGACGTGATGCCGGGCAAGGGCAGCTTCGGCGGCTTCAACTTCCGTCACCCGGGCACACTGTTTGAGCTGGAGGTGGAGGGTGTCGATGCCGGCCGCGGGTTCGAGCACGCGTCGGGCGCGATCCTCGTACGCCTCAAGCAGCACGACCACCGCCTGGTGCTCGGGCAGCGTATCGAGGCGGTCGGCTGGCTCAGCGCGATCGGCCCGACGCAGAATCCGGGGGAGTTTGATTACCGCGCGTATCTGGCGCGCGAGGGGGTGCACGGGCGGATGACGCTGAAGCGTCGCGGCAACTGGCGCGAACTCGCGCCGCCGCGCTTGACGCTGTTGGGGCTGCGTCGGTCGATCAGCGACGCCGCGGCGGCATCGCTGCGCCTCGGGCTTCCGCACGACCCGGTGCGGACGGGTTTACTGGAGGCGTTGCTGCTTGGCCGGCGTACGAGCGACATCAAGGACCTGAGCGAGTCGTTCCGCGCGGTTGGGCTGGCGCATGTGCTGTCGATCAGCGGGGCGCATCTGGGGATCCTGCTGGTGCTGGTCTGGGGGCTTGGGCGTTTGCTGATCGGTCGGCCGACGGTGGTGGCGTGGCTGGTGTTTGCGGTGCTGGTGCTGTTTATGCTGGCCGTGCCGTGGCGGACGCCGATCGTGCGGGCGGCGGTCATGGCGGGGGTGTTCTGTGTGGGTTACGGGTTTGGCCGTCGGCTGCGCGGGATCGAGATGCTGTCGGCGGCGGCGTTGATCGTGCTGGTCTGGAAGCCCACGGACTTGTTTACCGCGGGCTTCCAGTTGAGTTTCGGCGCGGTCGGTGGGTTGTTGCTGTTTGCTCGGCCGGTGTCGCTTCGGATCTGGCCCGAGCCAGCGGTGCAGGTGGTCCACCCGACGGCGACGCAGCAGGCGGCGCGGTGGTTCGCCGATTTTCTTGCGGTGAGCCTGGTGGCGTTTGCGGTGTCGGTCCCGCTGGTGATGTATCACTTCCAGTTGCTCAGCCCGTTGGCTGCGCTGCTGTCGCTGTTTGCGTTGCCGGTGCTGACGGCGCTGCTGGGCGTGGGCTACCTGAAGATCCTGCTTGGGCTGTTCCTGCCCAGTGCGTCGTCTTTGCTGGCGATGCCGGTCGCCTGGCTTGCGGATTCGATGGTGGCGTTGGTGGAGCAGTCGCGTCGGATGCCGGCGTCGAGTTTTACGCTGATGAATCCGCCGACGGTCGCGTGGGTGGTGTCTGCGTTCGCGGTGGTTGTGGCGGTGATGTCGGGCCTGTTCCGTCGCCGGTGGCCTGCGCTGCTGCTTGCGGTGGTGCTGCTTGTGGGGTGGGGGGTGTGGGAGCAGCGTGCGGTGCCGACGCGTATCGCGGGGGCGGATGACCCGGCGGTGGAACTGGTGATGTTTAGTGTGGGCGATGGGTCGTGCTACCTGCTGCGCAGCGGGGACGCCACGCTGATGTTTGATTGCGGCTCGCAGGCGTTTTTGCAGATCGGCGAGCGGAGTATCGTGCCGGCTTTGAGTGCGCTGGGTGTGTCGCGGCTGGAGGTGTTGATGCTGTCGCACCCGGACCTGGATCATTTTGTTGGAGCGCTCGATGTGGTGGACGCTGTCGAGGTCGGCGAGGTGCTTGTGTCGGCGGAGCTGATGCGTGAGGCGGAGTCGCATCCTGACGGCGCGGCCGCGTTCTTGGTGGCGGGGCTGCGTGAGCGTGGGTTTGAGCCGACGGTGGTAGGGCGGGGGTGGACACGGGCGTTTGGCGCGGCAGAGTTGCGGCTGCTTTGGCCGACGGTCGACTTCGAGGGCGAGGCGAACAACGACCACTCCCTGGTGCTTCGGTGCGACGCGGGCGGGCGGCGGATCATCCTCAACGGCGACATCCAGGGCGAGGCGATCGCGGCGCTCCTCGCGTCGGACACGGACCTCAAGGCCGATGTGGCGGACCTGCCGCACCACGGGAGCTGGGTAGCGGAGTCGCCGGCGTGGTTGGATGCGGTGTCGCCGGTGCTGGTGTTGCAGTCGTCAGGGCCGCGGCGTGTCGACGAGGACCGCTGGGCACAGCCGTTAGAAGCCGCGGGGGTGCCGCGGCTGACCACGCAGGCGGGGGGGATGGTGCATCTCGCGGTTACGCAGGACGGGCGGATCGTGTGGGACAGCCATCGCGGCGGCGGCGGAGAGATCAGGCCGTAGGCGGCTGCCTGCACGATAGCGCATCCGCCGGGGCGTCGCTACTCCTCGATCGCCTCGTCGGGCTCGATCGGCTGAGCGGGCGTGGCTTCGGCATCGGCTTGGATCGGCTCGGCCTCATCGAGCAGACGCTGGACAAACACCAGCGGCACAAGCTGGGCCGTCGGCGGGTCGGTCCAGATCGGCGTGCTCGGCGCGAGTGGGACCTGCGGCAGCAGCCAGTTGCCGCGTGCGGGGGGCTGGGCGTCTGTGGTGTCGCCTTCGCTCTCTGCCGCGACTGCGTCGACCTGCGTTGCATCGTCGTCATCAGCTTGGCCGTCGGGCACTGCTTGGTCGTCGGTATCCGACGCCTGAGCGGCATGGGGTTCCTCCATTGCTTCGGGGGTGGGAGTAGCCGTGTCGTCGGCGGCGGGGAGTGCGGCCTCGTCTTGGCCCGGGCTCTCGCTTCCGCGCTGAGCCCCGCTGTGTCGGTTCAACGGGTAGCCGGGGGTGACGCGGAAATCGCCAGCCCCGTCTGGTTCAGGATCGGCGAGGTCATTGGCATCGTCTCCACCTACGGCGGGTGGCACGTCGGCTTGTGTTTCGTCGGCGATCTGCTGGTTGCGAATCACCTCCGCATCACGCTGCGCAGCCAGGGCCAACTCGGCGCGGTTGGAGTAGAGCAGGGTGTTGGCAACGTTGAGCCGGGTCTGCACCGCATCGCCCAGGTCGGCGGGCACGCGCAGCTCAACGATGGCGGGTGACGCGTCGTCATTACCCAAGCGCGTGGTGTCGAATGCTTCCGCGTCTTCGTCGGCGAGGTGCGGCACAGCCTCGGCCTGCTGGTAGTAGGATTCGTCCGCCGGGTCGATGATGGCCCGCTGGCGGTTTTGCTGTTGCTGGATTGTCTCGCGGTTGAGGTCACTGAGCAGTGCGTCGAGCTGCGTTGGCTCGATCAGGATGGCGATCGGCGGCGCGTCGGCCTGGGCCTGTTCGGCCGCGCGGTCGAGTTGTGGCTCGACGATGGGAACGCCGTTACGCAGGCACCACTCGAGGACCTCGGCCTTGCTCGTCTCCTGATTATCCGACTCGATGCGCAGCGCCTGATCCGGGGTAAATGCGGTGATGGTCACGCTGGGGATCGGCGATTCTGGCGGGCTGAGTTCGAGGGTGTCCGCTTCGTCTGGCCGGCCCGGTGCGCCAGCGGCCGAGGAAACGCTGGGCCCGCCTGCGCGGTTGGCGGCGCCATCGAGCATGGCTCGGCGGGCACGCTCGGCGAGTGAGGCCGGGTTTTCGTCATGCACACCATGCAACGCGCTGGTCCCGGGGGATGTCAGCGAGCCAGGCGTCGTGTCGTCGAACGCGCCTGATCCGCCGGCCGTCGCGTTGTCGAGTTCGCTCAGCATCAAGGCGTCTGCGGCTGAGTCGGCGGGCTCGGCCTCTCCTGCGGCAGGAGTGTTCGTCGGCTGGCCCAGTTCCAGTGCGGTTTGCGAGAGCGGGTTGAACCGGTCGAACCAGATCACGGCCCCCGCGGCGAGCGCGATCGCGGCCGCCATGCCGGTGAGCCCGACGATGCGACCCCAGCGAACGCCCCCGGTCGGCGGTGCCATACCCCGGCCCCGGCCGATCGGGATCGGGCCGCCCGCCTCGACCTGGGGGGCGTCGAGCAGCATCCGCCGTTCGAGCCCTTGGACGAGGTCAAAGCTCAGGTCGCCCGGCGCGTCTTCGGCCGGCATTTCCCGCAGCATTGCGCGGTCCTGTGCCAGTGATTGCATCAGCGACGCGAGCTGCGGGTCGCCCGCGAGCATCTGGTCGACCTGCGCACGGGCGGCCGGGTCGAGGTCGCCTTCGAGGTAGTCCAGCAGCAGGTCTTGGTCGTATCGGTCGGTCATCGTGTGTCGTGGGTATGGGGCGGGGCGATCGCCCGGCGGTGGTTTTCTGCTCGGGTCAATGCGGGGCTTGGTGCGACGGGGTCTTGTCGAGTTTCTGCATCTCCTGGCGCAGCGCGAGCCGGGCACGGAACAGCCGGCTCTTCACGGTGCCGGTCTTGAGGTCGAGGGTTTCGGCGATCTGCTGGTAGTCCATCTGGTCGATGTCGCGGAGGACGAGGACGGCCCGGAAGTCGTCGTCGAGCCGACCGATCGCGTTTTTCAGTTGTTCGAGCATCTCAGTGGTTTCGACGCTCTGGGCGGGGCCGGGTTCCCGAGAATCGTCGAGGACATGGCGCAGCGATGCGGCCGCGTCTTCGCCGTTTGTGGCTGGGCCGGACGACTCTAAACTGATATGGTTGCGGACCTTGCGCTTGCGCAGAAGGGAGATGCTGAGATTCATGACGATCCGGGTCATCCAGGTCGTGATTTTGGCGTCGCTGCGGAAGTTGTCGATGTGCTCACAGATCTTGAGCATGGCGTCCTGGGTGATCTCGGCCGCGTCGTCGCGGTTGCTGACCATCCGCAGGGCGACGTTGAACAGCCGCTGCTGGTGGCGGTCCAGCAGCGTGCCCAGCGCGGACCGATCACCCTGCTGGATCAGCTCGATCAGATCGGCGTCGCTGGACTGGTTCATCGGGCTTGGCACCCCTTGCCGTGGTCGTCCATGACCCGGCCTTGGCAACACGTCGTGGCCCCGTGTTCTAGCGTCCGCCGTCCACGGCGGGTTCATCGGCCCTGCTCGAAACCACGCGGGGGGCCGGCCACAAGTGTACCATGAGCGGTTTGCCTGATTCGACCCCACCCGACCCCACAGCCGACTATGACCGACGACACCACCTACGTCTCGCCCCTCGCCTCCCGCAACGCCTCGCCCGCGATGCAGCGGATCTGGTCGCCCCGTTTCAAATTCACCACCTGGCGTAAGCTCTGGCTGGCGCTGGCGGAGAGCGAGCAGGAGCTCGGGCTGAAGATCACCGACGAGCAGCTCGCCGAGATGCGGGAGCACCTCGACGATATCGACTACGCCGTGGCGGCCGACTACGAAAAAGAGCTGCGCCACGACGTGATGGCACACGTCCATACGTTCGGTGACGCCGCCCCCAAGGCCATGCCCATTATCCATCTCGGCGCAACCAGCCAGTTTGTCGTCTGCAACGCCGAGCTCATCATGCTCCGCGAGGCGCTGACACTCGTCGCCCACAAGCTCGCCACCGTGATCGATCGGCTCGGCAACTTCGCGTCGCAGTACCGCGCGATGCCGGCCCTGGGCTTTACCCACTACCAGCCTGCGCAGCCCACCACCGTCGGCAAACGCGCAACGCTCTGGGCACAGGAACTCGCCATGGCGCTAAGCGAGGTCGAGCACCGCCTGGACACGCTCCGCTTCCGCGGGATCAAGGGCGCGACCGGGACCCAGGCCTCCTTCCTCGAACTCTTCGCGGGCGACCCCGAGCAGCACGGCAAGGTCGAGCAGCTCGACCGCCTGGTGACCCAGAAGATGGGCTGGGACCCGGACAAACGATTCGCCGTCACCGGGCAGACCTACCCGCGCCTGCTCGACGCGATGGTCGGCTCGGCGCTCGGCACCGCCGCAGCAGCGCTGATGAAGATGGCGACCGACCTGCGTCTGCTATCCAACCGGATGGAGATCGACGAACCCTTCGAGAAGAAGCAGATCGGCTCCAGCGCGATGCCCTACAAGCGCAACCCGATGCGCTGCGAGCGCATGTGCGGGCTGTCGCGCTTCGTCATCTCGCTGGTCCAGGCCCCGTACACCACCGCGTCCGAGCAGTGGATGGAGCGCACGCTAGACGACTCGTCGTGCCGTCGGCTGACGCTGCCCGAGCCGTTCCTCGCGCTCGACGGCGTGCTGGATATCGCGATCAACGTCACCTCCGGGATCGTCGTCTACGACAAGATGGTCGAGGCAAACTTGGCCAAGTACCTGCCTTTCATGGCCACGGAAAACATCATGATGGCCGCGGTGCAGCAGGGCGGCGACCGCCAGGAGCTGCACGAAGTCATCCGCCAGCACGCGATCGCGGTGGCGACCAATGTCAAAGAAAACGGTGCCGACAACGACCTGCTCGAGCGATTGGCGCAGGAGCCGGGCTTCGCCGGCGTGGACTTGCAGGACGTGCTCGATCCGACGCAATACGTCGGCCGCGCCCCCGAGCAGGTGGATGCGTTCGTCGCACAGGTCGTCGAGCCGATCCGCGAGCGCTACCGTGATGCGCTGGGGTATGCCCCGGCGTTGAAGGTGTAAGCACTGTTTAGCCGCCGCCCAACGGGCGGCGCGCAGCTTGAGGATTCACCCGCGTCGCCCGTTGGGCGACGGCTAAACAAATGAAGCTAATCTGCATGTAGACCGACGGAGCTTCGCGATGGGATGGGCGATCGCAATCAGCCTCGTGATCGTCGCGGCGCTTGGTGTTTGGTTGATGCGTGCCGCACAGCCCGCCAAGGCCCGCGCGGCGGTGCGCGACGCGCGCTGCCCGGTCTGCAATGGGCTTGGATTTCGTGAAGGGGCGTTGACTCGGGTCACGGCCCAACACAGCGACGCGATGTGCACCGCTAAGTGCCAACTCTGCGGCGAGCGGGTACGCTTTGACCGCGAAGGAAACCCGATGCAATAGCCGCACCGCTACGCGGTGCCGGGGAGTCGCGATAATCGCTGGAGCCGCAGCACTCCCGGCGTCGCGTAGCGACGCGGCTATTCACAAGCCGCGAGCCACGTGACGCTAAACTGATCCTGTAAGCCCCCCGAGGATTCCGTGATGAAACCCGTGACACCCACTCTACTCGCCGCTGCCATCGCGATCTCCCTCCCCGGCTGCGGCGGATCGGATCGCAACACCGACGCCGACTACCCCGAAGGCATCGCGCCGGTGGATGAATCGCAAGGCGATACGCCGGCCCCGGGCGATGCGGGCGATGCGGGCGACGCGTCTACGGATGCCGCGGTAGTCGATGGGCCGGCCGATGAAGCCCAGGGCGACGGGACGCACAGCGTGCAGGGCCTCGTCTATACCGTGCCCGAAGGGTGGGCTGTTGGCCCGGCGCGGCAGATGCGTGTGCTCACGCTTGAGGCGGGCGAGGGCGTCGAGATCGCTGTGGGGTATTGGCCCAATGGTGTCGGCGGGATCGAAGCGAACCTCACGCGCTGGCTTGGGCAGGCCGGCTACAACCCGGCCGATCTGGAGTCGATGCAGCGCGTCCGTGACGGGTTTACCTCGGTCACGATCGGCGATGCGGATGCGACCTGGATGCCGCTGCTGGAGGGCTCGGCCGGCACCCCGATGATCGGCGTCTGGATCCCGCGCGGCGACAACCCGACGGCGCAGAGCGAGACCTGGACCTTCAAGATCACCGGCACCGCGGATGCGCTACGCGACAAGCAGGACGAGCTTCGCGCCTGGGCCGAGTCGTTGTCGTTTGAATAGCGCAATCCATCAGAGCGAGAAGCGTGAGCGAGTGATGTCTTGAAAGTAGCCGCGTCGCTACGCGACGCTGGTCCGCTGGTCCCGAGTATCAGAACCCCGGCACCGCGTAGCGGTGCGGCTATTCCAATACAGAGCCACCACTCGCTTGCGCTTCGTACTCTGATCACTCCCCGCCGTTGGCCTGCTGGTAGAACTCGGGCTTGAGCCAGGGGCGGTGCTTGAAGGATTCGCCGTAGCCGGTGACGCCGCGTTTGGATTCGCGGATGAAGTCGACGAACTCGCGGACGCAGGGGTCGTCGCCGAGCTTGTCGTCGATCATGGCCAGGGCCTTGGTGCCGGGGATGCCGTGGCGGTAGTAGATGTTGAACGCTTCGCGGAGGGCGGCGATGTGTGGGCGGAGCCCAGCCCGCCGGAGGCCGATGAGGTTGAGCGCGGAGACCTGCTTGGTGTGGTGGACCATGCAGAAGGGGGGCAGGTCCATGGTGATGCCTTCTGCGCCGCCGAGCATGGAGAGTCGGCCGATGCGGCAGAACTGCTGGACGCCGGCGTTGCCGCCGATGATGACGCGGTCGCCGACCTCGCAGTGCCCGCCGAGGAGCGCGGAGTTGGCGAACATGCAGTCGCTGCCGATGACACAGTCGTGTGCGACGTGGCTGCACGCCATGAAGTAGTTTTTGTTGCCGACGGTGGTGGGGTGCTCGTCTTTGGAGGCGCGGTGGATGGAGACGGACTCGCGGAAGACGTTGCCGTCGCCGATGACGGTGCCCGGGCCCGAGCGGCCGGGGTCGGCTTTCCAGTCCTGGGCCTCGAAGCCGAGGGTGGCGAAGGGGTAGAGGGTGTTGTTGGCTCCGATCGTCATCGGGCCCTTGAGGTAGCACTGGGCGATGAGCTGCGTGCCGGGTCCGATGGTGACATCGCCTTCGACGACGCAGTTGGGGCCGACGACGACATCGTCGGCGAGCGTCGCCTGGGGGTCTACGATTGCGGTAGGGTGGATTTGGGGCATAGGGCGAGGTTTTCCGAGCCGCATATGATACGTCAAGCAAGCCGGACCTGCCCTCCGCGAGGGTGTTATCGACCAATGAGCACGAAAAACCTGACAACCCATCCCGATGCGCTCGTCGTCGAAGACCTCGGCCGGCTGGCGTATGGCCCGGCGTTGGAGCGTCAGCGGACGCTGAACGAGGCTGTCATCGCGGGCGACGCCCCGCCGACGGTCCTGCTGGTCGAGCACGACCCGGTGATCACGCTGACGCGGCGCAAGGATGTCGCCAGCCACCTGATCGCGACGCCCGAACAGCTCGCGGCCGCAGGCGTCTCGACCCACGAGACCGACCGCGGCGGCGATATCACCTACCACGGCCCGGGCCAGCTCGTCGTGTACCCGATCCTGAAGCTCGGCGACTTCGGGCTCAACCTCAGCAAGTACATGCGGATGCTCGAACGGGCCGTCATCGACACGGCCGGCCAATGGGGGATCGTCGGCCACAACGAGTGCGGCGCGACCGGTGTCTGGGTCGCGGGGGAGATGGCGGATGGTGGATGGCGGATGTCCGAAGGCGGGAATTGTAGCGCGAAGCTTTGTGCCATGGGTGTGCGTATCCGGAGGAACACGACACTGCACGGGCTCGCGCTCAACGTGACGACCGACCTGGACCACTTCAAGCTCATCGTCCCTTGCGGATTGCATGGCCGACCGGTGACGAGCATGCGGGCGCTGCTGGGCGATGCTTGCCCGCCGATGACAGAGGTGAAGCGTGTGTTGGTTGAGAAGCTGCAGGCGAACCTGGCGCTTGGGCGCGGCGGCGCAACGTGTGGATGAATGTGAGCATGCCCGCGGCGTCGCTTCAGCGATGCCGCGCGGGTATCTCTGTGTCATCCCACGGCTGCGTATGATCCCCCGGCATTGCTGCGCAACGCCGCGGGCATCGGGGGTGTTGAGTGGTGTTGCTACCGCACGGGCACGAGGAACGAGCTCTGTACGCCGCCGACCCCGTTTTCGCGTCGTTCGAACGTGACGCCGTTCATGAGGTTGTGCGGGAAGCGTTCCTGGAGTTCGCGGACGGCGGGGCTGTATTGCTCGGTCTGGCCGTTGGGCACAAGCGCTTCGGGGCGGGTGAATAGCCCGACGGTGACGAGCGAGCGGTTGGGGCCGTGGTAGAAGTAGGCTTCTTCGCCTTCGTCGCGGAGCACCTGTACGGCGGTTTCGGCGGCGGCGCGGTAGTTGTTGCCGTAGTTGATGTCGTAGAACCCGATCTGGAGGGTGATGCTGCCGCGGTGGTTGCGCAGGTCGAACTCGTTGTAGATGCTTTCTTCGCCGCCGTCGCCGGAGAGCGCGACGAGCTGTGCGCTGGCGAACGGCCGACCGCCGTCGTACTGGGCGGCGCGGACCATTTGGAGCATCTGCTTGGCGCGGTCGCTGCGCGGGTCGCGGAACCGGCCGGCGTAGACGACGGCGTTCTGGCTGCCGTCACTCTGCCAGAGGTCGCCCAGCCCGACTTCGGTGCGTAGTTCGGCCGTGAGGCGGAAGGCCTGTGCCGACGCATCGGGGCCACTGAAACGCGCGATTTCAACGGCGTAGCCCTGGGGCGATCGCACCCGCGGGTCGTTGGGGTCCAGCGCTTCACGCGGCTCGGGCCGGCGGTCGGCAATTTCGCCGAAGCTGTCGGTCCAGGTGCTGTTGAGCACCCGCGTCTCGGTCTCGCATCCGGGCAGCGTGACGAGCAAGGCGAGCAGGGCCAGGAACGTGATCGTGTGGCGGTAGGCGGGCATAAAACTCCTGTAGATAGGCGATTGTATCGTTAGCCCGCTGTACGGGGCAAGGGTTTAGTCGGCCGTGGGCGGGTGGAGTTCAAAGCCGAGCATCCGGGCGGGACATTGGCGGGAGAACCGGCTATACTATTCGTGCATCCGGATGAACGGATGGACTGTTATGGCCCAGACTCCCACCCAGCCCGACCGCCTGCTCAAGTGGATGGCGTCGCTCGCCGACGCGACCCGGCTTCGGCTGCTCGCGCTGATCGCCGGGCAGGAACTCGGTGTGTCGGACCTCTGCGAAGTCGTGCAGCTCCCGCAGTCTACGGTCTCGCGGCACCTCAAGATCCTCGCGGATGAGGGCTGGGTCGTCAGCCAGCGACGCGGGACGACGAACCTCTATCAGGTCGTGCTGGATGAGCTCGCGCCGGCACAGCGGGAGCTGTGGGTCGTCGCACGGGACAACTCGTCGCACTGGCCGGCGCTGGGCCAAGACGCGGTGCGCTTGAAGCGGCTCATCGCGACACGCGAGCTCGACGCGGCGTCGTTCTTCGAAGGCGCGGCCGGCGAATGGGACGAGATCCGCCACGAGCTCTACGGCCGATCGTTCACACGCGATGCCATGCTCGCGTTGCTCCCGTCCGACTGGACCGTCGCCGACCTTGGCTGCGGCAGCGGAGCCCTCGCGGCCGACCTGGCCCGTTACGTCAAGCACGTCATCGGCATCGACAACAACCCCGCGATGCTCAAGGCCGCGCGGCGTCGGCTCAAAGAACACAAGAACACCGAGCTACGCAAGGGCGAGCTCGCCGAGCTGCCGATCGAAGATGACGCCTGCGACGCGACACTGTGCGTGCTGGTGCTCACCTACCTCGACGACCCGGCCGCGGCGGTCGCGGAGATGGCGCGTGTCGTGAAGCCCGGCGGCAAGGTCGTCGTACTCGACCTGCTCGCGCATGATCGCGACGCCTTCCGTCGACAGATGGGCCAGGTCCACGCGGGTTTCAAGCCCAGCACCCTCAAGCGCATGATGCGCGAGGCCGGGCTGGCCGGCGTGCGATGCGAGCCGCTCCCGCCCGAGCCCGATGCGACGGGGCCCGCGTTGCTGCTGGCGACGGGGGAAAAAGAATGACTGCGAATCTACCGCTAACGCGTCGCTGTGCCAGCGACGGCTAACACACCGACTCCGTACATCACGAACTGTTCACTGTTGACTATTCACTGTTCACTGGAATGCACCATGACCACCGCCACCGCGACACCGTTTACCTCGAAGAACTGCACGATCGATACCGCCGCCAACGGGCTGGAGTACAAGCTCAAGCCCGGCGCTTCGCTCGACGAGCTCCAGCAGCTCGCCGATTGGGGTCGTAAGGAGATCGAGCTGGCCGAGCAGGAGATGCCCGGGCTGATGGCCTGCCGCGAGGAGTACGCCGCGAGCCAGCCGCTGAAGGGCCACCGCATCATGGGCTCGCTGCATATGACGATCCAGACGGCCGTGCTCATCGAGACGCTGAAGATGCTCGGCGCGGACGTGCGCTGGGTGAGCTGCAACATCTTCTCGACCCAGGACCAGGCCGCCGCCGCCGTCGTCGCCGGACGGCCCGATGAGGGCGGCGGCAACATCGCCGACCCCAAGGGCGTCCCCGTCTTCGCGTGGAAGGGCGAGACGCTGGAAGAGTACTGGTGGTGCACCGACACCGCGCTGGACTTCGGCGATGGCAATGGGCCTACCCAGATCGTCGACGACGGCGGCGACGCGACGCTGCTGCTGCACAAGGGCTACGAGTTCGAAAACGCCGGCGAAGTCCCCGCGTTTGACGCCGACAACGAGCCGGAAGAATGGGGCGAGATCCTCGCCTGCCTCCGCCGCGGCCAGGAGAAGTCCATGACCCGCTGGCAGAAGGTTGCCGAGCAGTGCAAGGGCGTCTCCGAAGAGACCACCACCGGCATCAAGAACATGGTCAAGATGCAGACGGATGGCACGCTGCTCTACCCCGTCATCAACGTCAACGACTCCTGCACCAAGTCCAAGTTCGACAACCTCTAC
>JBCCWH010000073.1:0-17371 GCA_039193915.1 Planctomycetota bacterium
CAGAGCCTAGGCTCTGTCCGAAAACGGTGGGATGGCCGTCTCGGCCGTCGATTGAGCTTCGTGACGGGCGAGACGCCCATCCCACCTTTGGTTTTCAGACAGAGCCTAGCCAATTGATGCTCAGGCCAGTCATCAAGGCTCATGCACTGGGCTGTACCCTCACGCCGGCATCTGCTCCAGCATACGCACCATGTAGCGCAGCGCGTTGAGTTCGAGCCGGATCGCCGCTGAGTTCTGCTCGCTCGGCGGCTCTTCAAACAGCTTGCCGATAGATGTGAGATAGTCGGCCTGCTTTTGCTGAGCCCAATCGCGATGTTTTTCGATCGATGGCTGATCACCAAGCGCGATCGCGTCGTCCAGCGCCTCACGGACTTCCATCATCTCCATCAACAGGTCCGGCGGCAGGGCCTTGGTTGCTTCGCCCTCCGTGTCTGCCGAGTCACCGCGCAGCGCGAGCAGTGCGTGGGCCCGCGACTCGGGGTCGCTTAGTTGACGGTAGGCCTGCGTCACGCGTGACATCCGGTCGGCCGCGTCCGCCTGCTCCAGCGGGTCCGTAAAGCGGTCCGGGTGGCACCGCGCACTCGCCGACAGGAACTGCGCTTGCAGCGTCGAAGGGTCCAACTCGAACACGGGCTCAATACCTAGCAATTCAAAGGGGTCATCCATACCCAGAGTGTAGTATCATGCCCGCTCCCCACGCGGGTGTGGCGGAATTGGCAGACGCGCCAGATTTAGGTTCTGGTGGGGTAATACCCGTGAAGGTTCGAGTCCTTTCACCCGCATTGGTCGCTGGGCAAGCCCCGAGAGGCCCACGGATCACACCTGTGGGCACGCTCATCCCCAAATCCTACAAGCCCCGGCTGCTCAACTCGACAGCCACGCCGACTTGGATATACTGTGCGGCTCGCCCCCACGCCCGGGTGGCGGAACTGGCAGACGCGCCGCGTTGAGGTCGCGGTGGGAGTAAAATCCCTTGGAGGTTCGAATCCTCTCCCGGGCATTCGCACCCTTCGGTAACCCCGAAGGGTGTTTTTTCATCCCCGGTGGGAATCACACATCCGATCCAGCGCCATCACGGCGGAGCTACAATCCGACGGATAACAATCGCACTGCCGCTGTTGGCTGCACCGAGAGGACATGCCGATGACACTCGCCGCCCAACTCGTTTCGACAGACCCTTACACCGGCGAAGCGATCGGCAGTGTTGCAGTAACGCCCGTCGAGCAGGTGGACAGCGTGATCGCGACGGCACGCGATGCCCAGGCGGCCTGGGGTGAGACGCCTTTGGCACAGCGCATCGCACTGCTGAAGACGGCACGCCCCCATCTTGAGGCGGTCGCCGAGGAACTCGGCGTCATGATCACCCGAGAGCAGGGCAAGCCGATCAAAAACGGCAAGGGCGAGGCGGCGATGATCGGCGCGGGCATCGAAGACGAACTCGACCACATCGCCAAGGCGCTCGAGCCCGAGGTGCTGGAGGACGAGAATACACGGTCGGTGATGCACTACGACCCGCTGGGCGTTTGCGTCGCGATCACGCCGTGGAACTTCCCGGTGCTGATGCCGCACTGGCTGGTGCTGCCGGCCCTCGCGGCGGGCAACAGCGTGATCTTGAAACCCTCGGAGCTGACCCCACTCTGCGGGCAGATGTACGCGGACGCGCTCAACAAGGTCTTGCCACCGGGTGTGTTGCAGGTGGTCCACGGCAAGGACGATCAGGGCAAGGCCCTCGTCGCGGGCGATGTCGACCTCATCGCGTTCACCGGCTCGCGCGATGCCGGACGGCACATCATGCAGTCGGCCAGCGGCGGACTCAAACGCCTCATCCTCGAGCTCGGCAGCAAAGACCCGCTGATCGTCCTCGAAGATGCGGATGTCGAGAAGGCCGCCGACTTCGCCGCGATGAACAGCTTCCGCAACAGCGGGCAGGTCTGCGTCAGCACCGAGCGGATCTATGTCCACGAGAAGGTCGCCGACCGCTTTGTCGATCGTCTGCTCGAGAAGACGGGGGAGTTCAAGCTCGGGCACGGCATGGACGAAACGACCACGATGGGGCCGATGGTGGACGCACGGCAGAAGGCGCATGTCCTCGCACAGATCGAAGACGCCAAAGCCAAGGGCGCGCAGGTGCTCGCGGGGGGCGAGGCTGGCGAAGGCAACGTGTTGGAGCCGACCGTTCTGCTGGGCGTCACGCACGACATGGACATCTGCACCGTCGAGACCTTCGGCCCGGTCGCTGCGGTGCGTGTAGTCAAGGACGATGCCGAGGCGCTTGAGCTTGCCAACGACAGCGACCTCGGGCTCGGCGGCGTGGTGTTCGGCGAGCACGGGCACGCCTCGCGCATCGCTCGGCGGATCAAGGCCGGGATGATCGGCATCAACAAAGGCATCGGCGGCGCGGCCGGCACGCCTTGGGTCGGCGCACGCCAGTCCGGCTACGGCTACCACGGCTCGCGCGAAGGCCACCGCCAGTTCTGCCAGGTCCGTGTCGTCAGTGAAGCGAATGCCACGGCCTAGATCGGCCACGTCATCGGATACGATACGGCCAATATGCCCGCAAACGGACCCGACGCACACGCGACACCCGACACGCCGCTGCTGTCGCTCGTCATCCCAGCACGCGATGAGGCGGACAACATCGCGCCACTGATCGTGGAAGTGGGACAGGCGCTGGGCGGTGGGGCGGTCGCCGCCGGCGGCTTTGAGCTCATCATGGTCGACGACGGCTCACGCGACGGGACCGGGGCGTCATTGCGGGTCCTTGCCGAGGCAACGCCCTGGCTCCGGGCGATAGCGCTCGACGAGCCGAGCGGTCAGTCCATCGCGCTGCACCGTGGGATCGCCGCCGCACAGGGGGAGTGGGTCGCGACGCTGGATGCCGATTTACAGAACGACCCCGCCGACCTGCCGGGGATGCTCCGCCGGGCGATCGACGAACAGCTCGACCTCGTGCAGGGCGACCGCTCCGCCAAACGCCGAGACAACGTCATCCGCCGTGTCGGCTCGCGCGTCGGCCGACTCGTGCGGCGTCTGCTGCTCAACGACCGCGTCCGCGATACCGGCTGCTCCACGCGCGTCATGCGTGCAACGCTGGCCAAGCAGCTTCCGCTGGACCGCCCCGGCATGCACCGCTTTATCCCCGCGCTGCTCGCGATGCGCGGCGCACGCATCGCTGAGGTACCCGTGAACCACCGCCCACGTAACGCCGGCCAAACCAAGTACGGCCTGGGCATCCTCAAACGCGCCTTGCCCGGGCTCCGCGACACGCTCGCCGTACGCCGCATGGCCAGGCAGCCCCGCCTTGAGCGGTCGGGCAATCTTCCCAAGCGCCTCAAACAAGAGGGTGGCCAGGTATGAAGCGCTTCCTGCCTGGGCTCGTACTCCTTTCGCTCGCGCTGGTCACTTTCGTACACCCCGCAAACGCGCATCACGAAACAGATAACGGCCAAGCCCCCGATGCCGTACTCTTCCAGCTCAGCGATCGACTCGTCGACCTCCGGCTCGTGGAGACACCCGATGGCCTGCGCTACCGCTTCACCGACGCGCAAGGCAGCCCCGTCGAGCTGACCCCGGGCCAGTTCGCGCAGGCCCTGCACGACAAACAAAACGACCATGCGGCCGACCGCCCCTTCCTCCATGTCCTCTTCGACATCACCTCGTGGACCGGCGTCTTGTGGGTCGCACTCGGGCTCCTGGGGCAGGTGCTTTTTACCGGGCGGATGCTTGTGCAGTGGCTCAGCAGCGAACGCGCCAAACGCTCGGTCGTCCCGCCCGCGTTCTGGTGGCTCTCGCTCACCGGCGCGGCGATGCTCCTGGCCTACTTCATCTGGCGCACCGACATCGTCGGCATCCTCGGCCAGGCCACCGGCTTCCTCATCTACGCCCGCAACCTCTGGCTGATCTACATGCGACGCGAGCCCGACAGCCGGCGGCCTACGGACGCCGGACCGACGGCACAGAACCCGGGCTGACGACCGGCGCCACCGACTGCCCCGCAACCGCCGTGAGCAACAACTGCCACAGCGCCGGGCGCGTAGTTACCGACCGCGTGGAGCAAGCCGGCAAGCACGAGGAGGGCAGAGACGGTCGCGAAGAACAACAAGAGTGAAGTCATCGGATTCCCTGTAGGGTGGGTAAAGCGAGTCCGCGAGCGCTACCCACCGGGCGCTGCCATGGGTCGTCGGTGATCCGCGGTGGGTATCGGTCGCGGACTCCCTCCACCCACCCTACGATTTATCTACCGCCCGCGATCCAACAGCCGGTAGCTGATCGCCTCCGCCGCGTGCTGCATGGTGATGCCGTCGCTGGAATCGAGGTCTGCGAGGGTGCGGGCGACTCTTCGGATCTTGTCGTAGGCTCGGGCGCTGAGGTTGAGCTCGCTCATGGCCTGCTTGATGAGGTCTTTCGCGCCGTTGTCCATCGGGGCGTGCTTGTCCAGCTCTCGGCCGCTTAGCAAAGCGTTGCGTTTGAGGGTGCCGCCGTTGCGTTGGTACTGGATCGCGCGGGCCTTGAGGACCTGCTCGCGGATGGTGGCGGAGCTGGTGCCGTTGGGTTGGCCGGTGAGTTGTTTGTAGGGGACGGGCGGGACCTCGACGTGGATGTCGATGCGGTCGATGAGCGGGCCGGAGAGTTTGGACAGGTAGCGGTCCATCTGTTTTTGGGACTGCGCATCGGTGGGTTTGTCGCCCTGTTGCGTCGGGTTCAGAGCGGCGACGAGCATGAACTGTGCGGGGAAGCGGATGGAGGAGTGGGCGCGGGCGATGGTGACGTGGCCGTCTTCGAGGGGCTGGCGGAGGGTTTCGAGGACGGGCCTTGGGAACTCGGGCATCTCGTCGAGGAAGAGGACGCCGTGGTGGGCGAGCGAGACCTCGCCGGGGCGTGGGACGGTGCCGCCGCCGATGACAGCCGCGCTGGACGCGGTGTGGTGGGGGGTGCGGACAGGTCTTGCGGTGATAAGCGATTGGCCGCGCGGGACCTGGCCGACGGCGGAGTAGATGCGTGTGACCTGCAAGGCCTCATCGCGCGACAGCGGCGGGAGGATGCCGGGCAACGCGCGGGCGGCCATGGTCTTGCCCGTGCCCGCCGGGCCGATCATCATGATGTTGTGCCCACCGGCGGCGGCGACGGCCATGGCACGCTTCACGGCCTTCTGCCCGCGGATGTCGGCAAAGTCAATGGCCGGCGTTTCGTTGCGGAGGGTCTCGTCAACATCCACCGTTGCGACCGGCGTGATCTCGTGCTGCCCGTTGAGGAACGACACAACACTGGCGAGCGAGTCGGCGGGGTAGACCTCGATGCCCTCCACGGCCGCGGCTTCGTGCGCGTTATCGACCGGGACGACGACGCCCTCGAAGCCCAGCTCTTTGCACAGCAGCGCGAGGTTGATGATGCCCGCAACGGGGCGGACCCGGCCATCGAGCGCGAGCTCGCCTGCGAACATGAGCCGCTTGTGCCGTTCGGTCTGAATCACGCCTTCGGAAAGCAGGATGCCCACGGCGATGGGCAGGTCGTAGACCGGGCCTTCTTTCCTTTTGTCCGCTGGCGCCAGATTGATCACCGTCCGTGCCACGGCGAAGGGGTAGCCGGTGTTGGTCACGGCGGATCGGACGCGTTCGACGGACTCCTTGACCGCGGCGTCGGGGAGCCCGACGATAAACGTCTTGGGCATGGCGTCGTGGACGACATCGACCTCGACCTCGCAGGCGATGGCGTCGATGCCCTGGAGAAGGAAGCTGTGGACCTGTGCAAGCATGGCAGGAGTTTAGCAGCCGGGCACTTTGGGGCGTGTCAGACCCTGTCACCGGTAGGGCAAGCGCTTGCATATCCGTTTGTATCGCCTGTGTGGTTTGGGCGGATGGTGCACTTACCACGCGATTGAAAAGCACAATATCAAACCAACTCGGCCTATCCGGCTCGCCCCGAGACCTGCGGTGGGCGATACTGAGATCATGGCTCTCTCGCTGAACATCCACAAGCTGACCGACGCCTACATGCAGGGCGAAACACCAGCCGAGGAACATCGGCGTGGTGGTCGGATGCCGATGGTCGGGGTGAAGAGCAACCTGGGCAAGGTGCTCGACCTCTCCTACTGCGGGGTGCTGGTCAGGCGTAGCCGATGGCGCAGCCCACTGCGTATCAAGCAGCGGCTGATCGTCATCATCAAATTCGACGGCGTCCGCGTCGCGGTGAAAGCACGCGTCGCACGCAAGGCCAAGAAACGCGGGATCGGCTGGGTCTACGGGCTTGAGTTCACCAACATCTCACCCGACCAGCGCGAAAAGATCATGCACGTCGCGCAGAGCTGCTATCCGAAGCAGACGATGTATTCCCAAAACGTGGCCTAGTCGCCTTGGTGGATCAGGTACGCGTCCGTGTCGCCGGCCGCCTCGAACAGGTTGTCCTGGTTGTTCATCGCGCCGCTGTCGTAGCGCGTCGCGACCACAGGGGTCGACTCAAAGCTGACGTGGTTATCGTTCCATAGGACCGAGCCCTTCCATTCGCCCGGCTGGCTGGTGTGGATGCTCTGCACGCCTGAGGTTGCGTTGGTCCCGGTGTTGCGGTCGCCGCCGACGACGGCCTGGGTGTTGAGTGACTGGGCCCATTCGTTCCAACGATGCGGGACAAGCGGGTCGCCGGTACCGGGTGAAGCGCCGGGCGAGCCGTCGATGGAGAGCAGAGCGTAGGAGTAGTTCATGCTCTGAACCGGGCCTGCACCCCATTCGATCATGGGCGCGACCTCGCTGGGGCTGATGGCGTATTCGGGTGTGATGAAACCGTTGTTTAAGAGGATCCAGTAGCGTGCCTCGACGGTATCGCCGTCGCCGGAGTTCCCGGTGTCGATTCCGTTGGGGAGGATGTTGCCCATCGCGTCCAGGCCCGGGAAGTGGTCCCTGTTGCTGTTTGCGTAAGTCACCATACCCTGGTGGATACCGCGCAATTGCGTGCTGTTCTGCATGCGTTTCGCGGTGCGACGCGCGGCCCCGAGCGCGGGGAGGAGGATCGCGATGAGGAGCATGATGACCACCAAGGCGACGACGCCGGTCACGATCAGTGCGATGACCGCGCCGCTCATCCCACCCGAAGGCGGGGGCGGGTAGTGCTGCTGCGGCGGATAGGCTTGGGGTTGAGGCGGTTGGGGAGGCTGCTGGGACATGATGGGCTCCGAAAGTTAGGTGGCCGATCATACCCGTGCCGAGCAGGAGCTACAAAACAAAGTTAGATAGATCGGCGTCCGCAACGACCGGGGCGACCTGCTCACGGACGAAGGCGTCGGTGATGCGGAGCTCTGTTTCACCCGCAGCAACGCGGTCGGGGGCGTCGAAGTTGACCTGCTCAAAGACCGTCTCGACGATCGTCATCAGCCGCCGCGCGCCGATGTTTTCGAGCTGTTCGTTGGCTGTTGCGGCAAGCTCGGCCATCGCCTCGACCGCGCCCTCGTCGAACGTCACCTTGAGGCCTTCGACCGCCAGCAGCGCTTCCTGCTGCCGAGTCAGCGCACCCTGCGGCTCGGTGAGGATGCGCACGAAGTCCTCCTTCGTCAGCGGCGACAGCTCGACGCGGATCGGGAACCGGCCCTGCAGCTCGGGCATCAGGTCGCTGACCTTAGCGCTGTGGAACGCGCCCGCGGCGACGAAGAGGATGTGGTCCGTATGCACGATCCCGTGCCGGGTATTCACCGCCGAGCCCTCGACGATCGGCAGCAGGTCGCGCTGCACGCCCTGACGCGAGACATCGGGCGAGCCCTTCCCGCCGGGGCCTTCGCCTGTGGCGATCTTGTCGATCTCGTCTAGGAAGATGATGCCTGAGTCCTGCATGCGTTCGATGGCCTCGCCGACGATCTTGTCCTCGTCGAGCAGCTTGTCGGTTTCCTCTTCGATAAGGATCCGCCGGGCGTCTTCGACCTTGACACGTTTGCGTTTGTTCTGCTCGGGGATGATCTTCTCGAACATGTCGGCCATGGACGGGTCCATCTGGTCGAGCCCCATGTTCGCGAACATCACCGACGTCTGTGGCCGACGGGTCACGTTCAGCTCGACCTCGCGGTCGTCGAGCGCGCCCGAGGCGACCTGCTCACGCAGCTTGGCGCGGATGCGTTCCTTTCGCTCAATCGAGTCTTCGGTCGAGACGAGCCCGGCGTTCGGCTCCTCGCCGGGCTTGCTCTGTTCCTTCTCCGAGCCGGGCAGCAGAAGCGACACCAGCCGATCGGTCGCGGCCTCACGTGCCTTCTCGGCCACGATCGCCGCCTGATTGGCACGTGACATGGCGATGGCCTGGTCGAGCAGGTCGCGGATCATGGACTCGACATCTCGGCCGTGGTACCCGACCTCGGTGAACTTGCTGGCTTCGACCTTGATAAACGGCGCACCGGTGAGCTTCGCCAGGCGGCGGGCGATCTCGGTTTTCCCGCAGCCGGTCGGGCCGGCCATGATGATGTTGCGGGGGTAGACCTCGGGGGCGATGGCTTCATCGAGGCGCTGGCGACGCCAGCGGTTGCGGATGGCGACGGCGACGGCGCGTTTCGCGTCGCGCTGGCCGATAATGAAGCGGTCGAGTTCGTCGACGATCTGGCGGGGGGTCATGTCTTGCATACGGAGTCAGGGCTCGTATATCGGGTGTAAGAATGCGATGGCAGGGCAACATCCTAGCGGTCTGCGTAGCCCGCGTCCGTGTGCTCCGCAGGTGAATTCCGCACGACCGCTACAACCGCAATCGGCACGTTCTATCGAGGCTGCAGTTCGGTCTGTGCGGGACAGTGAAATGGGATCGGCACTAAACCGCCCCCCCCGGATCGTCGATGCAGAGATTGGACGTTGCCCTCCGCTCCCCTTCGCCGTGCGTTGGCGGGCGCGGGCGTCCCTGCGGGGCGGATCCAGCACATGGCCTTTGGTATCTCTAAGTCACGTTTGTCGCCCATCGCGATCGACTTCGGCACCGATACGGTGAAGATGCTGCAGATCTCGTCGGGCGGCGGTACAACGCAACTCGTGGCGGCGGGGGGCATGACCGTCCCCGAGAGCGCACGGTCCGATGCGGCCTCACGCTACGCCTACATGGGTGAAGCGGTCAAAAATATCCTCGGCCAGCAGCCCTTCAAGGGACGCCGAGCGATCTGTGCGATCCCCGCACACCAGACCATGGTCAGCGTCGTCGAGCTCCCGGGGAGCGACACCAAAGACATCGACGCGCAGATCAACCTGCACTTCCAGACCGTCCTCGAGAAAGACCCCTCCCGGATGGTGATCCGCAACCACCACCTCGGGCAGGTGATGCGTGACGGGTCGGCCAAGCAGCGTGTCCTGACACTCGCCGCGCCGCGATCAACGGTCATGCGTTACATCGAACTCGCCACCGCGGCGAAGCTCGAAGTCGTCGGGATGCACAGCGAACCGATGTGCATCGCCAAGCCATTCACCGAGCTCTACAACCGCCGTGAGATCGACAAGACCGGCACACGTTGCTTTGTCGATGTCGGCGCGGCGATGTCCAAGATCGTCATTATCCACGCGGGGCAGGTCCTGATGGCCCGGACCCTGCGGGCCGCAGGCGAAGAGATGACGGTCCGCCACGCCAAGCAGCACGGGCTGGATTTTACCGAGGCGCGCCTCGCACGCATCCGTGAAGCAAACAACCCGCTCGCGGCCCGGCCGTTCCCCAGCAAGGCCGAACAGCAGCACGAACAAGACCTCCGGCGTGCCCTGGTCGGCGCGCCGATCCTCAGCGAAGAAACCGAGACAGCAGGCTTTGCGGCCGATGCCGAGGTTGCAACCGACCTCGAAGACGACCGGCGTGTCGAAGCCGCCGCGCAGCCCGCGATGGCGCTCGAAGACCTGGACGAGACGCTCGACAGCCTGGTCGAAGGCCTCCGCATGACTATCCGCTACCACGACTCGGTCTGCCCGGACCACCCGGTGGATCAGGTCGTGATGCTCGGCGGCGAGGCGGAGCAGCGCTCGGTCAATGAGGCCGTCGCCTTCGCGCTCGGGCTGCCGACCTTCGTCGGCCACCCGCTGGCACGTGTCATGCGCACCCCAGGGCTCCAGCCCCTGGGCCTCGATATGAACAAACCCCAGCCCGGCTGGGCTGTCCCCCTCGGGCTCTGCCTGAGCGAGGCGAACCTCTGATGTAAACGATCGGCCAAACGCCGAATGGAGCAATCGATATGGCTAAGAACAACAGCTTCCTGCCCGAAGACTACCTGGACCGCAAGATCGCGCGGCGGACGAACCTGATCTGCATCGCGCTATTCCTCGTGATGATCGGCGCGATCGGTGCCGCCTTCTACGTGCAGAGCAGGCAGGACGAAGGCACACGCGCCGAGCTTAGCCGAGTCAACGCGACGTTCAGCGACCGAGCACAACAGCTCCGGCAGATCGAACAGCTCCAGGAACGCAAGCAGCAGATGATCGGCAAGGCCAAAATCGTCCAGCAACTCGTCGAGCGCGTCCCGCGTTCGATCATCCTTGCCGAGATGATTAACCACATGCCCAGCACGCTCAGCCTGCTGGAACTGAACCTGGAGACCAAGATCGTCAAGCCCGGGGCTCGACCGCAGACCGCGATCGAGCGTGACCGGCTTGAGCGTGGCGAAGCCGAGGCCGAGGCCAGCGAGGAAGTCACGATCGCCCCGCGTGAGATCACGATTGAGGTTGTCGGCGTCGCACCCAATGACAACGACGTCTCGGTCTTTATGCAAAACCTCAGCATTAACCCGCTGTTTACCGGCGTCGGGCTCGAATACATCGAACGCTACGCGATCGAGGGGAACGACATGCGGCGATTCCGCATCGTCATGAAACTCAACATGGACCTGACCTTCGACCGCGACGATGTCGACGACGCCATGCGTGGCCTCGAGCAAAACCCGATGGCCAACGAAGACCACACCTTCAACAACGGCAGCGAAGCACCCACCGGCGTCGCTGATGTCCCCACCCAGACCGACTGATCCAACTGAACACCCCGCCGGGCAGACCGGCCTACGACGCCGGTAAACCGCCGTCCCACGGAGACCGCCATGCGATTCGGAATACGTGAAATCCTGTTTGTGCTCGTCCTGCTGGCGATGCCCGCCGCAGCCTACTTCTTCGTCTTCCAGCCGAAAAACGCGCTGCAGATGCAGGCACGCTCTGAGATCCAGGTCAAACAGGCCAAGCTCCAGTCGCTCGACAACGCGATGGCACAGCACACCGACCTCGATAGCGAGATCGACCGCCTGCGCAGCACCATCGAGCTCATCGAGCAGAAGCTCCCGCACGGCCGCGAGGAGTATCAGGTCGTCAAGAACATCTCCGACCTGGCACTGAGCCACAACCTCGTGGTCCGTTCGATCAAGCCCGACAAGGTTGTCGCCGCGGCGCAGTACATGGAGCTGCCCGTTCGGCTGGAGATCGAAGGCGACTTTGATGGCTTCTACGCCTTCCTGCTCGAAGTCGAGCGCCTCCCGCGTATCACACAGATGCCGATGATGACGCTCAACAAGCTCGAGTCGGCCGAGGAGGAAGGCATGATGGAGGCCACGATCACCCTGAGCATCTTCTTCGAGAGCGACTAAGCGAATCACGCGACCGCTTGTAGCAGCGCAGGACTTCAACACACAATCAAACCCGGCGGAATCGAGACACGAACATGACGAACGACAACGAACTTCAAGTCGGACACAACGACAGCGACGACAGCGAAAACACCATGGCGGTGCTCAGCCACCTGGGCGGCGGCGAACCCGACCCCGAAGGCCAGCCGCTGGGGCTCGACCCGGATGCCGGGCAGTCCAAGCTGTCGGGCAGCACGCTGGCAGTAGGCGCGGTGGTGCTGCTGGGGGTGGGCGCACTCTTTGCGATGAAGATGACGCTCAAGGCCGAGGCGACCGACGCGAGCACGGCCGAGGCGATCCTCGAGATCGACAAGTACATCAACGACTTCACCGCGGCCGAGGCGACCGGCAACCCAAGCCCGATCGCACGGATCAACGGCGAAAGTTCGCAGATTATCAACGAGCTCCAGGCCGACCCCACCGAGCACCAGGTGCCCGCGGAAGAGGTCGAAAAGAACCCGTTCGAGCTGATGGGCATCGTGCGTGATGAGACCACGACCACGACCCCGACGGAGCCAACGCAGGAAGAACTCGAAGCCCGTGAGCTGGCGGCCCTCCAGGAGATCGCCCGTGGCTTCACGATCGACTCGATCAGCGGCAGCAACGAGCGGGCGGTCGTCTTCATCGACGGCGCGATGTACCGCATCGGCGACACCATCGGCGACACCGGCTTCACGATCGCAGAGGTCGACGGGCTTGTGGTCATCGTCCGTGTCCCGGAGAGTGCGAGCCAGCCCTGGGCCTTCCGGCTTCACTACGAATAGCAGAGCGAATAGGGCGGGCAGACAGCCCCGCATCCTGACCGCACACCGCGGCGGGCAGACGACCGATCGACCAGGAGGCAGTTTCGTGGACCCATCGAGTGGTACAAATTTGGGCGGGGCGGAGATGCGTGGCTTCGGCGGCGCTGACCCTTACCTGCCGGTGCGCGTGGCGGATGGAGAAGAGCCGCAGCAAGCGCTCGTGCGTTCACGCACCGACCTGGGCGACCTGTTGCTCGCGGAGAAGGTGATCACGCCCGAGCAGTTGACCAGTGCGCGTAACGTCGCCGCCAACTCCCCGGGCAGGCGGCCGGCCGACATCTTTTTCGAGATGGACGTCGACCAGGTCAAGATGCAGCAGTGCGTCGCCAAGCTCGCGGGCATGAAGTTTGAGCGCGTCACCTACGAGCAGATCGAGTCGGTGAAGCAGTTCGAGATGCTCGGCGACGATTTCTGCCTGGAGCAGGGCGTCGTGCCGATCCGGCCCAAAGGCTCGCGCCTGATTGTCGGGCTGGTCCATACCGACGACCTGATCGTGATCGATGCTGTCCAGGCCAAGCTCGGCCAGACGGTGAAGGTCGTCGTCGTGACACCCGACGATGTCGCCGCCGTCGTCGAGAGCCACCGCGAAGACAGCAGCGGCACGGACGAGATGGCGGTCAACGAGATCATCGCCGGGATCGACGAGGATGAAGTCGAACTCGTCGAGTCGAACGACGAGGAGCTTGACCTCGAAAAGATGGCGGGCGAGTCGCCGGTCATCCGGTTCGTGAACTACCTGATCTTCACGGCTGTGAAGGAAGGCGCCTCCGACATCCACATCGAGCCGCAAGAAAAGAAGCTGCAGGTGCGCTACCGCATCGACGGCGTGCTGTTCGACGCGATGAACCCACCGGCGCACATGAAGGCGGCGATCGTCTCCCGTCTCAAGATCATGGCCAACCTCGACATCTCCGAACGGCGTGTGCCACAGGACGGCCGTATCCGCGCGATGGTGCATGGCCGTAAACTCGACCTGCGTATGTCGACGCTCCCGATGGTCTCGGGCGAGAAGGTCGTGCTGCGTATCCTCGACACGCGGTCGATCCAGGTCGAACTCGATGACCTGGGCATGAGCCAGGACATGCTCATGATGTGGAAGAAGCAGATCAGCCAGCCGCACGGCATCGTGCTGGTCACCGGCCCGACCGGTTCGGGTAAGACGACGACGCTCTACGCCTCGCTGGGGCAGATGGACAAGCAGAAGCAGAACGTCTCCACCGTCGAAGACCCTGTCGAGTACCACCTCAACGGCATCAACCAGACCCAGACACACGAGAGCATCGGCATGTCCTTCGCCGCCGCGCTCCGAGCGCTGCTGCGTCAAGACCCCGACGTCGTGATGGTCGGTGAGATCCGCGATGGCGAAACCGCCAAGACCGCGATCCAGGCCTCGCTGACAGGCCACTTGGTCCTGTCAACGCTGCATACGAATGATGCGCCCAGCGCCGTCACGCGCCTGATCAACATCGGCGTCGAGCCCTACCTGATCGGGTCTGCACTCAACGCGGTCGTTGCCCAGCGGCTGGTGCGCAAGATCTGCGAACACTGCAAGACGATGGCGCCGCCCGAGCCCACCATCGCAGAGCATCTCGCGCTGCAGGGGATCGCGATCGACCAACTCGCGCACGGTGAAGGCTGCGACAAGTGCCGTAACACCGGCTACTCGGGCCGAGTCGGCCTCTACGAGATGCTGATCCTGAACGACACGATGCGCGACCGCATCTCGGGAAGCCCGAACGTCACCGAGTTCCGCCGAATGTGTGTGGAGGCCGGCATGGTCACACTACGCCAAGACGGCTTTGGCAAAGTGGCCCAAGGCCTGACCACGGTGGACGAGATCCTCCGTGTGACCGAGTCTTAGTACTTGAGTTGGAGTAGCTTAGATCTCCGCATAAACGCTGTAGCGAATAGCCAGCGGCATGATTCTCCCGTCGGCACTGGCGCATATCGAGTGCAGATTTCTGCGTGATCCTTCTTCCTGTCGGCACGCGGTCAAGGTCTGCCCTGATCTCGACGAAGTTAACTATCACTGTTAGATTTGCCCGAGGTTCTATTTTGCGCCTGATTCGGGAACTGACCGATGAGCCACCCTGCACCTCCTCTCCATAGGCACACCGAGGATCGGGCAGCCGACACGTTGCAGACGATGGATTGCTGCACGCCTACCTACGCAGGGCGGCATTGGCCCAGGGTCGCGGCAGTCGCGGTGCTGCTGATTGGTATCGGATTGACTGGGCTGGGGGTCCACCATGAGTTAGCGGCTGCGCACTCCGCCGACCAGCACCGCTTCAACCGCCTCTCGGAAAACCTCCGGAGCGAGCTGACCCGCAGAGTCATGGTCTACGACTACGGGCTGCAAGGCGCGCGAAGTCTGTATCCCGCGAGCCAATCGGTCGAACGGCACGAATTCCGCGCAATGGTGGAATCGCGTGATCTGGCCAACAACTTTCCCGGGGCCTTGGGAATCGGTTTCATCCGGCGGGTTGAAGATGACGAGCAAGCCATCGCATCCTTCCTCGAACAAACACGCTCTGAAGGCGCGCCAGAGTTCGAGATCACCGTGCCACAAGGCGCGGGGCCGATGCCCGGGTCCGTGATGGATGATCGTTTCATCATCGAATTCATCGAGCCGATCGCAAACAACCGGCCGGCGCAAGGGCTGGATATCGGCTCGCATCCGGTCCGGCGGGAGGCGGCCGAGCGTGCGACGCTGACGGGCCTGGGCAGCATTACCGGCCGGCTAGACCTCGTGCAGGATGACCAACAGTTTGCCGGGTTTCTCTACTTGCTGCCGGTCTATGCCAAAGGCATGCCATCGAGCACAGCCGACGAACGGATAGCCGCGACGGTAGGCTGGGTCTACATGCCGATCATCGCTCCGCCGGTTTTAGCTGGTGCAGCACAAGCGGCGAATCACGAAATTTCTTTCGAGGTGTATGACGGCGACCAGACACTGGCTGAAAACCAAATCTACAACGATAACCACGCAAACGCTGACACGGATGTCGCTCCGGCGGCCTTTTCCCAAGAGGCCAACCCGAGACTGTACATCGAGAAACCGCTGGATATCGGCGGAAGAACATGGACCGTCACGATCCATGCCACGGAGTCTTTCAAATCGGCTTCACGTGCTACGGCATGGCTGGTGGGTCTGAGTGGCGGATTGCTGTCTCTGATACTGGGGCTGCTAATGTTCAGCCAGGGTTCAGCAACGCGGCGTGCCTTCGGCTTAGCAGAAGGCATGACCCGCGACCTGCGTCGTTACGCCCACGCGGCCGACGCCGCCACACGCGCCAAAAGCGCGTTCCTGGCCAATATGAGTCACGAAATCCGCACCCCCATGACCGCGATCCTTGGCTATGCCGACTTGCTATGCGACGACCCCGACGCTCATCGCTCCCATAGCAAGCGTTTGGAGTACATCGGCACCATCAAGCGTAACGGCAATCATCTGTTGAGCATCATCAACGACATACTCGACATCTCTAAAATCGAAGCCGGCAAACTCAGTGTCGAAACCATCGACACCGACCCCGAGGCACTCATCCACGATGTCGTCTCGCTCATGGCGGTTAAGGCGGATATGAAGGGCCTCACAATCACAACCCGTTTCGAAACCGAGATCCCGAAGACCATCCAGAGCGACCCGGTACGGCTGCGACAGATCCTCGTCAACCTAGTGGGCAACGCCATCAAGTTCACTCACCAAGGGGGGGTCACCCTGACGATCGGGTTCGATGCGGAGAAGCAAGTACTGACCTGTGCTATTGCCGACACCGGCATCGGGATGACACCCAATCAAATCGATCGGCTATTCGGCGCGTTCGAGCAGGCCGATCCTTCTACGACCCGCGTTTATGGTGGTAGCGGCCTGGGCCTACAGATCAGCAGGCGGCTCGCCGGGATTCTCGGCGGCGAGATCAGCGTCACCAGTGAGCCAGGAGTTGGCAGCGTCTTTACCGTCTCGGTCCTCACGAACAACTATGTTGGTGTTGAGACACTGCCTGCCAAGTCGCCCGTTGTGCTGCGCGAGACGGTCGGCAACGAGCCATATCCGCCGACAAGTAACCAGCCACTCCGCGGGCTACGCATCCTCTTCGCGGAGGACGGCGAGGACAACCAGCGGCTGAT
The DNA here is from genome assembly GCA_039193915.1 of Planctomycetota bacterium. GTDB lineage: Bacteria > Planctomycetota > Phycisphaerae > Phycisphaerales > Phycisphaeraceae > JAHQVV01. Next base: position 16,525 of record JBCCWH010000073.1, read on the forward strand.
CGGATTCCACCTCAAGAAGGCCGGCGCGACCGTCACTCTGGTCGAGAATGGCCGGCTAGCCGTTCAAGCATTATCGGTCGATGGGACACTGGAAGGGCCCATCGCTTCCAATCCACCCTTCGATCTGATGCTCACGGATATGCAGATGCCAGAGATGGATGGGTACACCGCAGTCCGGCTTCTTCGGAAGAAGGGGGCCAATCTACCAATCGTCGCCCTCACTGCTCATGCGATGTCCAGCGACGCTGATCTGTGCCTCGAGGCTGGTTGTGATGACTACGCCTCCAAACCGATCGACCGCGCACGGCTGATCGAAATCTGTGCCGATGCGGTGAGTAGAGGCTCGAGCCACGGCGCTGCGGCGTGAACATGAGCCCCAAACGCTTTCGTTGTTACAGCCAGCGATCTCTAAATCATGCCCGGGGCACGTCGGCGACTTTCGCTAACTACGCACTCGCAGTGCCACGCTATGCTATGTTTATCAACCTGATCTCAGATGTGGAGTTTGTGTTTTTCACCCTCTAACTATGAATACGCTAAGAGAGGTGAGGATTACACCTGCACTTAGCGCAGGCTTCTCCCCAGCCTTGCGACGCATCTTCTCACGCAGCTCCGAGATAATCGACCACTGCCCATCCGCCAAGTGCGAAGGGTACGACGTCCGTGTCACGAAACCAACATCGACTCAATCGATACTTCTCGTATATGTTCCTAGGCAATGACACCCAGCGGGAAAAGCACGTCGCCGCCGCGCGGGTTAAAAAACCACGCGGGGTAAAGATGGGAAACAAATAGCCACCCAATAAAAAAGTTTAACCAACCCCCTAAAAAAAAACACAAAACGCAA
>JBCCWH010000074.1:0-16862 GCA_039193915.1 Planctomycetota bacterium
CGTCCGGAAAAACCGGGCCCGCATCCGCCGTGCCCGGTTTGGTGCGGCGAAAAACCAGGCACGCCCCGTCCGTGCCGGGTTGTGTGTCGTTCAAAAGAAGGCACGCACCGCCCGCGCCGTCATTTTCGCGGCGCAAAAACCGGCACCCCGGGGCCGTCCCCAGTTTTAGGTGCCCCCAAACCCGGCACGCAACCCGTGCGCCCGGTTTTGCGCCGCATATTCATAGCGATCCGCGGCAGATACACACGCGGCGAGCCCGAATCCACAAGCCACCGCCCCAAAACGCGCCCTGTAGGGCAGGCAATCGCGCCTGCCACCCTCAAACAGGTTGACAGACATTCCTGTCTGCAAACAGGGGGACAGATATTCTTGTCTGTCAAAGCCCGAAGGCCTGCCCGTCGTGGGCATTACGCTTGATTCGGGCTGCGCCCGATGACAGGCAGGAATGCCTGTCCTCCTGTCGAGTGATCGCGACCGGCCCAGCCGCCCCCGGAACGTTTTGCAGCGCGCGTTGTGGCGAGTGTTCTTCTCCGGGGGTTCGCTCCACTCAACCCCGGCCACCTGCAGGGAGTCAAGCGGCTGGGTGCGGCGTAGTGGTTGTCGGACGCCTTTTTCCGGGAGGTCGCTTCGCTCCACTCCGGCCACCAGCCGCTGCAATCATGCACTTGGACCATCTTCTTCTAAACAGCGCCAAGTTTGCACGCATTTCTTAACCTTGTCCGTCAAGGCGAAGTTCTTTACTCGTGGACTAGACCAGAGTTTAGGGCTCAGTGGAGTTTCAGCATATGGGTTGTGATAGATCGCCATGCGGAGAAAACGGTCGTGTGGCTTGTACACCTCCCAGCATTCATGGAGCGTAGCAACGGCACTTAGATGCTCGTTTTTGTCTGGCCTGAGTTCTCTGTTATTCCGCTCGCCAAAACCGGCGTCAATGACGACAGGGTCTACTCCGGGCGGTCCAACCCCTAGAGTTACCTGTTCGTATCCGTGTAGAGCGACTTGGATTGTATACGGGTCGGTATAGTGATTCTTTGCATTGTCAAAGACAACCAGCATTGCTGGGACGGGGCTGTTCCTACTCAAGTACGAAGTAAACTGCTGGCAGCTATCCCTCATATGGTTACGGATCCTGCGTGACATACGATCTGGGCTTCGGCACTGAGTTGCCATGCCATCTTGTTCCAGGGCTGCTGCGAACGCTTTGTCTTCATCATTTGGCTCGATTTGTTTGATTTCGACAACAACTTTTTCCCCTTTTGGGGCAATCTCGTAGTCGGGCTGCTTATCATCTTGCAACTCAAGGAGTCGATCAAACGGAATGTTCTCGAGCTTGCAGAGCTCTTCAAACAAAAGCTCGGATTTGGTGCGTTGTTTACCCATTCTGGACACTCCCAAAGAACGTGAATGAGAATCCTGTACAGCCCGGTTGATCTACGTCCATCTGCGGTTTCAACTGCTCTGCGTCTTTGCGCCTTTGCGTGAGTTTTTTGTCCGGAGGTTCGGCTTCGCCGAATGACAGGGGGGGACGCCTATCCTACCGGTCAAGCCATTCCGAGCAATCGCACCACCTCATCCAAATCCTTGTCGCCACGTCCCGAGAGGTTGACCACGATGGTCGCTGTCGGGGGGAGGGTCTTGGCGAGTTTGGTGGCTTGGGCGAGGGCGTGGCTGGATTCGATGGCGGGGAGGATGCCTTCGGTTTTGGTGAGTTGTTGGAAGGCGCTCAAGGCCTCGGCATCCGTGACGCTGGTGTAGGTGACGCGACGGCGATCGTGCCAGTAGCTGTGCTCGGGGCCGACCCCCGGATAATCTAAGCCCGCGCTTATGGAGTGTACCGTGGCGGTTTGGCCGTCTTGGTCTTGGAGGACGTAGGACAGTGAGCCGTGGAGGACGCCGGGGGTGCCGAGGGTGAGGGGGGCGGCGTGGTCGCCGAGCTGGTTGGAGCGTCCGCCGGCCTCGACGCCGGTGAGCTTCACATCCGCGTCATTCACGAACGGGTAGAAGATGCCGGCGGCGTTGGAGCCGCCGCCGACGCAGGCGACGATGTGGTCGGGGAGTTTGCCGAGCTGGTCGAGGCATTGGGCGCGGCACTCGCGGCCGATGACGGCCTGGAAGTCGCGGACGAGCATGGGGAAGGGGTGGGGGCCGACGACGGAGCCGATGATGTAGTGGGTGTGTTCGGAGGAGCCCATCCAGTCGCGCATCGCGCCGTTGGTGGCGTCTTTGAGGGTGCACGAGCCGGACTCGACGGGGACGACGTTGGCGCCCAGGAGCTTCATACGGGTGACGTTGGGCTGTTGGCGGCGCATGTCCTCGGTGCCCATGAAGACGTCGCATTGGAGGCCGAAGCGTGCGGCGGCGGTGGCGGTGGCGACGCCGTGCTGGCCCGCGCCGGTCTCGGCGATGATGCGGCGTTTGCCCATACGGATGGCGAGGAGGGCCTGGCCCAGGGCGTTGTTGATCTTGTGGGCGCCGGTGTGGGAGAGGTCTTCGCGTTTGAGGTAGAGCTGTGCGCCGTGGCCGGGAGGCGCGGAGGCGGCGACGTCCTTCGTGAGGTTCTCGGCGAAGTAGAGGGGGGTTTCGCGGCCGACGTAGTGCTTGAGCAGCCCGTCGAGTTCCTGCTGGAACGCGGGATCCTGCTTGGCGTCGGCGTAGGCCTGGGCGAGCTGTTCGACGGCGTGGTGGAGGGTTTCGGGGATGTAGGACCCGCCGAAGGCGGTGTCGGATTCGGGCGCGGCGAAGCGGCCTTGGGCGTCGGGGACGTTGGTGTAGTCGATGGTGGGCATAACGGCATGATAGGCGAATAGGGTGCGGCGATCCCGCGGTATTGCTGGCGCAACACCGTGGGCATTGGGGGGTAAACGCGATGTCGTAGGGGGACCAGACGCTTTGTGGGCTTAGCGTCGGCCGGCAGCCGACGCAGCACGCCCACGCAGACGCAGGATCATGTCGTACATCTTCTGCTCGGCGGCGTCTTCGCGGTTGCGGCCGGGGAAGTACTCGATCAGGAGGTCGATTTCCGCAAGCGCATCTTCGCTTGCGCCTTGGAGGTGCAGGATGCGTGCTTCCTCGTAGCGGCTGAAGACCAGCTCGGAGAGCTCGTCCAGAACCTGGTCGTAGCGTTGCTGGTCCTCGGGGCCGAGGTCCTGGTTCGACGGCAGGTGCCTGATGGCGAGGCGGTAGTATCGGTAGGCGTCGTAGAGGTAGCGGGTGCGGGGCTGACGGTTGAAGTGTTTGCGGGCGTTGTTGATGTTTTCGTCGTGGCGGTAGTCGTTGACGGTCCCGCGTTCGACGGGTTGTTTGAGGATCTGCCGGACGTCGGCGGCGGACTCGAACTGTACGATCTGGTTTCGTGTGGACGGGGCGTCGTCGTCGCTGCCGTTGTCGACGACGGCGAAGAGGACGGCGAATACGCCGAGGACCAGGCCGAACCAGATGATGAGCAGGAGCCAGAGCTTGGACCGTCCGCGTGCGCCGGTGCCGGGTGCGGGCTGCTCGGGCTGGGGCGTGTCCTGGGCGTCGTGGGGCCCTTGTGTTTGCGGTGCGGCGCTGGCTGCGGCTGGCGCTGGGGCTTCGCCTGCGTATTGGATGCGGAAGACTTCCTCGTCGCCGATGACGATGGAGGCGCCGTCTGCGAGTGCGCGGGGTTTTTTGGTGACGCGTTTGCGGCCGACCTTCGTGCCGTTCTGCGAGAGGTTGATCAGCCACCACTGTCCGTCCTCGAATCGTATCTCGCCGTGGTTACGCGAGACGGTAGAGAGGTCGAGGACGAGTGTGTTCTCGGGCGCTCGGCCGAAGGACGCGGGCGACTGGGTGAGCTGTAGCCGGGTGCCGGCCTGCGGGCCTGCGGTGATGTGGATGTGCAACGCGATCAAAACCAGCTCCCGGTGACGATGTAGTTGATGATCAGAGGTGCGCCGATGACCATGACGACGGCGATGAGGATCAGCATCGAGGGCACGAGGATCTTCAGGCTTGCCGAGGCGGCGAGTTTTTCGGCCCGGACGCCGCGGTGCATGCGGAGCATCTCGGACTGGAGTTTGAGGATCGAGGACAGGGGGGTGCCCAGCTTTTCGGCCTGGTTCACAGCGCCGACGACGCTTCGCAGCGATTCAAGCGGGATGCGGTCGGCCAGGTTCTGGAGCGAGGCGGCGCGGGTCGTGCCAAACTCCATCTCGGACAGGGCGTAGCGGAGTTCCTGGTTGAGGTCGTCTTCGGGGTTGTCGCGGATCAGTGTTTCGATGGCTTCGGTGAAGCTCGACCCGGCGGCCATGACGAGTGAGACAAGGTCGAGGGTGTAGGGCAGTTGCTTGCCGATCTTCGCGACGCGTTTGCGTGCGGCGCTGCTGAGCACGAGGATCGGGAGTTCGAAGCCGATGCCCATCATCATTGGGATGGTGATCAGCAGGTAGCGTCCGCCCGTTGTGGCGAACTCGATGATGACGCCTGCCGCGCCCGCGATGATTGCGGCGAAGATGGCGAGGGCGATGTACTGGTCGACGGTGTAGCCGCTGGGGTTGCCCGAGGCGTTGAGGTCCTGGCGGACTTTGGCGCGGAGCGACGTGATGTTCAGCCGCTTGGCGATCTGCATGCACAGATTGAGCAGCGGGGCGAAGATCGGGTTCTCGAAGATCGTTTCGTGGTCCATCCCCACCGCCTTGGCGATCTGGCGGTGCACCGGCGGCTCGGCGGGCACGGGGTACCGGAACACCGCGTAGATCGGGAGGAACACCCCCGCGAGTACACACAGGTTGGTGACGATGGCCAGGATGATCATGCCGGTGGTCATAGGGGCTAGTGGTTAGGGCCTAGGGCCTAGGTTTGGGGGTTGGTCTGTTCAGGTTTTTCTTCACGATGTTGGGCTGATCGGTTGCATTTTTCTATCGTTTTGGGTTGTCGCCGAGCCCTAGGCCCTAGGCCCTGGCGCCTAGGCACTAGATATCCACCCGCATGATGTTTCGGATCCAGGCGTAGCCGGTGCCGATCATGACGGCGACGGCGACAAGCATCAGTCGGCCGTAGGGGTGGGTGAAGAGCAGCTTGGTCTGGGCGGGGAGGATGATGAAGAGGATGATGATGATGGCGATGGGCATGATGGCCATGAAGTTGGCCTGGGACCGGCCCTGGGCGGTGATGGCGTCGAGCTTGCCTTCGAGCCGCTGGATATCGCGGATGGCGTCGGCGATGCGGTCCATGGAGTCGCCCGAGTCGCCGCCACGGACACGGTGCATCTCGATGGCGGTGAACGTGAGGCGGTAGAGCGGGCTGCCGATGCGGTTGCTCGCGATGCGCATGGCCTGGTTGAGGTCCATCCCCATCTCGTACTCGCGGAGGATTTGGCCAAACTCTTGCTGGATCGGTCCCTTGAGGTTCTCGACCAGGAGCTGCATGGCCTGGACCAGGTTGAGCCCCGCGCGGACGCCGGACGCGAGTGTCGTGAGCCCGTCGACGAGTTGGACCTCGAGCTTCTGGCGGCGCTTGGCTTCCATGTGCTTGATGATGAGGTGCGGGACGAACACCATGATGCCCGCGAGGACGGTGGCGAGTAGCAGGCTCTGGCTCACAAGGAACCCAAGGGCGAACGACACGCCGATCGTCGACAGGTTCAGCCAGACCACGGTGCGCGGCGAGACATCCATGAGGAGTTGGCGGCGCAGCACACGGTCGTAGGTGAGTTCTTGTGCGTGGAGCCAGCGCCGCACCGGGCCGTAGCCGTAGCGGACGGCGGTATAGCACGCGGCTGCGCCCATGAGGGTAAAGAGCAGCCGTAGCCCAGGGTTGAACATGAAATCTTCAGGGATCAAAGGAACACCTCCACGCCGAAGTGTTTCTGGTCGACCATGTCCTGCGTGAACGTCGGCATGTAGCCCGTGTGCCGGAGGCTGGGCTGGTGCTTGTCGCGGAGGGTGAAGATATCTTCCAGGCGGATCTGGCTTGTCTCGGGCTCGATCGAGGTGACCTCGGAGATCGTCGTGACGCGGCGTCGGCCGTCGCCGAAGCGGGCGACCTGGACCACCATATCGATCGCGGTGACGATCTGTTCGCGGATCGCGCGGATCGGCATATCGACCGCCATCAGCACAAGCGCCTCGGCACGTTTCATGCAGTCGTAGGGCGTGTTTGCGTGGATCGTGGACAGCGAGCCGTCGTGCCCGGTGTTCATGGCCTGGAGCATGTCCATCGCCTCGGCGCCGCGGACCTCGCCGATGATGATGCGGTCGGGGCGCATCCGGAGGGAGTTACGCACGAGGTCGCGGATGGTGTACGCGCCTTTGCCCTCGACGTTCGCGGGGCGGCCTTCGAGTTTCACGACGTGGGGCTGGGGGAGTCGGAGCTCGGCCGACTCCTCGACGGTGACGATGCGCTCGCTTGGCCGGGCGTATGCGGAGAGGACGTTGAGCAAGGTCGTCTTGCCCGAGCCCGTGCCGCCGGAGATCAGGATATTTTTGCGTCCGACGACACAGCCCTGCAGAAACTCCGCAACGGGTCCGCTGATCGAGCCGCGCTCGATCAGGTCGTCCATCGTAAAGGGGACCCAGCCGAACTTCCGGATCGTGAGGCACGGGCCGACCAGCGACAGCGGGCTGATGACGACGTTGACGCGCGAGCCGTCGGGCAGGCGGGCATCGACCAGCGGCGTGCTGGTGTCGACCCGGCGGCCGACCGGTGTGAGGATGCGTTCGATGATCGAGAGCAGGATTTCGTCGCTGAAGAACGTCCGGCTGGTCTCGACGATTTTGCCTTGTTTCTCGGTGTAGATATGGTCTTTGCCGACCACCATGATTTCCGAGACCGACGGCATCTCGAGCAGGTCCTGCAGCGGCCCCAGCCCGAACATGATGTCTTGGATGTCTTTGGAGACCGTCTGCCGAACGATGTACCGCTGCACATCGCGCGGGATCATCGGCAGCTCCATCTCGAACAAGTCCTCGAACGCGTCGTCGGCGACGGCGAGGTCTTCCTGCACGCTGGTCGGGTCAAACAGCAGCGGCATCATGTCGACGAGGTTTGTGACGAGCTGCGAGATCTGCTGCTCTTTGTCGCTGTCGAGCACGCGCGAGTCGGCGGACTTGTAGTCGGTCTGGACCCGGCCCTCGCACTGGCGCACGACCTCGGCCTGGACCAGCCGACGCAGGTGCATCCGCATCGTGTAATGCAGCACCTGCTTGTCCATCGCCTCGATCCGGGCGCTAAGCACCGAGCCCAGGTGACTCAGGACTTCGTCGATGAAGCGGCTGTCGTTTTTATTGAGATGCCCCGTAACGCGGAGGTTCATCCGCTCGAGCAGCTCGGTGTGGACCTCGCTCTCCATCTCCATCAGGGACGCGTGGAGTTCCGCGTCGGTGATGCGTTCTTCGGCGCCGAGTTTGCGTTTTTCCTGCCCGACCAGCGCGAGGGAAAACTGGCCCAGTTGCACCTCGTCGCCGAAGTCGATCTTGATCGGCTGGTCGGGGAGGACCTCGCGGTTGGCGACGCGTGTCCCCGCCCGCGAGAGCGACTCGACAAACATCTGGTTGCCCTTGCGCACGATCTGGCAGTGTCGGCGTGCGACAAAGGGGCTTTTGAGTACCAGCGTGTTGCCGTCTTCACGACCGATCGTGATCGGGTCGCCTTCGACCTCGATTGACTCGCGTGTGTTTCGGCTGTGGTCGTAGAGCCAGAGTTCCATAGTGCGGCTTCAGCAAGGGGCGTGGAGCGGGGTGATGCGGCTGGGGCGCTCAATCGGTATCTAGTCGAGCCCGAGCAGCTCCATGATTTCGTCGCGGACGACCCCGCCTTCTTCTTCACCGTCCAGGAGGGTGTGGTCGATGCCGGCCCGGACGACGATGAGGAACTCGTTGCCCGCGATCCGTGTCTGGAGGTTGGCCAGTTTGGCGACCTCGTCGCGATCGACCTCGATCGTGATGCTGCCATACTTGACGTTTCGGGAGCGTGATGAATCCGCGCCCGCTTCGACGATCTGGCTGCCCACGAGGCGGACCTGGACACGCTCCATCACAACGATAGACTGCGTGCCGCTGCGTCGGGTCACGTTGGCGTAGATGTCTACGTAGTCGTCTGGTGCGAGGTTGGGCGGCTGGTTGTCTGTGTTGACGCGAAGCGCGACCAGGCGTCGGCCCGGCCTGAGGTCGATGCCCAGGCGGTTGGTGCTCTCGCGGATGAACATGCTATCGCGGAGGATTTCACCGGCACGGGCGGAGACACTGAACTTGCGTTTCTCGTGTCCCCCCGCGATATCGCCCGCGGTGTCCGGGCTTTCACGGATTGCGTCGGTGCCGAAGGCGCGGATGTAGGATTTCGGGATGGCGATCATCTCGAAGTCGCCAAGCGAGAGGTCGTCGCCGCGCTCGCGATCGACCGTGAGCCGGAAAAAGTTTTCCGTGTCCTCGGCGTTGGCCTTGGCCCGCATCTCGACGTAGACGTTCATGAGGATGACGGCGACGACGGCGACGACGCCGGCGACCATGACCAGTTGTGTGCTTCCGCCCCGGGCGGGCGGGGTCTGTGAGGAGGGGATCTGGCTCATCGGGTTATCCGGGTGGGGGCGTGTCGGGCGTCGCGCTAAGGCTGCGACGCGATAGGGTAACGGAACTGCACGGCAACGGAGAGCGAGTGTGCAAGCGGCGGGGCGGGGCGGTAGGGGTTGACCGAGACCCGGAAGGTCTCGCTGCGGCGAACGAACAGCGCGCTCAGGCTATCGGGGTAGCCCTGGAGTGGCCGACTCGCCTGGATCGTGAAGCCGGCCTCCTCGGCGGCGGCACGGTAGTGTGCCATGACGTCTTCGGGCTGAGCGCCCAATTCGGTGACGGTGTAGACCGCGTGTTCGTCGTGGAACCGGCCGTCGGACTTGAGCCGGTGGCAGGCGTCGCGCTGAGCGCCGGGGTAGGCGGGGAGCCGGGCAGGGTCGTGGTCGATCGGGATGTAGTCGTCGGACAGCACCTCACCTGCGGAGCCGGGCTGGAGCAGGTTGCCCCCGGACATGGGTGTGCTGCCCTCGTCGAGCGCGAGCGTGTCGGGCGCTGTGGCTGCGGGGGGGCGGGCCATACCGTTGGCGAGGTCGTTAAACGCGTAGACGGCAAAGACGAGGAGCCCGACCGAGAGCAGGGCGACCACGGCGAAGCGGACCGCGAGCAGCCCGCGTCCGTGGGGCGGCGGGGCGCTGGCCGTGGACGGGTCGGCGTCTGTCGGCGTCGGGTGGTCGTCGGGCGGGGGTGGGGTCAAAGCGGTTGGCGGGCGATAGTGCTTGGGGGTGCTCGTTGGAGGGCAGGTCGCAGCGGGGTTACTGGATACGGTCCTCGATGATCTGGCGCCGTTCGCGGGTTTCGGCGTTGGTCTTGAGCGCTTCGGCACGCGTCAGTGCGCTCTCGGCGTCGTCCCACTGGCGGCGTTGGATGTGGCCGTCGCAGGCGACCAGCCACATCTCGAAGTCGCAGTCACGGATCTTGTCATTGATGCCGGCGTTGGAGAAGATCTCCCGCGCCGCGATGTACTTACGTTTGGCCGGGCCGTACTCACCGCGTTGGAAGAAGACATCGCCCTCGGCGACCAGCGTGCGGTAGTCGCGCAGGTTGGTGATCGCGCGGTCGATGGCGAGTACCTGCTCGGTGTTGCCCAGGTTGCTGCGTGCGATGGAAAGCTGGCGCTCGGCCGCTTCGACGTTGCCATCTTCGAGTTCGGCGGACGCGGAGCTCAGTGCGAGCTGACCTGTCGACTGGGTGATGATGTCGTTCATCCCGCCGTCACGGTCGCCGCCCAGATCGATCGCTTCGGTCGCCAGGGTGATCGCCTGTGCGTAGTTGCGGCTGGAGAAGGCACGCTCGGCCTCGCGAGCCTTGGCGAGGTAGGCGCGTTCGTTACCGATGCCCGCCATGAGTTGCTGCGCCAGGCGGTGTTCCGGGTCTCGGTCCAGGACGCCTTCGAGGAGTACCACCGCACGGTTGAGTTGGCCCTCTTCGATGAAGTCGCTTGCCAGCGCGGTGTCGCGGTCGTTGATTAGCCGTTCGTATCGGTCGACGAATTCCTGGGGGTTGGGGTCACGCTCGATACGGTCGTGCAGCAGCTCGATGAGTTCGTCGATGTCGTTGCGTCCCTCGGCCAGCGCGATCTCACGGTCGCTCTCTGCGCGGTAGACGCGCCACTTCAGGTCCGCGAGCATCTCGGTGTGTTCGAGTGATGCGGCCTCGGGGTCGTCGCTGATGGTGTCTTCGAGCAGGTCGATGGCGTCATCGAGGTCGCCGTCTTCGACCATCTCCATCGCCTGCTGCGTAATCGCGGCGTTCTTCTCCGCGTTGAAGAGCATCCGGTACCGGGCATCGAGTTGGTCGAGCGTTGCCTGGTCCTCGGCCGCGAGGTTGTCGCCCAGCGAGTCGCGCTGCCTGCGGATCCGTTCGATGGCGGTCTGGATCTTGCCTTCGTCAAGCAAAGATGCGATCTCTGTCGCGTTTTCCTGGAACGCGGCGCGGCGCTGGTGGGTATCTACCAGGTTGTCGGCCTCGACCAGGGTCAGGTCGGTCTGCGCCAGGCGGGTGGGGTCGTCGGTGATCGCCTGCATCGCTTCCTTGTACTGCTTGAACGACTCGAGCGCTGAGACGTAGTCGCGGGCCTCGACGTGCATCTGTCCCTGCGCGCGGTGTGCGCCCGCGGCGGAGAGTCGGCCGAGGTTGGTGAACTCGTCCTTGAAGCTTTCCGGGCTCTGCTCGTACTCGCCCAGCAGTTCGTCTTTCAACTCGTTGAACGCATACAGCGCGTCGGCGTAGTTGTTCTCGCCGCGGTGCAGGTCGTCGGCCTGCTCGACTTCACCGGCGAGGCGCGCGATGCGGTCGCGGTAGTCCTGCTTGCGTTCCTGGCCTTTGTAGATGAAGAACCCGCCGATCGCGAGGAGCCAGAACACCAGCATGCCGACGAGGATCATCGGGACCTTGCTGCGTTTGGGGACCTCGGCGGTTTCGCTGACGTCGCCGACCACCGCGGGCTGCACCGTCTGGTGGGGCTGGGGCGTGGGGACCCCGCCCTGCGCGTCGCCCGCGAAATGCAGGCGGATCGCTTCCATCAGTTCGTGCGTGTTCGCGATCCGTCGGGCGGGCTCCTTCTCCATCATCCGCGCGACAAGGTCTGAGAGCGACTGCGGGATGTCGGGGACCAGCGTGCTCAGCGGCGTCACCTTCGCGCGGGGGTTGGTGTGCCACTTCACCCAGCGCATCGCCTGGTTGCGCTGGTCGCGCAGGATCGTACGGAAGGCCTCGTTGAACTTGTTTCGGCCCGCGAGCATCTCGTAGGCGATGATGCCCAGTGCGTAGATGTCGCTGCTGGTCGTGGCCTTGCCGCCCTGCAGGAGTTCGGGGGCCATGTACCGCACCGAGCCCAGGTCCATCGCCTGCTGGTCGCTGAGCGCCGCGGCGAGGCCAAAGTCGGAGACCTTCAGGCCACCGGCCCGTGGCATGAGGATGTTGGAGGGCTTGAGGTCGCGGTGGACCATATTGGCGGCGTGGATCGAGGATAGCGCCTTGGAGGTTGCCGCGATGATGCCCAGCGCCTGCCGCTGCTCCATCGGCGCGGGCTCGGACTGGAGGATCCACTCCAGCGTTGGCCCATCCACAAACTCGCTGATGAGGAACACCCCGCGCGGGTCGTGGACAATATCGATGAACTGGACGAGCATCGCCCGGTCGGTGATTGCAACACTGCGGTGGATCTTCGCCTCGTGCACGGCCCGCTGGCGCAGGTCGTCGCCTTCGTCGCCGGGTGGGGCGATGATCTGCTTGATCGCGACGGTGCGGTTCAGGATCGCATCAAACGCCGCAAACACGACGCCGGCGCCGCCCGCCCCGACCTGCTGAACGATCTCGAAATGGTCGACCTTGTCGCCGGGCTTGAGGGTCAGCGCGGTGAGGCCGGGCGATCCGGGGTTGTTGTTGGGATCGCCGGGATTGGCATGGGTATTCATGGGGTGGCCTTCCGGGTCGTTTCGGGAGCGGTGCTGCCGCGGGTCTTTAACTACTACTTCGGTTCGGGGCAGCCGGTTCCTGTCAATCTGGGCATTCTAAACCACTTACGTCTTTCGTGGCGCATTTCTTAGGGTTTGGACCACGCTGGGCTATGGCCAGATCCACGGATTTTTGGGCCAGAGCCCGACCATCAACTCCGCACCCGACAGGGCGGCACCGACAGCGATGGCCACGGCGAACGGTACGGTGGGGGCGCTTTCGGAGTCGTCGGGCTTGATGACCTTGCCCGCGCTCAAGGCGATGCCCAGCAGCCGGTACAGCGTCAGCTTCACCCGGCCCGCGAGGATCATGGTGAAGATGCCCATCACCAGCGCGACGACCAGCGCGTAGATGGTGGTCCCCAGCACCACCTGCCACTGGCCACTGATCGCCCCGACCGCGCCCATGAGCTTCGCATCGCCCATGCCCAGCCCGCCGATGAAGACGAGGACGACAAACGGGACGAGCCCGGCCAACAGCGCGGCCCACGCACCCGACAGCGTGCCCATCTCCGTCAGCGGGCTGCCCAGCAGGCCATTACCCAGGATCAGCCCAGCAATCGCCCAGAAGATCAGGCCGCCGAGCATGGCAGAGAACGTGAGTTTGTTGGGGATGAGCTTTGTGCGGACGTCGGTGACCGACGCGGCCGCGCAAACCCCAAGGAGTGCGACATATGCCAAGATATTGATCGCGGTGGGCATCGGGAGGGCGATGGTCCGGGGCGTGGGGAGGGAGTTCTGGCGGGAAGGAATCGGGGGCGTTGGCTAAGAAACAGCCCCGCGCGTGGCGGGGCTGGGAGGTCAGCGTGGTGTTCGAATCAGCGTGACCGGTTCAACCCGCGCTGTGGGGCGCTTCAATTAGAACGGGTTGACGCTGGGGTCGTTCTCGTCGCGGTTGCCTTGGACCGTTTCCCAGTTGCCGGTCACCCATTCGCGGAGTGCCCCGGAGAAAAAGATCAAGAGGCCGGCCAATGGCAGAGCCACGGCAGCAACAATGAGGAGCTTTTCGAGGGCTTCGGCACCCTTTTCTTCACGGACGATACGGGTCACAGCGCTTTTGATCATGCTCATCATGGTACATCTCCATTCAGTTCGGGGGTTCGCCCGGTGTTTAGGTCTTCTATTCTATCGGTTGGGACGTGGCGGGGCACTAAGCGTTACACGAAAAAGGCGTTTCGGGGCACGAACGAAACACCCTCAATGCGGGTTTAGGGGAACGGCATCTGGTTCATCGTCGTGACCAAGCCGTAGTGACCGGCAAGGGTCATCAGGCCGTAGATGATGATGGCCAAGGTGGGGATGCCGATCGCCGCGAGCAGGAGTGCCCATTCGAGGTGGGTCGCACCCCGCTCTTCACGGATAAACCGTGTGAGCAGGCGTTTCCAGCGTGTTTGGGTGGGTCGGTTCAACATCTCTAAGTCTATGCTTTAGAGGCCTTTCTGTCCAGCATTCGTGGGCGGGTCGTTTCTATTTTGTCTAGGACCCGATATTGAAGATCTCTGCGGTCCGCTGGGTCACCAGATGCTCCATCCCGGTCTTGAGATGGCCTGCCATGGCAGAACGTTCACCGGTGGGTTTCAATTGCATCGCCTGATGGCCCTCCTCGTTTTCACCGGGCTGGAGGTTGAAGATGTCGCGGATGGCGTAGTGGCCCTCGGCGTTGAGCGGGGCGACCTCTGCGATCTGCGTGACCTGCCGGTAGCCCCCGACCTGGCGGACGAGCTGGATGATGACGTCGATCGCGGAGCTGACCTGGCTGCGCAGGGCGGAGAGCGGGAGTTTGACTTCGCTCATCAGCGCCATCGTTTCGAGGCGGTTGAGCGCGTCGAAGGCGTTGTTGGCGTGGAGGGTGCCCATGGACCCGCCGTGGCCGGAGGTCATGGCCTGGATCATGTCGAGGGCTTCTTCGCCGCGGACCTCGCCGATGATGATCCGGTCGGGGCGGAGCCGGAGCGACGAGCGGAACAGGTCGCGGATCTTCACCGCGCCCCGGCCGTCGGTGTCGGCGGACTTGGCTTCGAGGGAGATCACGTGGTCCTGCTGGAGCTGAAGTTCGGCGGAGTCCTCGATCACGACGATGCGCTGGCCGGCGGGGATGTAGTGCGACAGCGCGTTGAGCAGCGAGGTCTTGCCCGAACTGGTGCCGCCGGCGACGAGCATGTTTTGCTCGTTGTTGATCGCGATCTTCATGTACTCGGCCGCGGCTTCGGACAGTGAGCCGATGTGGACGAGCCAATCGACGTCAAGCATCGTCTTGGCGAATTTGCGGATCGTCATCGCCATGCCGAAGCGTGCGCAGGGCGCTTTGGCGACGTGGACGCGTGAGCCGTCGGGCAGCCGGGTATCGACGAGGAAGTCTTCGTCGTTGATGCTTTTGCCCGTGAATTGCAGGATGTTATTGACCGCGGCCTCGTAGGCCTCGACGTCGGGGAAGCGTGCATCAGTCTTGAGGATCTTGCCGCCTTTTTCGATGTAGACCTCGTCGAAGGTGTTGCACATCACCTCGGCGACCTGGGTGTCTTCCAGGTACGGCGTGATCGGCGCGAGGTAGTGGGCGATCGTTTTTTCGAAGAGGGCGTTGTCTGGCATGGGCGGATTGTAGCTTGAGAATGATCGCGGATGGGCGCTGTCTTAACCCACAAGGCCAAGGGACTTAAGTCCCTTGGCCTATGGGATGGTTCGGAGTGTCGTTGTATTACGCCGCCTTGGTCTTGCGGCCGGCCTGGGCCTTGCGGCGGCCGACTGTGCGCTGCTCGGTGGGCTCCATCCGCTGGTCGGGGTGGTTGTTCATCACTTCGACGATTTCCAGCGGGTCGCTGGCCCAGAGGTCGGCGCCGATCTCTTCGCTGAGGCCTTCGGCACGGTTGAAGATGCCGCCGCCGACGATGATCTGAATGTTCGGGCACACGCCGATGTCGTGCAGCCGGTCGATGAGCTGACGCGTCTGCGGCACGGTGGGGGCGATCGCGCCGAAGATGACCAGTTTGTCGGCTTTGATCTGCCCGAGCTGCTCGACGATCTCGTCATTCGCGATCCCGCCGCCAGTGAAGTAGACCTCGTAGCCGTCGGCCTCGAGCAGGTCTGCGGTGAGTTGGCCGGCCAGTTCTTCGGATTCCTCGGCCCCGCAGACGACGAGGCACTTGATCCCCCGGGCGTCCTTCTGCTCAAGCCGGAGCTGGAGCTGGTCGGTGATCCCGCGCATCAGGCGGGTGGCGTAGTTGAAGGCCAGCGCGGTGAGCTGATCGTTACGGCGCATGGTCTGCAGGTTGTGCAGGGTGGGCCAGATCAGGTTGCTGGCGATCTTCTCGGCTGGGCAGTCGGCCTCGAAGAGCTCGTCCATCACCTGCCTGGCGCCGGGCCGGTCGCCCGAGATCAGGCAGGTGAAGAAACGGTCGAGGATGGCGTTGGGTCGGGTGGGCATCGGTTGCGTGCTCCGCAGTTGGTGGCCGATCGGCCTGGGCTGGTCTTCCCTGAAACGTGTCCGAGACGTTCCCCCCTGAGTCGGGCGGGCCACGGCGGCCCGGTCTTCGGATCGGCGGCGGGCGTCCTGCCTCGCGGCCGTGTACGAGGTTCATCGGGCCTGACGGCGATCAGCGCCACTCGCCGGTCAGGCGGTCGTGATCGGACCTTCCGCGCGACCGATAGTTGGGATGGCCGCCGATCGCGTGCGCTTCCTTGCTAGAATCCAACCCGTGACTCGACCGACGAAGCCCCTCGGAGCCCGCCCCATGCCTCGCCGACGACCGTATTGGACCCTGCTGGCAGTGTTGGTGTTCGTGCTTGCACCGCTGGCGGGGTGTACGACGAACCCCGCGACGGGGCGGTCGCAGCTCTTGGCGCTATCTTGGGAGGACGAGATCCAGATGGGGGCCGAGGCGGCGCCGCAGTTCCTCGACCAGTCCGGCGGGCAGGTGGGGGACCGGCTTGTCGTGGAGTTTGTCTCGCAGCTTGGCCAGGAGCTCGCCGCGCAGAGCGAGAACCCGGACCTGGAGTGGGAGTTCTTCGTGCTCGACTCGGCGGTGATCAACGCGTTCGCGCTACCCGGTGGGAAGGTGTTTATCAGCCGGGGGCTGCTGGAGAAGATGACTAACGAGGCGCAGCTCGCCGGGGTGCTGGGGCACGAGATCGGCCACGTCACGGCCCGCCATGGCAATGAACGCATGACCAAGGCGATCGGCGTGCAGGTGCTGATCGCGGGGGTCGCGATCGGCGGGGCGGCGAGCGACTCGGAGTGGGGCCAGTACCTCGGGCTGGGCACTGCGGCGGGCGGGCAGCTCTATCTATTGAAGTACAGCCGGTCTAACGAGACCGAGGCGGATGCGCTCGGCGTCCGCTACATGACCAACCTCGGGTACAACCCCGTTGCGCAGATCCAGGTGATGGAGATTCTGCGTGAGGCCGGCGGCGGGGGGGGCGGCCCCGAGTGGCTCGCGACGCACCCCGCGCCCGACACACGCATCTCCGACCTCGAGGCACTCATCACCGACGACTACCCCGACTACGACGCCAGCCCGCCGGTGTATCGTTTCGGCGCGGACACGTTCAAGCAGAATGTTTTGGACCGTCTCGCGGCGTTGCCGCCCGCATCGCACGGCAGCGGGGCGTTCATCCAGCCCGAAGAGTTGATCCAGCTCGCCGGTGTGGCCTGGGAAGATGTGCAGCATGCAGGGTGTGCCTGTGAACACTAGCGACGTCGAGCCGGCGGCCTTCGGTTGCCGATCGCGTGAGCCGTCTATGTAGGGTGGGGGGGGGGGGGGGGGGGGCGGGGGCGGCCCCCACCCCCCCCCCAACACAGAGGGGGGCGGGGGGGGGCGCCCCCCCCCCCCCACAAGACCCCACCCCGGCGGGCCGCCGCCCCGCGGCAGCCACACACCCCACC
>JBCCWH010000075.1:0-16718 GCA_039193915.1 Planctomycetota bacterium
CGTCCGCGCGGATCAGGACCGGATCGGACAGCGACGCGAGATCGACGGACTGGCTGCCCCGGCACAGGTCATCCCACGTGACATCCGTCCGTCTCGTCTCGAAAGGGTCGCCGTCGTGGTTCGGCAGAACGAAACGCCAATGGGCTTTGCGGCCTTCGGCCTCGAAAGCGGCCCGTTCTTCTTCAGACTGCTTCAGTCCGGCGCGATCATAGACCGGAGGCTTGCCCATATTTAGTTGCTTCTTGCGTTTGAGATCGAGCTCCGTCGGGGTCTCAAACGCCTCATAGAGCCGCTCCATCCCGCGCATTTTCTCGGCCGCATCCTCATAGCGCTCCAGGCGCTTCGACTGATACTCCACCCGGTCCCAAGCGAGCCCGAGCCACGTCAGATCCTCAAAAATCGCGTCGATGAATTCCTGCTTTGAACGCTCAGGATCCGTATCATCGATGCGCAGGATGAAGGTGCCGCCCGCCTTCCTGGCGATCAGGAAATTCATCAGCGCCGGGCGCAAGTTGCCGATGTGTAGATAGCCAGTGGGTGACGGCGCAAAGCGTGTGATGTTCATGGAGCGTCTCCTTGAGCGCGGCTCTCTCTCACGCTGTCTCCACCATGTCCAGTATCAGCTCGGCGTCACGGGGTATTTCGACGACAGGTCCTTGAGGCCCGCGCGCACAAGCTCTTCCAACACCTGCAAATCCACATCCGCCAGCTTATTGATGTAAAGGCAGGCCTTGCCATGCTTGTGTTTGCCAAGACGGCCCAACACGCCGTGGAAATCGGCATAGCCCGGCATGATGTAAATCGACAGATTGCTCTTGCGCGGCGCAAAGCCGGTGGCGAGCATGTCGCCCTCCCGCCCGCTGGCGTATTTGTAGTGATAGGACCCATAGCCCACCATGGAAGGGCCCCACATCTGCGGCTCCCATCCCGTGACACGGCGGAAGAGGGCGTCGAGCGTCTGCGCATCCGCACGGCGGGTGGGATGCTCGATGGCCGCAATCACCTCAGCGGGAGAGACATCGGTTGGTCGCGTTTTGTTGTCAGACATGTGAGCCCCTCTGTGCACCCGCGCACGTGTTCTGTGAGCCTTTGGCGCTATCTCCTGATTATAATGGATCGGAAAGGAATACTGCCATGGCCCTCACCCGCCGGACCCTACTCGCTTCCGCCGCCGCGGCACCGGGGGGGGTTTTTTCGCGCGCGTTGCGCCGGCGCCGCCTGGCGGGGGGCGGATAACAGCTCGCTTAAGTGATCGGTTCGAGCGACTGCGTGTCGCGCTCGCGGACGAGGTTCTGTACGAACTGTTCGAGCGGCACCGCGCCCAGGTCGCCCGCGTCGCGGTGGCGGACGCTGACGGTCTTGGCCTCGGCGTCCTTGCCGCCGACGACGAGCATGTACGGCAGCCGGTCTTCCTCCGCCGACTTGATCTTGCCGCCCAGTCGGTCGTTACCTGCGTCAAGCGTGACGCGCAGGCGTTCCTGTTTCAGGCGCGCTTCGACTTCCTTGGCGTAGTCCACGAACTTGTCGCTGACGGGCAGGACGCGTGCCTGCTCGGGGCTGAGCCAGAGCGGGAACTGGCCGTTGAAGTGTTCGATGAGGACGCCGATGAAGCGTTCCATGGAGCCGAAGGGTGCGCGATGGATCATGATCGGGCGGTGTGGCTTGTTGTCGCTGCCGATGTACTCGAGGTCGAAGCGTTGGGGGAGCTGGTAGTCGACCTGGACTGTGCCGAGCTGCCATTCGCGTCCGATGACATCGCGCACGACGAAGTCGATCTTGGGCCCATAGAACGCGGCTTCGCCGGGCTCTTGGGAGAACGGGACGCCGAGCGATTCGGCGGCGGCGATGCAGGCGGCCTCGGCGCGGTCCCAGTCTTCCGGGTCGCCGACGAACTTCGAGCTGTCGGGGTCGCGCATGCCGACGCGGACGCGGTAGTCGTCCATGCCCAGCGTCTTGAAGATGATCTTGACGAGCTCGATGCAGCCCATGACTTCGTCGGCCAACTGGTCGGGCGTGACGAACAGATGCGCGTCGTCCTGCGTGAAGCCGCGGACGCGCGTCATGCCGCCGAGCTCGCCCGACTGTTCCCAGCGGTAGACCGTGCCGAACTCGGCCAGCCGGATGGGCAGGTCGCGGTAGCTGTGTTTGTCGCTGGCGAAGATGCGGATGTGGTGCGGGCAGTTCATGGGCTTGAGCATGTAGCCCTCGATGTCGCCGTCCTTCATGCGCGCGGCGAGGTCGCCACACGAACAGCCCTCATCCGCGAGTTTGCGCATGAGGTCGCTGTCGACGAGCGGGGGGAACTGCGAGTCGGCGTAGTAGGGGAAGTGGCCGGAGGTTCGGTAAAGGTCGAGCTTGCCGATGTGTGGTGTGAAGACCTGGTGGTAGCCCTGGCGTTCGAGGTGTTGGCCGATGAACTTCTGGAGCTCGTCGCGGACGACCGCGCCCTTGGGTTTCCAGAGGATGAGCCCCTGACCGACTTTTTCGTCGATCCCGAAGAGCCCGAGTTTTTGGCCGACGACGCGGTGGTCGCGTTTGCGTGCTTCTTCGAGGTTGTCGAGGTGCTGGTCGAGCTCGGCCTGTGAGAAGAAGGCCGTGCCGTAGACGCGTTGGAAGCGGTCAGAGTTGACGTCGCCGTGCCAGTTGGAGGACGCGACGGACATGACCTTGAACGCGGCGATGCGCGAGGTGCGATCGACGTGCGGACCCTGGCAGAGGTCTTCCCACTGGGAGTTGGGAGTTGGGGATTGGGGGTTGGCGGGGGCGTCGCCGGTGACGTACCACGACAGGGTGGATGCGCCGTTGGTTTTTGCTTTCTCGGCGTTATCGATCTTGTATTTGTTGTTCTCGTTTTCGAGCTTGGCGAAGCCATCGCTCATCGAAAGCTCGTACCGTGAGAAGGCGCGGTCCTCCTCCACGATCTTGCGCATCTCTTGCTCGATCTTCTCGAAGTCGTCGGAGCTGATGGGGGTATCGAGTTTGAGGTCGTAGTAGAAGCCGTTGTCGAGCGGGGGGCCGTAGGCGAGCTGCGTGTCGGGCCAGAGTTTTTCGATGGCCTCGGCCATGACGTGGGCGGCGGAGTGTCGGAGCAGGTACAGCGCGTCGGCCTTGTGCTGTTCGTCTCGGTAGTTGGGGATGCCTTTTTTATTGAGGCGGGGGGCGGTGATGATGGCGACGTTGATGGGGGCGCTGGGGTCCGAAGCGCCGGCCGCTGAAGCGGCCTCCGCCAGGGGGCGGTGGAGGTCGGCGAGTTCACCATTGACGCGGGCACCGATCGCGGCCTTGGCGAGGCCTTCGCCGATGCTGGCGGCGAGGTCGTAGGCGGAGGCACCTTCGGGGAGTTCACGGGACGAGCCGTCGGGGAGTTGGATTTGCATGGCAGCTTGATCGGATTTTGTTTGCATTTTAGGCTGTGGCGTCACTGGCTTGGCCGCAGCTTGTGTTGGATGATCGGGTGGACGTGGGGATATTGTTAACGAAACGGGGGCCGCGTGCGTCGGGCCTGGCTCTCAAGAGGCGTGTTGGGCAGATTTTGGGGTGTGCGCAGTGGGGGGGGAGTATTTGCGACGTGTGATAAAAAAGTGCTGGCGGTGGCTGAACGGGCTCGTTACAATCTCCGCCCCGCGTTTGGGGCCTCTCCCCGCGGTTTAGCCGATCCCTTACCCACGCCCCGGCGGAGCATCCATAGGAGGAAGCCCCGGGGGCGGTGCCCTTATCTATAGATCGAGTGCTACTTATGCTTGACACCCTCTACCTGGTCACCCCGCTGATGGGGGTCTTCGGGCTCGTTGCGGCGGGCTTCATCCTTCTGTCGATCCTGAAGTCTTCGGGCGGCGAAGGCAAGGTCGCGCAGATCGCCGAGACAATCCACAAAGGCGCGATGACGTTTATGAAACGTGAGTTCGTGATCCTCGGGATCTTCGCGCTGCTGATCGGCGGCGCGGTCGGGTGGTCCAAGGACTGGAACGAGAGCATCGCGTTCTTCGCCGGGGCGATCTGCTCCTCGATCGCCGGGTTCATCGGCATGTACTGTGCGACCAAGGCGAACGTCCGCACCACCGTCGCCGCGAACGAGCACGGCGCCGCCAAGGCGTTGTCGGTCGCGTTCTTCGGCGGGTCGGTCATGGGGCTGACGGTCGCGTCGATGGGGCTCATCGGCATCGGTGGCCTGTTCTACTTCTTCGTCGCACACCAGGACGACCCCGCGGCGGGCGCACACATCATCCACGGCTTCGCGATGGGGGCCTCGCTGGTCGCGCTGTTCTACCGTGTGGGCGGCGGCATCTTTACCAAGGCCGCCGACGTCGGGGCCGACCTCGTGGGTAAGGTCGAGGCCGGCATCCCGGAAGACGACCCCCGCAACCCGGGCGTGATTGCAGACAACGTCGGCGACAACGTCGGCGACGTCGCGGGCATGGGCTCGGATATTTTTGAAAGCTACTGCGGCGCCCAGATCGCGACGATCGCGATCGCCGCGACCATGGTCGCGACCAGCACGCCGGGCAGCCCCGTCAAGGTGACGACGACAGGGCTGGTCGATGCGCCTGTCGATATGTCCACAGACGCGGCCATCGCCTTCGCGAAAAGCACGCTGATGTATCTGCCCCTCGGGCTGACGACGCTCGGCCTGATCTGCTCGCTGATTGGCATTTTCCTGGTCAAGGCTTCGGCCGGCCGGGCACCCGCGGCCGCGCTGCGGGTCGGGACGTTTGGCTCGGCGATCCTCTTTATCCTCGCGTCCGCACTTGCGATCCGTTTCCTCGGGGTTGCGCTCGATGTCTGGTTCTGCGTTGCCGCGGGTGCCGTGGGCGGCATCGTCATCGGCCTGATTACCGAGTATTACACGGGCGGTAAGCCCGTCCGCGATATCGCGCACTCTTCTGAAACCGGCGTCGCGACCGTGATGATCAACGGCCTGGCCGTCGGGCTCGAGTCCGTCGCCGTGCCGCTGCTCACGATCGCGGGCATCGTGCTGGCATCGCACCACTTCGCCGGGCTCTACGGCGTGGGCATCGCCGCAGTCGGCATGCTCGGCACGGTCGGCATCACGATGGCCATCGACGCCTACGGCCCCGTCGCGGACAACGCCGGCGGCATCGCCGAGATGTCCGGCATGGGCGAAGACACACGCAAGATCACCGACGGCCTCGACGCCGTGGGCAACACCACCGCCGCCATCGGCAAGGGCTTCGCCATCGGTGCGGCCGGCCTCGCGGCACTGACGATGATCGCGGCCTTCGTCGAGGTCATCAACCACGCGCTCGACGACGCCGGCAAGGCCGGGCTCGAACTCGGCGTCAACCACGCGCCCGTCCTCGTCGGCGTGTTCATCGGCGGTATGCTCCCGTTCCTCTCGGGTGCCATCACCATGAAGGCCGTCGGCTCGGCGGCGAACGAGATGATCACGGAGATCCGCCGGCAGTTCAAAGAGATCCCCGGCCTGCTTGAAGGCAAGGCGGAGCCCGACGCGACCCGCTGTGTCGACATCGCGACCAAGGCCGCGCTCAAGAAGATGATCCTCCCCGCGCTGCTGGCCGTCGGCTCGCCCGTGCTGGTCGGCTTCATCCTCGGTGGCGAGACCCTCGCGGGCATGCTCATCGGCGCACTCATCGGCTGTGTCCTGCTTGCACTGATGATGTCCAACTCCGGCGGGGCTTGGGACAACGCCAAGAAGTATGTCGAGGAAGGCAACTGCGGCGGCAAGGGCAGCGAAGGCCACAGCGCCACCGTCGTCGGCGACACCGTCGGCGACCCGCTCAAAGACACCTCCGGCCCGTCGATGAACATCTTCATCAACGTCATGGCCATCGTCTCCCTCGTCATCGCCCCGATGATCTCCAACGTCCCGATCTGGGATGAGGCCAAGCTGGCTCCGGCTGTCCAGGACGACGGCGCTGCCGGTCACCCCGCCGATCACGCGGCAGGTGACGATGATGTCCAGGTCGAAGAAGCCCGGACGCAGCACGGCGAACGGGTATTGCCCGATACCGAAGACAACGGCACCGACGCCGCGGACGAAGGCGAAGGCAACGGCGAGGCCGCCCCAGCCACAGACGGCGACTGATTCGCCGCCTCTCAACCTCAAACCCACAAAACCCGCCTCCCCGGCGGGTTTTTTCATCGCACTCTAGCCCGAGCTCGTTGCAACCGATATAATACATTCGTTATAACGAAAGGTGGCTGTCATCATGATGACCAAAAAACTCTCCAAGCACGGCAACTCCCTGGCGCTGGTGATCGATAAGCCGATCCTGGAGCTGCTGGGGATTGATGAAAACACCGAACTGGAGCTCACCCGACGAGAAGATGGCTTGTTCTTTCGCAGGAAGCCGGACAACGGTTTGCCTGCAGACTTCGACCAGCGGATGGACCGTCTCAATGAGCGCTGGGGTCCGGTCTTTAAGAAGCTTGCGGAGTAGGGCCCGGTGGATGCCATCCGATTCGTGACAACCGAGATCGCCCTCGCTCTGCATCAAGACCAGATCGACCGCTACGGCGGGGATGCCGGGGTCCGCGACGTGGGCCTGCTCGAATCCGCGCTCGCGATGCCGTGCGCGATGTTTGGGGGTCAGTATGTCCATGAGGACCTCCCCGCGATGGCGGGGGCGTATCTGTTTCATTTGGCCAAGAACCATGCCTTTGTGGATGGCAACAAGCGAGTGGCGTTTTCAGTGACGCTCTACTTTCTTGACGACCACGGCTACACGCTTGATTTCAGCCATGCCGAAGCCGAGCAGTTTGTGATCCGTGTCGCCGCCGGTGCGCTAACGAAAGACCAGGCGACCGCGATACTCCGCGAACACCTCGTCGCGGTCTGACGCTTACCCCTCTATCATGATGGGTCCGATCCGCCCCCGTCCACTGGATGCGCCTGCTATGACGACGACCCAGCCCCTGACGCCCGCCGCCACCGGCCGCCCCCTCGGCCTTTCGCGCGCCGCGCGGCACGCCAACGACCAGCCCATCAGCGAAATGATCCGGCTTGCGCTCAAGGACCCGGGCATCATCTCCCTCGCCGCTGGGCTGGTGGACTATGACACCCTCCCCGCCGACGCGGTCTCGCCGCTGATCCGCGACATCCTCGGGTCGGACGATGCGGCACGGGCCGCGCTGCAGTACGGCACGACCGAGGGGTTCGATGCATTCCGCGAGGCGCTCTTCGCGCATCTCACAGACCTCGAGGCCAAGGCCGGCGCAGCCCTGCCCGCGTCGTGCAGCGCCGCAGATATTGTCGTGACCACCGGCAGCCAGCAGCTCCTGCACACGCTCACCGAGGTGCTCGTCGACGAGGGCGACATCGTCATCGCCGGCTGGCCGACGTATTTTGTCTACACCTCCGCGCTGACTTCCTTTGGCGCGACGGTCCGTTCGGTTGACCTCGACACCGACGGCATGGACCCGGCGAAGCTCGAACACCTGCTCGAAGGGCTCCACGCCGCGGGTCAACTGAGCAAGGTCAAGATCGTCTACAACGTCAGCTACCACCAGAACCCGACGGGCATCACGCTCAGCGCCGCGCGCCGCCCGCAGCTGCTCGATGTCGTGAGACGCTACAGCGAAAAGGCCGGCCACCGCATCGTGCTGCTCGAAGACGCCGCGTACCGTGAGCTGACGTACGCGGGTGAGACGCCACGCTCGATCAAGTCGTACGACACCGACAACCAGTACGTCGCGTTGTGCCAGACGTTTTCCAAACCATTTGCGCCGGGGCTCAAGACGGGTTACGGCCTGCTGCCCGAGGGGCTGACCGACCCGGTCAAGCTGAGCAAGGGCGGGCGCGATTTCGGTTCGAGTAACTTCTGCCAGCACGTGATCCACCGGGCGATGCAGACCGGCGCGTTTGCTGAGCACGTCGAGGTGCTCAAGCGTGCGTACGCTGAGAAGCTCGAGGCGACCCATGCCGCATTGGAAGAACACCTCGGCGATATCGACGGCGTGACGTGGACCAAGGCCAAGGGCGGGCTTTATGTCTGGCTCACGCTGCCCGAGTCGATCGACACGACCCAGGCCGGCTCGCTGTTCGAGAGCGCGTTAGCCGAACGTGTGCTTTTTCTGCCCGGTGTGTACTGCTACCCGATCGACCCGATCCGCACCCCGCCGACCAACACGATCCGCCTCGCGGTGGGTGTCCCGACCGTCGAACAGATCCGCGAGGGCATCGCCCGTCTCGCCCGCGCGATCCGCTCGCTCGACATCCTGTAGCCACCCGAATGGGCAGAGCCGTTCAGTCTCCCCGGCCCCGCCGCTTCGCGCCGTCCGACCTGATGGTGCCTGGACATACGAGCAGGCATAAACTCAAGCCCCAAGCGCCCCGCCAGGCTTCATAGCCTTTCGACACCGTCAGCGGTTGGGGAATAACCGCTTCAATGGATTGCTATCCTTTACCCATGAGCAAAGGCATCTCCAAAACCCAGACGATGGATACCACCGGCTTTGGCCGGGACCAGGCGGACCTGCCTGAACTCGCGGACTTCGGCAGCCCGCCGGGGTCCAACCACCTGGACCTGCGCACTTGGTTTCCCGGCGACGTTCAACTCGACGCCGACGGCAAACCCCGCAAGCTCGAGATCGAGTTAGGCTCGGGCAAGGGCACGTTCCTCGCGCAGGAAGCGCCGCTGCACGACGATGTGCTCTACCTCGGCATCGAGTGGGCCTCGGCGTTCTACAAGTACGCGGCCGACCGTATGCGTCGGCTCAACCTGCGGCAGGTGCAGATGCTGCGCGCCGACGGCGTCTTGTTCCTGCGACACTACGTGCCCGACGCGAGTGTGCACGCATTCCACTGGTACTTCCCCGACCCCTGGCCCAAGGCCCGCCATCACAAACGGCGGACGTTCCAGACGCCTTTCCTCCGCGGCGACCTCTACCGCGTGCTCGTCCCGGGCGGACGTATCCGGGTCGCGACCGACCACCTGGAGTATTGGGCGTGGATGCAGGAGCACGCCGAGCAGGTCAAAGACCTCTATGACATTGAGCCCTTCGTCTCGCCCGCCTCGGCCAAGCCCGGGGAGTTGGTGGGCACTAACTTTGAGCGCAAGTATCGGAAGGAAGGCCGAACATTCAACGGCATGGTGCTGGTGAAGAAGTAGGGCGCGGTCGTGTTGAGCCTTGCCTGGCCTGTTGCGTTATGATGGTGCCTTCGCCCGGGTGAAACCCCGAACTTGGAGACACATGATGGCAATGACAATCGAATGGAAGAAGATGTTGTGGGTCGCGGCGCTGACGCCTGCGGCTGTGTTGATCGGCTGTAAGAGCGATGGCGGCCCCGCGTCGTCGGGCGCGCTGCAGCTCGCCGAGCCGGTGGAGATGGCGAACGGCATCGCCGGCAGCAGCGATGCGCTGTCCACCGCCGGGACGTACCTCATCACCAGCCAGGCGCAGTGGGAGGGCGGCGGTTTCGCCGAGGCCTGCCCCGCGCCGATGGACTTCGATGCACACGATGTCGTTGTTGTTGCCTTGGGCGAGAAGCCCTCGGGCGGCTACTGGGTCCATATCGATGCGATCCAGCAGGTCGGCAGCGAGTTGGCCGTGCAGTTCACCGCCAACGCGCCCGGCGAAGATGAAGTGACCGCCGCGGTGATGACCTACCCGTACTACGCGGTGTTGGTGCCTAAGACCGGCGCGACCCTCGCCGTCGCCGACCCGACACACGTCACCGGCCAGCCGCAGCCCGAGTAAGCGGCGAGCGAAAGAAAACTCAAGACGTCACCGGCACCCCCGCAGCGATGCGGGGGTGTTTTTTCGGACCTTCGTCGTGGTCGGCGTTGTTGCGGTGATCGGGCGTCGCGGCCCGATGAATGGAGGGTGACGCCACACACCCCCTCCCCTATCGCTACGCACGCCACCCCGAACGCCCAGCCCCCGGGCCGGGCCGCGGCGCGACGCAAGCGCGTGCTGCTGCTGACACACCGCCTGCCCTTCCCGCCCGACCGCGGCGACCGTATCCGCTCGTACCACCTGCTCAAGGCGCTAGCGCGTTTCCACGATGTCACGCTCGGCACGTGCTGTGACGCGCCACCGACCGATCAGCAGATCGACGGGCTCCGTTTGCATGCCGACATCATCTACCAACGCATCCGCCCGATGCGCCGCCGGGCCTGCGCCGCCCGCGCACTCTTGCAGGGCCGTGCCGCAACACCCGCCGCGTACACGCACCCCGGGCTCATCCACGAGTTGGTCCAGACGCACCTCGAACAGCCCTTCGATGTCGTCGTCACGTTCTGCACGGGCATGGCCCACTACGCAGAAGCGATACAGAAGTGCGGCGGCCAACCGGTCCGGCACGTGCTCGATCTGGTCGATGTCGATAGCGCCAAATGGGCGCGGTATGCGAAGGCGGGCTTTGGCCCGATGCGCGCGGTGTACGCGGCCGAGGCGCGTCAGCTTCGCCGCTATGAAGCGGGGCGGGTGGTGCACGCCGACGCGATCAGCGTGATCTCGCGTAACGAGGCACGTGTCTACGAGCGCTCGGTGACGTGTGCCGTGACACCGACGGTCGCGGGCAACGGTGTGGACATGAACCACTACAAGCCCGCGCCGCCGTGTAATCGGCCGGTGTGTGTGTTTACGGGCGTGATGTCGTATCGGCCCAACGCCGAGGCGGTGAACTGGTTCGCCCGGCGTGTGTTCCCACAGATCCGCGCGAAAGTTTCTGGGGCTCGGTTTGTCATCGTCGGCAAAGACCCGGGCGCTTCGGTGCGTGCGCTCCACAAGCTGCAGGGCGTGCGTGTGGTGGGGGCGGTGCCGGACGTTCGGCCGTACCTGCACAGCGCGGCGGTTTCGGTCGCGCCGATGCGGATCGCGCCGGGGGTCCAGAACAAGGTGCTCGAGGCGATGGCGTGTGGCCGGCCGGTCGTGTGCACGCCGCAGGCGGCGCGCGGGATCGACGCGGTCCCGGGCGAACACCTGCTGACTGCGCACGGCGCCGACGCGTTCTGCGATACCGTGACGGCGTTGCTCCGTGATCCAGGCCGCGCCGCGACGATCGCCGCCGCCGCCCGCGAACGCGTCGAGACCCACTACACCTGGCACCGCGCGCTCGCGCCGCTGGTGGCGCTCGTCGATGCGCCAGTCCAGCAGAAACCAGCCGAAAACTCGGCGGCACCGACGCTCGAGCCGGTCATCACCGACGCCGCGACCCCGCCTCTCCCGCGCTCACGCCGTCGGCCGACCGACCGTGCCGCACGCGCCGCCTGAACATTCCAAGAGCCTACGCATGACCGACTCGACGGACCGCCCGATCCTCACAAAAATCCTGGCGACGCTCGGCCCCGCCAGCGCGCAGGTCCCCACCGCGGTCCGGCTCATCGAAGAGGGCGCGCGCGTCTTCCGCATCAACTTCTCCCACGGAACGATCGACCAGTTCAAACAAACACTCGCGGTTGTACGCGAGGCCGGCGAACAGACCGGCGAACCCGTCGCGGCGCTGGGCGACCTCTGCGGCCCGAAGATCCGTATGCTCGGCGTCGATACCCCCGAGGGCAAGCTCGAACTCGCCGCCGGCGATCACGTCGAGATCACCCAACGCGCGGTCAATGCAACACGCGACCCCGACACCGGCGTCGTCACGGTCGGCACGACCTACCCCGATATGGTCGATGACGCCGAGCCCGGCCATCGGCTGCTGATCAACGACGGCGCGGTGAGGATGCTGATCACCGACAAAGTCCGCGCGACCGACAGCCCCGCCAACGGCCGCCGCCCGGACGACCCCCGACTGATCTGCTGTGTTGTTGTCGGCGGAACGCTCTCGGCCAAAAAGGGGATCAACCTCCCAGACTCGGACCTCTCTGCGCCGTCGCTGACCCAGTGGGACCGCGAATGCGCCGCGTGGGCGGTCGAGGCGGGCTTCGATTACCTCGCGCTGAGCTTTGTCCGCAAAGGCGGTGACATCGACGAGCTCAAGGCACTGCTGGCCGAGACCGCCGCGTCGCTGCCGGGCAAAGGTGCGGGTGCCGGGCGGATCCCGATCATCGCGAAGGTCGAGATGCCCCAGGCGATCCGCGAACTCGACGGCATCCTCGGCGCGGCCGACGGCGTGATGGTCGCGCGCGGCGACCTGGGCGTCGAGATGGATCTACCGCGCGTGCCGATCCTGCAGAAGCAGATCATCCAGAAGGCGCATGCCGTCGGCAAGCCCGCGATCGTGGCGACGCAGATGCTCGAGTCGATGATCGAGAGCGCCACCCCGACCCGCGCCGAGGTGGGTGATGTCGCCAACGCGATCCTCGATGGCGCTGACGCGACGATGCTCTCGGGCGAGACGGCGGTGGGCAAGTACCCGGTCCAGGCCGTGAACTACATGGCGCGCACCGCCGCGCGGGCCGAGGCCTACTACGCGCTCGACCGCGCACGCTACATGCAGTCGCCGCACATGGCCGGCGCGTCGGAGTCCCGCCCCGAAGCGCTCGCGCATGGGGTCGCGGTCATCGTCCGCGAGCTGGCCGCACGCTGCGTCGTCATGTGGACCCAGACCGGCGGCGGGGTGCGCTACATGAGCCAGGCCCGGCTGCCTGTCCCGGTCGTCGCGCTGTGCCCGGACCCAAAGGTGCTTCGTCGGCTCGCGTTGCTCTTCGGCGTGCACCCTGTCCTGGCGACACCGCCCGCCGATACACACCGGCTCTTTGCCCACGCCGACGAGCAGCTACTCGGCCGCCGATGGGCCGAACCCGGCGACCCGATCGTCATGGTCCGCGGCTGGCCCATGGGCGTGCCCGGCACGACGAACACGATCCAGGTGCACTACGTCAGCGATGTCTGCCGGATCTGATATGGATCCGAGGAAATCCGAAGGCGTCCCGTGGGTGTCACATAGCGCAGCTATGTGCCGAGCCACAGGTGCGATAGCACATAGCTGCGCTATGTGGCACCCAACCAACGCGCGCGATTTTCCTGGGTTCCGTATGAGTTGGGATTGGAGCCAAGGGGCCAACTGAAGCAGCACAACACTCGGCCCCTCGGCCCCTCGGCCCCTCGGCCCCTATGCCCCTACCGTAAAAACCACAGGCCGCCCGGTGGTGGTTCAGGCGGCCCGTGGGGGGTGGGTTGGGTTGAGGGGGGAGAGCTTGAGGCTTGCGTAGTGTGTCCAAGCCCAGGCCGTGCGGGCTTGCGGATGATGCTCGGGCCAAACTTCTTCAGGCCACGAGCCACACCGCCTACTCCACACGACGCACGGCGAGGAGCTGGGCCTTGTCGCCGACCTGCCGGACATTGGACCGGCTGAACACCGCGATGACACGCGCCGACTCGACAGGCCCGGCCCCGAAGTTGCCTTCCGGGAACCCCTGCACGACGAGGTACACCGCGAAGACATCGCTGCGCGTCCCGCACACCTCGTTGAGCCATTTCGCCAACATCAGGTCTTCTTCCCGGTCGCCGGTGATGTAGTCGGCGGTCGAGCCGTAGGTCGGCTCGTTGGGGTACGAGCCGTTGGTCGCGGGGCCGTTGACACCGGTCTGGGTATTGTTCCAGTCCGGGTTCTGGCCGTTGATGTTGGTGTCAAGCGTGCCGACACCGGGGTTTGCGGCGAGGTAGTCGTCGATGTCGCTGTCGATCGGTTCGAGCAGCTCGCCCATGTGAGCGATCCCAAGCCCGGTGCGGGAATTGACCGCTGGCCTTGCATCGGTCAGCGAGAGGCCCGGCGTGGTCAGGAACGTGTTGTCGTTCTCGCGGAACGCGATGATGCGGTCTGCGACCAGTTGCCGCATGTCCAAAGTGGGGTAGGGGAGTGCGGCGACGAGTATCTCGCGCGTCGCGGTGTTGATGTTGATTTTTCCGGGGACGAAGACTTCGTCGACATCAGGCGACCCGCCGTTTTCGTTGAACGAATCGCCGTCCAGGTCGATCCCATCCACCATGGGGCTGTGTGCCGTCAAGCGGGACAGCAGGAGGACGCCGTGGGGCACGCGCAGCGGGTCGAGCGACGGGTCGATGGTGGCGAAGGTTGAGCCGGGCTCGTTTCGCCGATACTCCAGCATGAGGTCATCTAGCCGGGCCGGGTTGGGGACGGCGATGACCTGCCCCAGCGAGGAGCCGTTCAGCGTTGCCGATACCGGCGAGGTCCCTGGGCTGTTGGGCCCGATGATGGGCACGGTCAGAATGTCCGCGACATAGGGGATACGCCCCTGAACGTCGCTGGCGCTCGTCTGCTTATCCAGGAACAGCCACTGCTGATCGCCGGTGTCCCATGAACTGGCGAAGGTCCCGCCGGCGGGCTTGGTCGGGTCGCCCAGTGCGTAGGCGGGGACCGGCGGAGGGATCACGTTGGGTTCGAGCCGCAGTTGCTGATAGTCGGAGGGTTCGAGCCGAAGCATATCGAGCCCGGTCCCCGTCCCCGCGGCAAAGTTAGGCTGGCTGACGCCTTGATAGCTGATCTGGACCTGCGGGCGCGGATGGAGGATCGGGTCATGATCGGTGGGGGAATCATTGATCGTGATGACATCCGGCGCGACTTCCGCCTGCAGAATGCTATAGCCCCAGTCGAGGGACGTGTTGGCATTGGTCTGCTCCTCGGCACGAAGCTCGACGAACACAGGCTCGCCATCGACACCGGTCGGCCAATCGATCGCTCCGACGGGGAGTTCTACGAGGTAGTCGGCCCCGGTCACGTTGGCGGGGAAGTCCGCGGTCGATAGCGGGTCCTGCCGGTACAGCACCAGCGATTCACCGACATCGAGTTCCGAGGGAACCCCGGCGCCGAGGCTCGTGAGGTCACCGCCGGCGAGGCCGACAGAGCCATCGATGTTGCTGCCATTGATAAACAGGTAGACGTGTTCGAGTGAGATCGGCCGGTTGAACGGGTTGCGGATTTCGATCGCGTAGTCGGGGTTGGGGTTCGCCGGGGTCGGGGTATCGTAGACCAGCGTGTAGAACCCGGTCACCGGGTCGGGCATCGACGGCGGCGGTGGCAGGTATTCCCGATGGATGTAGGCTTCGGACAGGAACGGCAGCGCTTCCATCCCCCACCACTCATCGCCCGCGACGGTTTGTTTACGAAGGCGGTTGTCCGGGTCACGCATGTCGGTGAGGTTGAGGGCGAGCTGCGCCGCCATCGCCGCATGGGTGGGCAGGTGGGCAGGGACAGGCACGCCGCCGTTGACTTCCAGCGTCTCGCGGATCTGGTCGAGGAGTTCCAGGACGTTGCTGCCGTTGATGTCGGCCTGCAGGACGCGCTCGGGCACCGAGTCGCCGTTGCTGTCGGGGTCTTGCAGGGTCGTGCCGGCGGTGGCGGCCGACGGGGCGATCGCCATCGCGCCGCTGGCGGTCGTGACCCAGAGCCGGGGGTTGAAACGCAGGTAATCGCCGGCATCTACGGTGTTGAAGCCGATGAGCGGCGAAGCATCGTCAAAGCGGGTTTCGGCGAGGTCGTCGCGTCGCAGCAAGAGCGGCATGTCGTTTTCGAGCTTGCTGAAAACGCTGGGGTTGTTGAGCCCGCCGCGGTGAAGCAGCTCGGCCAGGTCGTCGAGGCCGTAGGTGTTGGCGGCGTCGTAGTTGGGGTGCGCGGAATCGTAGATCGGGTCGGTGGGGTCCGAGGTGGCGTGGCTCAGCATGGCGTCATCCACCAGTGAGGCGCCGTGCAGCCAGTAGCCGCGCCGCTGTTGGTCCGCATCGCCCCAGCGAACATAGCCGCGGAAAGGAGAGGCCACGGGTGCCATGTTCAGGCGGTACTCGACTGTGCGGGCGACCTCGTCGGCCTCCATGTTGCCGGTCGAGCCGGAGAAGCTGTTGGAAAAGATCAGTGCAAAGGCGCTGGCGTCCAATTCGACAGGGTTGTCGCCCTGGGGGTCGCCTGCGCTGAGCGTCCCGCCGTTGCTCGTCTGCGCCATCGCCGTGTTGATGTTGATCCGTGACGAGAGGTCTACGATGCGGATCGCGTAGACATAACGCTTGCCCGCGATTTCCGCGGCCGGGGCATAGGCCCAAAGGCTGTCACCGATCCCGTCGCCGTCCGCATCGACCAGGCGGTTGGCAACGGCCGGGTCATTCAGGTCGAGGTTCGAGACCATGGCCGCGAGCGAGGCAACCTCGCCCGGGTTGCTGTTGCCGAAGGTCGTCAGGTCTCTGTTGTTGTAGAGCCCGCCCGCCCCGTTATCCAGGAGCTTGCCGGTCAGGTCGCTGAGGTGTGCCCACTGGGTGGAGTTAAACCGCAAGGTGGTGGAAGCAAGCCAGGCATCGTCGTACTGGCCGCCTTGCGCCGTGCCGGAGTTGCCGTTGACGAACACCACGGGCCGGCCCATGGGTGCGGCCGCGTTGGTGAAGGGGTAGTCGTAGGGCTCATCGCCCCCGCCCGCGAGCGGCCCGAGGTCGCCTTCGCTGCCTTGGGGGTGGAAGAAGTCGCCCCGGTCGTTGTACAGGTCGCGCGCGAGCACGACCGCGACTTCGTTCAGGACCGAGTCGATCGCGATGTCGATGTGTTCGCCGCCGGTGGCGACGCGCTCGAAGCGGGCGACCTGGACAAAGGTGGCGCCGAGGATCGCCATGAGCACGATCGAGACGATGACGAGGATGATCGCCGAGCCCCGTCGGCCGCGCAGCCCGGCACGGGCGCGGTTGCGGGCGGGGGTGTTGGCGGCGGGGGGGTACATCGTCATGGGTAGGGCTCCTTGCGGAGGTGGAGTTTGTTTCAACGCGTCGCGACCGTGAGGGAGCGGACCTAGGGGTAAAGACAAGCCGGGGGTCCGCTCCCTCACGGTCGCGGCTCGTCGTTGGCGTAGAGCGCC
>JBCCWH010000076.1:0-16697 GCA_039193915.1 Planctomycetota bacterium
GGGGGGGCGGTTTTTTCTTGGTGTGGGCCGGGCGCGCGCGGCGCCCCCGCCCCGGGGGGGGGGGGGGGGTTTCCCCCTTTTGGGGGCGCGGGGGCCGCCGCCCCCCGGCTGGCCCGGCGCTACGCCGCTTCGCTGTCGTCCACCACGTCCACACCCTCGTAGGCGTAGAGGTTCGCGATGAACTCCTCGATGGGTCGCATCTCGGCCAGGACGAAGTGGTAGGCCAAGCCGGGCTTGCCCTGCATCAACTCGATCGCGCTGGACAGCGTCTCGACCGTGGTAGCGCACAGCAACTCGCCGTCTTCCATGCGGATAGGCAGGACCAGCGTGTCCCACGCCTCACGCGCGGTGAAGAGCGACAAGACCTCGGGGTCGAACCGCTCTTTGCAGAGTTTGGTAAAAGGGGTGCGTCCCGCGACTTGATCGGCGACCGCCTCGTTGACCGTGTGCTCGTCGATGCCGAACATCGTCTCGGTCAGCTTGCCAAAGGGGGCATAGCGCTCGGCTTGGCTGGCGAGAACCTGATCGACCTGCTCGGCGGTGAGCACCCCGCGTTCGATCATGATCTGTCCGATGTGGTCGCTGTCCATGAGAGCTCCTGACGAAATGCACGCGGGGCACGATGCGCGGCGGGAGAATACCTGCCGCATCACTCTGGGCATCGGCCAAGTCGGAGGCGCAGATAAGCCGATCCCGCCAATGGTCGTGAAACGGCCAACCAAGAGCGGGAATCCATGGGTTATCAGCCTCAACGGCACAGCTCAGCCAGCAGTACGCGGCCACCGGCCTATCGGCAGGTCCGCATATGTTTTGTTGGCAGGCTAGAGAGAAAGGGCTTATGAAAGACAGGGTGTCTCAATGATCGTCGGCGCCGCTGTCCGCATCGGCCCGTGAGATCTTGACTGCGCCCACGACATAAGGCAGCCCGCTGAGGATCGTGACGATGACCGTGGCGTAGACGAGCACGATCTGAATCATGCCGAGTATGACAAGGGTTGAGCGGTCGTTGCGATTCGATTCCATGATGTACACGATTACCAGCACCGCCGGCACGACTACCGACTGAAGGATCATCTTCAGCTTGCCCCAGACATTCGCGCCAAACTTGTGGCCACTGCCTTCGAGTTCGCCGCGGATGCCGGTGACCAGCAGCTCACGCGCGAGCATGACGACGACCATCCAGGGATAGACGCCGGATGCTTGGCTGAGATGAACCTGCGGGCCGCCGATGGGATAGCTCAGCCCGCTTGCTGCAAACCCCGGCCCCGCAAGAAACACCAGCGCCCCCAGGACCAGCACTTTGTCGCAGAACGGGTCCATGATTCGGCCGAACTTCGAGACGACATCCCACCGCCGCGCGTAGTACCCGTCGAGCGCATCCGTCGCGGCTGCGGCGATGAACAGGGCGGTCGCGGGGATGAGCAGCCAGGCAACGCCAGTGTCGTAGCGGTAGAACGCGAGCACACCGAAGAACACCGCCGCGAGGACGAGCCGGAGGACGGTGAGCAGGTTCGGGATGTTCTTGCGGGAGATCACAACGCGGATAGTAGCGGATGCAACGCCCAGCCGTAGGGTGGGTGGAGCGAGTCCGCGAGCGATACCCACCGTGGAAGGGACGAGGGTGCCACACAGCAGGCCTGCTGTGTGCCGGGGCTGCAGCCGACACAGTTCTGTCGCACTCAGCATCACCGTAGACGGTACAGTTGTGTGGCACCCGGATGCGACTACATCGTCGCCACCGCGATCCCGGCCAGCCGACCCGTACACCACGCCCACTGGAAGTTGTACCCGCCGATTCGGCCATCCACATCCAGCACCTCGCCGCAGAGGTAGAGCCCGTCGCAGCGCTTGCTCGCCATCGTCGCGGTCGTGACTTCCGTCATCGGCACACCCCCGGCGGTGACCTCGGCGTACTTGAACCCCCGGTCGCCGACGACGGGCAGCGGCATCGCCGTCAGCGCGTGGCACAGCGCCCGCCGGTCGTCGCGGCTGAACTGCGAGAGCGGCAGGTCGGGCTCGATGCCCAGGTACTTGTCGAGGATCGCCTGCGCGAAGCGTTCGGGGAACCGACCACGTAGCTGGGTCTGCACGGCACGGGTCGGGTGGTGCTTCGCGGCGTCGAGCCAGACCTGTTCGAGCCGCTCAAACGTGAGGTCCGGGCAGAAGCTGGCGGTGAGCTTGGAAGCCCCGCTCACGAGCTTGTGGGGGCGTAGGTGCCGGCTGATGTCCATCGCGGCCGGTCCCGAGAGGCCGAAGTGCGTGAACAGCAACGGGCCCGCCTGTTTGTGGATCGCCTTGCCGGTGTTGCCTGCCAGCGTAAGCTCGACGTCGAGCGCGATGCCCGAGAGTGCGGTGAGGAAGTGGTCTTCGTGCAGGACCAGCGGGACGAGCGCGGGCCAGGTCTCGGTGACGGTGTGGCCCAGGCGTTCGATGATCTCGTAGGCCCCGCCGTCGCTTCCCGAGGCGGGCAGGGCCTCGCCGCCGGTCGCGAGGATGACACGTTCGGCGGTGAACGGGCCGCGCGCCGTCTGGATCATGAAGCGCGGGGCTTGGGGGCTGCTGGTGGTCTGGAGGTTGGTGACGCGGTGGTCGGTGAACACCTCGACGCCGGCGTTGCTCATCGCGCGTTGCAGCGCATCCAAAACAGTGCGGGCCTTGTCGGTGACGGGGAAGAGCTTGCCGGTCTCTTCGCGTTTGAGTTCGACGCCGAGTTCTGCGAAGAAGGCAGTGGTCTCCTTGACGCTGAACGACTTGAGGATTTTCTTGACGGTGTTGCGAGAGGTTCCCCCGAAGTAGTCGATGGGGTTGATGATGTCGTGCGTGACGTTGCAGCGCCCACCGCCGGCGATGAGGATCTTCGCGCCGAGTTTCTTTGCGCCGTCGAACACCGCGACGCGTGTTTCGCTCTGGGGTGTGGCCGACCGCGCCGCGAAGATCGCCGCCATCATCCCCGCCGCGCCGCCGCCGATGATCGCGATGTGGGTGTGGTTGGCGGGCATAGAAGAGCATGGTCGGTAGGACAGGCATTCCTGCCTGTCATTTCGGCGCAGCCGAAACAACCTTCTCGGATTAAGCGATCAGGCCTTCGGCCTGTGACAGGCAGGAATGCCTGTCCTACTTTTTGAAGTCATCCATCGACAGCCCGCCCAGCCCGATGCCGCCGAGGTCCATACCGCCCTTGAGGTCTTTGCGGTCGATCTTCTGCTTGGCGGGTTTGATGTGGATCATCTCTTCGCCGCCCCGACCGCCACGCTTGCCGCCACCGCCGCCGCCCTTGGGGCCGCTGTCTTTACGCAGCGACAGCGACAGCTTGTGGTTGTCCGGGTCGATGCTCTTGATGCGGAATTCCTTCTCGTCGCCGACCTTCACGATGTCGGTGACCTGGTTCACGCGTTGGTCGGCCAGCTCGGAGATGTGCACGAGCCCCTCGACGCCTTCTTCGAGCTCGACGAACGCGCCGAAGTCCTGCACACTCACGACCTTGCCCTGGACCATCGCGCCCTCGGCGTACTTGCTGCTCGCGTCGCCCCACGGGTCGCCGCTGATCTGCTTCAGGCTCAGCGACATCCGCTGCTTGGCAGGCTCCATCGTGAGCACCTTGAGCCGCAGCGACTGGCCGACGCTGAGAACGTCCTCGGCCCGGTGGATGCGCTTCCAACTGATCTCGCTGATCGGCAGGAGCGCTTCGACGCCTTGTTCGAGCTGGATAAACGCGCCGAAGTTCGCGGTGCGGACGACCCGGCCCGTGACCTCCTCACCGACGTGCACGGTCGCGCTCACGGCGTCCCACGGGTCGGGCTGGATCTGCTTCATACCCAGCGCGATGCGGTCCTTCTCGGCCTCGATCTTGAGGACCTTGACCTGGACCTTGTCGCCTTGCTTGACGACGTCGCCGGGGTTTTTGACGTGGCTGTAGGACATGTCCGAGACGTGGACGAGGCCGTCGACCCCGCCGATGTCGACGAAAGCGCCGAAAGGCATGAGCTTGGAGACGGTGCCTTCGAGAGTTTGGCCGACCTCGAGCGTGGCCATGAGTTTGGTCTTGTCCTGTTTGCGTTGGCGCTCGAGGTGGGCGCGTCGGCTGAGCATGACCTTCTTGTGCTTGCGGTCCATCTCGGTGACGAGCGCGGGGATCTTCTGGCCAACGAAGGCCTCGATCGCGTCGTCTTCGAGGTGGTGGATATCGACCTGGCTCATCGGCATGAAGGCGCGGATGTTGCCGACGAGTTCGAGTTCGAGCCCGCCTTTGTTCTTGCCGGTGACGCGGGCCTCGACGGTGCTGCCCTTGTGGAGGTTGTCCCAGTTGGTGCGGGAGATCGCGCCTTCGCGGGAGAGGAACATGAGGCCCTGTCCCTCGTCGACCTTGTCGACAACGAAGTCCATGATCGAGCCCAGGCGGGGGGCACGCTCGAACTGCTGGAGGGGCACGACGCCCTGGAGTCGGCCGGTCGAGCCCTGGACATCGACAAACACATCTTCGCCGCGCACGGCGGTGATCCGGCCGCGACGCATCTCGGTGTGGACCTCTTCGTCTTCCGCCCCCTCGGCCTTGGGCTTGTCGAGCTCGGTGTCCTGCTGCTCGGCCTGGTCCATGAGCGCTTCGATGCTGTCGTCGCCCAACGCGGCCTGGAGCTCGGCGTCGAGGTCCTGTTCGGGGGTCGTGCCTGGCGTCGGCTCGGCGGTTTGTGGGGCCTGGGCGTGGCCCGTGCTCTCGGCGGCTGGGGTGTCGGTGGGTTCGGTCGGCTTGGGGGCGGGGTTCGCTTCCATGATTTCGTCTGCCCGGTGGGGCTTTAGTCGGGGCTGTCGGCTGGTTGGTGTGAACCGCTTAGTTTACTCGGGCCAGCGGAAGGGTGCTAGGAGTGGCTGGAGCTTTGGGTGAGGCTCCTGGTCCAGGAGACTAACGGCTCGCAGCCGACTTGGGTGTGCGAAGGCAGTGATTAGCTCGATCAGCAAAAAAGACGGGGACGCTTGATGCGTCCCCGTCATGAGAGAGCTGTCGTCTGGGTTGTCGCTGAGCCCGTATCGTTCAGCAAGCCGGCTCGAGGCGAGCGGGTATCGATACGCCGTCAGGTCGCGTTTTAGTGCGGGTCCATCTGGAGGTCCCACTCACAGCGATCGGTGTTGCAAAGGATGTCGTTGGCGTCTTCGCTAGAGACGTGGCCGTCGAGATAGACGTAGTTGGCTACGTTGCCGGTGCTGTGGCGGAGGAGGCCGACCTCGCCGAGCCCACCAAAGGTCTCTGCCCGGTTGTAGCCTGGGCCTGTCCGCGTTGCGCCGTCGCCGTAGATCCAGAAGCGGTCTTCGGCGAACAGGAAGTAGGTGCCGTCCGCGGCGGACGAGCTGTTGCCGTCACCGAAGCTGACGGTGCTGCTGGGCTCGTCGGCCTGAGACATCAGCGGGGTCGGGTTGCCGTAGGGATACCCGGCCCATTCGCCCCGGCCGTGCGGCGAGAGGGCGGTCGAGACGCTGTAGTGGACGTTCACGGCACCAATGCCGCTGGGGAGGTTCGTCTCGGCAGCGATGAGTTCGCCAGCAACAAACGCATTGTCGGCGTAGAACTCGTTGGGCAGGTCAGACCGGTTGGGGGGAGGGCTTTTTTCGCCATCCGGGCAGTCATACACGTCGGCCTCCTGGTTGCTGTACTCCCAGAGTTGTGCACGCCAAGAGCTCTCGATGCCACCGACGTTGCGCTGCATCGGGACGATACGCTCTTTGTTGTCGGCGATGAACGCGTTTTCCATGATGCCGATCTGGTGCTGCCGCGACTTGCACTTCGCGGAGCGTGCGCCAGCCCGTGCGGCACCCAGCGCAGGAAGCAATATCGCGATCAGGAGCGCGATGATCGAGATCACCACCAAGAGTTCGATAAGCGTAAATCCGTTACGTTTCTTTTGCATCAGAAAAACTCCAAAACGAGGGGGTACCAGGCACGTCCGACTGCTGATCCTATGAGATGATCTAGAACACATGTATTATATCAAGGCAAGCCGTAAAAACGCGCAGATTGTCGATATGATTCTCGCGGTGCCGTTCAGAACGGCCTTTCCCAAGTCTATTCGCACAAGCTGGATAAGTCGCACCGATATCGCGCAAACACAATGACGATATGCGCAGTCGATGCGTAAATGACGTCGAGGGCAGGGCGGTTTGGACCTAGTCGTAGCCCAGGGTCGCGACCATCGGCTGCAGGATGTCAAGCGCCGGGGCCATGTGTCGCTCGTATTGCTTCCACCGCCCGATCGACGAGGTGTAGATCGGTTGGCCGACCTGCTCGTAGGTCGGCGAATCGACCTGCTTGCCCGCGACGTGTTCCTGGAACCGCAGCACCCCGTCATCCCAAGGTAGATCAAGGAACGCCAACGCCCGACGCGCCTGGCTCTCGGTGTCGGCGACGACATCCTCGTAGCGCACCTCCAGGTACTGCTCGGGGTCTAACTGCTCGCGCAACGCAAGCCAGGCACGCATCGTCTTGACGTAGTGCTCGGCCGCCGACTTGAAATCCAGGTACGGCGCGCTCTGGCTGTTGAGCGGCATATGCGTCATGTAGCACGAGAGCACCACATCCCGCGGGTCGCGCAACGCCAGGATGATCTTGCACTCGGGGAACAGCCGCAGCACGCCGGGGATCAGCGGGGAGATCGACGGGTTCTTGTCCAGGTGGAGGCGGTCTCCGATCTTCTCGCCCAAAGCCGACTGCATGAAGCCGAGGTAGCGCTCGCGCATGCCAACGATGGTCGGCACGGTTTGGCGCTCCAGCAGTTCGATCGCGGTCTCCTCGGGTTTCGCGTCGGCGAGCATCTTGCCGTGGATGTAGCGCGGGAATGCGTCACGTTCGTCCGAGCTTACGAGGTCGGGGTGGGCGTCCAGGATGTTTTCGAGCAGGGTTGTCCCGCTGCGTGGCGGGCCGGAGAGCAGGGCGACACGGCGTTTGGGAACGTCGCGCATCGCGTCCGCCCAGCGTGTGAAGTGGTCTCGCGAGATGTTGTCGCAGACGTACTCCCAGGCTTCTTGAAGAGCCAGGTCGCGGGGGCTGACAGCCGCTTCGACATGCGGCAAAGCAAAGCCCTTTGCCCGCTGCGCCACTTCGGCGGCGGC
Source organism: Planctomycetota bacterium (assembly GCA_039193915.1). Lineage (GTDB taxonomy): Bacteria > Planctomycetota > Phycisphaerae > Phycisphaerales > Phycisphaeraceae > JAHQVV01. The sequence goes on from JBCCWH010000076.1 coordinate 7,096, forward strand.
GTCGTAGTCGCCTTGCCCGTCATAGGCACGTGCCAGTTCCATCCCCGCGTGCTGGCGGGTCGACCAGAACACGTCGTCGCTGTCTATGACTGTTGAGAGCTGCTGGATCGCTTGCTCGCGGTCTTTCAGGCGCCGCGACAGCCGTCCACCGATGACCTCGACTTCCGCGGGATACTCATGGTTTTTTCGGATTGCGTCGACATGCTCGAGCGCCTCGGCGAGTTGTCCCCGGCGTTCCAAGAGGATCGCCAACTCCAGCCTCGCCTCCATTAGGTTGGGCATCAGCGCCACCGCCTGCTGAAGGCACGCGATCGCCTTGTCCGGCCGATAGATCATCCGGTAGCTCTGCCCCGCCTGCATCTGAACCACCGCGTCTTCGGGCGCGAGATTTAGCATCCGGCCCAGGTAGGCCTCGGCCTTATCGACCTCGTAGCGCGCCCCAAACGCACGGGCCGTATCCGTCAGCGCCATCAGGTTGTTGGGGTGCTTGCGGACGGTCCGCTCGAACAGGTCCAACGCCTCGGGGAAGCGCTTGGCCTGCCATAGCCCGCGGGCCTTCTGGAGGTCGGGCAGGTCGTCGGCCTCGACGACGCGTCGGCCCGCGCCGCGCTTTCGGCTGGCGCCTGCGCGGCGTTGTTTCCGGGAGGGGGGTGTGGAGCCGTGTCGTGGGATAGGCATAGAGGGCTTCAATAATGGGTAGGGTGCTGATCAGCATACTCCGGCCCGCGCCGGGTCTGCAACGCATCGGCCGTCTCGTAGATGCTTGATGTGGGCGAAAAAAAAACGCCCCCCGGCTTTGGGCCGGGGAGCGCGAAGGAGGATCGTAGGATCTTCCGGGGTCGTCGGCTTAGCCGCGACGACGACGCAGCATTGCGAGGCCACCGAGGCCGAGCAGTGCGAGCGAGCCGGGCTCGGGAACGACCGAGGTCGCCACGATGTTGTCGGCGTAGGTGTCGTTGCCGACGCCGCCGAAGCGGACGGCGAAGTGAGTCGCACCGGCTGCAACAGCGACCGAACCGGTCTGGAATTCCCAAGCGTCCTGGGTGCCGGTCAGGACGTCGTCGTCGGAGACAACGGTGACGCCAGCGTCGGAGTACTGCACGATACCGATCACGGTGTTGTCGCTGTCGGCGGTGTAGTTGGCGAGCCAAGCTTCGACTTCGATGGCGTTGTGGCCCGCGTCGATTGCGACAGCGTCGCTGACGGGGTTGGGATCGACACCGATGGTGTGGCCGTAGAACGAGCCGCCCGCGCCGCCGAGGGCAGCGGTGTGGTCGTCACCCGAGTAGTTCTGTGCGGTGCCGTAGGCACCCCACTCGCCGCCAGTGCCGCCACCGAGGTTACCCGCAGCGCCGCCACCAGTCTGAGTCGCCGACTCAAAGTTTTCGCTGATCGTCGCACCGGTTGCGTAGCCGGCGAACACCAGGCCACCCGCGAGGACGGCCGCACACTTGCTGAAACTCTTCATCACAATTCCTCCAAATGGAGATCTAAGAAAGGGTGTTTCGGACGCTCCGTCACACCGGGAAAAAATGTACCTTCAATCTGCCATGGCACCCTGCGGGCACCGAGGGCTGTTTTTCAGGTGGGGGAGTTGGTCTCCCCCCAACGCACCAAGGTTATCCGATAAAAAAACAAGGGCAAGACGAATTTGCGCAAAGCAGATGACAGTTTCCGACGATAACCCGCACAAACGGTCGCGACTCGGTCTGTCACGCGAACATACTACAGGAATGCGGCGGTTTGTGAAAGCGTGAATCGCGCGTTTTGGCAGAATTTTTTGAGAGGCATGCGCGTTTTGAGGGTATTCCCCATCATGAAGCGGGCGTGGTTTCAGTCTTTTCCAGTTGCGTGTGACTCTCTGGCGGATAGCCGTCGGTCTGGAATGGGGGGCGTCGACAGTCCTGTGGCTTGGCTCGATACCAGCGGGTCTGTTAGCTGGGGGGGTGGGGAGCCGGTGAGGCTATCCGTGTCCCGAGGGTGGTCAGGATGCCCAGGGCGGCGGCGGCCAGCCCGGCCCAGACCAGGGGCAATGCGGGGGTGCTGCGTAGCGTGACCCAGGCGATTTGCTCGCTGAGGGCGGGGCCGGCGGTGAGGGAGACCCGGCTCATGGTGGGGATGGGGGCGACAGGGCGGTAATGGGTGGCCTGGCCTGCCTGTAGGCCTTGTTCGAGGGGTGGGATGACTTGGCGTGTGGCGGGGTCGGTGTCGAGGATGCGGAGTTTGACCGCGTCGCGGCCGTCGGGTTCCGCGGTGACGGCGAAGCCAAGGTCCTTGCTGGCCAGCGTAAACGCGAGGCGGACTCGGCCCAGGCCCGGGATCTCGTAGGCCTGTGGCGGGGTGACGCGCTGTCCGGCGGCGAGATCGAAGGGCAGCCAGACCAGGGTCTCGCTCGTCGGCCCCTCTGCACTGTTGGCGGTGAAACGGACGGCGAGCAGGGCGTCGGGCGGGCAGTCGGCGATCGGCCAGTCGCGCTGGGCCGGCGGCGTCGGGGTGGGCACGATGCCGCCGAGGCCGGCCGGTGCGTCAGTGTGGTTCAGTTTCCCATGCGCGATGTAGGCGACGGCGTGGACCTGGGCGCGGTAGTTGAGCTGTGAGCGCAGGCCCGGCTGCTGGTGCAGTGGCATTGTGAGCCTGCCGAGCCCCGCGTCGTTCCACAGGGGTAAACCATCGAGCGGGACTTGTTGTGGCTGTTCGTTGCCGACCTGCACGAAGAGGGCGCGATGGGCGGGGTCGAGGTAGCGGGTCTGGAGGGCTGTCGCCTCGTCGCCGATCGGTTGTGCCGCGAGGAGCCCGCGGGTCTGGAATCGCCAGGCGGTTGATAGCCCGATGGCTGTGAGCACGATGCCCAGCGCGAAGAGAAAGAGGCCGAGGTTGCGCCATCGCCACGGCACCCGACGGATGGTGGTCCACAACAAGACACACGTGAGGGTTGCGAGTAGCACGTGAAAAGGCAGCCAGTTCAGTAGCCGTTCTTGAGGCAGGTCGATCGTGGGGGCTTGCCAGAGGTAGCTGCCCGTGACAGGGATAAACACGACGATCAGGTAGAGCGCCACCGCCGAGATCAGCGCAGCTAGCAGCCAAAGCGAGCTAAACAGCCGGGTCGCCCAGCGCAGCAGCGTGGGGAGTTGGTCGTCTGGGTGGGGTGGGGGCTTGGTGGGTGGCACGCGGTCGGCTCGCTGGGGGGGCGGCGATTATAGAGCCCACGGTTGGCGCGGGTTTGGCGCGGCCGGTTATACTCGCCCGCTTCATCGCTGGGACGTACCGCATCATGTGGAAGACGCTGGTTGGCATCGCGATCGCTGGGGGCGTCGGCACCCTCGCCCGCTACGGGCTCAGTACAGCCATCGATCGTAAATTTGAGCACAACTTCTACGGCACGCTCGCCGCCAACGCCGTGGGCTGTCTGCTCTTCGGCCTCATCCTCGCTTGGGTCACCGCCCGGCTTGCGCCCGACCACCCGGCCAAGCTCATCCTCCTGACCGGCTTCATGGGTGCATTTACGACCTTCTCGACCTACGCCTATCTCAGCCACGACCTGCTGGGGCGAGAACAGTGGGGGGCCGCGCTGGGGCACATCCTCGCCCACAACGTGCTGGGGATCGGGCTCTTTATCGCGGGTCTGGCGCTGGGCAACAAGCTTGCCTGAAGTCGAATCAACTCAGCAGCACGTATGAAGCCGCAGGCCGGGGCAGTGGGCTTGGATCACGCACTCATCTCACCCCGCTATCATGTGGGGTTTGGCCCATCGCCCAACCCTGCGGACCGCCTGACCATGACTGCCTCTGATACGACTTCATCCCCTGCCCCCGATGCGTTGACCTCCGCCGTCGTCCGTTTTGCCGGCGACTCGGGCGACGGTATGCAGCTTGCGGGCACCCAGTTCACCGATACCTCCGCGCTGGTGGGTAACGATGTTGCCACATTGCCCGACTACCCGGCCGAGATCCGCGCGCCCGCAGGCACCGTCGCGGGTGTCTCGGGCTTCCAGATCAACTTCGCGGCCCAATCGATCTTCACGCCCGGCGACCAGGTCAACGCGCTGGTCGCCATGAACCCCGCCGCGTTCAAGGCCCACATCGGCGACGTCGAGCACGGCGGGATCGTCATCGTCAACGACAGCGAGTTTTCCAAGACCAACCTCAAGAAGGCCGGCTACCCCATCCCCGAGGGCTCGAAAGACCCGTACAACCCGCTCGACGATGAGGCGATCGATCAGAACTACAAGCTGCTGCGGATCCCGATCACGAAGCTCAACCAGGAAGCGCTCAAGGACAGCGGGCTTTCGCCCAAGGACGTGAACCGCTGCAAGAACATGTACGCGCTGGGGCTGGTGTACTGGCTCTACGACCGCCCGCTCGATACGACGATCCGGCACCTGACGCAGGTGTTTGCGGAGAAGAAGGGCAAGCCGGAGGTTGCGGAGGCGAACATCGCCGCGCTCAAGGCGGGGTACTTCATGGGCGAGACGGCTGAGCTGTTCCCCGGGCGCTACCGCGTTGCGCCCGCGCCGATCCCCCCGGGCACGTACCGCAAGGTCACGGGCAACGAGGCGCTGGCGATGGGGCTGGTCGCCGCGGCCGAACTGGCCAAGAAGAAGCTCCACTACTGCACCTACCCGATCACGCCGGCCAGCGACATCCTGCACTACCTCGCGCCGCAGAAGCACTTCGGGGTCCGCACCTTCCAGGCCGAGGACGAGATCGCCGCGGTCTGCGCCGCGATCGGCGTCGGGTTTGCGGGGCAGCTCGGCGTCACCGGCACGTCCGGGCCCGGGCTCGCGCTCAAGGGCGAAGCGATCGGCCTCGCCGTGATGACCGAACTCCCGCTGGTCATCATCGACGTCCAGCGCGGCGGCCCATCGACCGGGCTGCCCACCAAGACCGAGCAGTCCGACCTCTGGCAGGCGATGCTTGGCCGTAACGGCGACTGCCCAGCCGTGGTGATCGCGCCCCAGTCACCGGCGGACTGCTTCAATGCCGCGATCGAGGCCTGCCGAATTGCACTGACCCGCATGGTCCCCGTGCTGCTGCTGACCGACGGCTACATCGCCAACGGCTCCGAGCCCTGGCGCATCCCGCAGGCCAGTTCGCTCCAGCCGATCGACGTGAAACACGCACCAGCCAACGGCGACGGCTTCCAACCCTACACCCGCGACGAGAACCTCACCCGGCCTTGGGCGATCCCCGGCAACCCCGGCACCGAGCACCGGCTGGGCGGGCTCGAAAAACAAAACAACACCGGCAATGTCAGCTACGATCCCGCCAACCACCAGCTCATGACACGCATCCGTGCCGAGAAGGTCGCTCGCGTCGTGAACATGGTGCCCGACCTCGAAGTGCATGGTGAGGAGTCGGGTGATCTCCTCGTCCTCGGTTGGGGTGGGCCTTACGGCTCGATCCGCACCGCAGTCGACAACGCCCGCGCGGCCGGGAAGAGCGTCAGCGCCGCGCAGCTCCGCTACCTCAACCCGATGCCCGCCAACCTTGGCGAAGTCCTCAAACGCTTCGACAAGGTCCTCATCCCCGAGCTCAACAACGGCCAACTCCGTCTGCTGATCCGAGGCAAGTTCCTCTGCGACGCCCGCGGCCTCAACCGCATCCAGGGCAAGCCCTTCCGCGTCGAGGAGATCGAGCAGGCCATCGACCTGATGCTCAGTGGCAAATGGGGCGACGCCGAGGCGCTCTACCCGCAGGACGGTCAGGTGGACCCCGCCGCACAAGTACTTCAAGTCTGAAACAACACGTTAGCCGTCGCCGGCACGGCGACGCGCGTCGCGTTGCACGCGACGGCTAACAAAACAGCCCCATGCCCATCGAACTCACCGACGAACGACGCAAGCACCTGATCGCGCAGATCACGTCCTTCATGCACGACGAGTTCGACGCCGACATCGGCGAGCTTCGTGCGACGCTCGTCCTCGACTTCATGCTGAAACACACCGCCGCCGAGGCGTACAACCAGGGCGTCGCCGACAGCCGGGCGTACCTGACCAACAAGCTGGCCGATATGGAGATCGACCTCCACGAGGATTAGACTCTTTGACTGCGCGTCGCTTCGGCAGCGACGGCTAACCTTGGTAATAGAACATGCCCGACACACCCCTCCCGACCCTCAAAGCCAAAGACTTCGCCTCCGACCAGGATGTGCGGTGGTGCCCTGGATGCGGGGACTACTCGATCCTCATCGCGGTGCAGCGCGTCTGTGCGCAGATCGGCGCCACGCGCGAAGATACCGTCTTCGTCTCCGGCATCGGCTGCTCCAGCCGATTCCCGTACTACATGGACACCTATGGGTTCCACACGATCCACGGCCGGGCCCCCGGGTTCGTCACCGGCATCAAGATCGCCAACCCCGACCTCAACGTCTGGATGGTCACCGGCGACGGCGACGGGCTCTCCATCGGTGGCAACCATCTGATGCACATCCTGCGGCGAAACGTCAACGTCAACGCGCTGCTGTTCAACAACCAGATCTACGGCCTGACCAAAGGCCAGTACTCACCCACGAGTGAGACGGGCAAGAAGACCAAGTCTTCGCCGATGGGGTCGGTCGACTACCCCATCAACCCGCTGTCGCTCGCGCTCGCGGCGGAGGCGTCGTTCGTCGCGCGGGCCAGCGACAAAGACCGCCTGCTCGTTCCCATCCTCGAGCGCGCTGCCGCTCACCGTGGCGCGTCCTTTGTCGAGGTCTACCAGAACTGCAACATCTTCAACGACGGCGCGTTCGACTACGCCACCGGCAAAGATACCCGCGAGGACAACGTGCTTTACCTTGAGCACGGCAAGCCGATGGTCTTCGGCAAGAACAACGACAAGGGCATCCGCCTCGTGGGTTGTCGGCCCGAGATCGTGACGCTGGGGGAGGGCGGTGTCAGCGAGGACGACCTGCTGTTCCATGACGAGACCAACCGCCCGATGGCGATGATGCTGGCCGAGATGCGGCACCCCGAATTCCCCGAGCCGATGGGCGTGTTCTACCGCGAGGAACGCCCGACCTACGAGGATCAACTCCACGGTCAGATCGATGCGTCGGTCGAGAAACGCGGGGCGGGGTCGCTTGATGCGCTGCTCAACGCGGGCGATACGTACGAGGTGGCGTAGCGACGCCGCTGGAGACTTCAATTCTTCTGGGGCTAAAGCACGGCCGTGGCTACGGCCGTGCTTTACTAGGCTCTGTCTGAAAACCAAAGGTGGGATGGGCGTCCCGCCCGTCACGAAGCTCAATCGACGGCCGAGACGGCCATCCCACCGTTTTCGGACAGAGCCTAATGCCTGTGCCTACGGGCTCGCCAGCACAAACGTCTCCCCGCTCGCCATAGTCGTCTCGCCCGTGATGCAGTCCGCGATCGCCTCGGCGACCTGTTCGGGTGAGAGCGTCTTGTCCTTGGGCAGCATCTTCTCATCAAACATCGCTCGCAGCATCTGCGTCTCGATCGCGCCGGGTGCGATCGAATAGGCCGTGATACCCAGCTTGCTGCCCTCGTCGGCGACGGCTTTGGTGAGCAGGTTGACCGCGGCTTTGGCTGCGCCGTAGATGTTGAAGCCGGGGAACGGGGCGATCGAGGCCATGGACGACACGTTGACGATGACGCCCCGTCTTTGTTGCTTGAACGCGGGCCAGCAGGCACGGATGGTGTGGACCACGCCGTGGAAGTTGATCGCGGTGCAGGCGGTGAGCGTATCGTCGTCGACCCGGTCGATCGGCTGGAGCGGCGCGTAGCCCGCGACGTTGGCCAGTGCATCGATTTGGCCGTACGCCTCCATGGCCGACTCAACGAGTGCACGCACCGATGCCGTGTCGGCGATGTCCGTCGGGACGACTAGGGCCTCACAACTCGGGTCCGACGCACGCAATAGCGCGGCGGTCGCTTCGAGTGTCGAAGAGGTACGGCCCGCGAGGACACAGCGGTAGCCAGCCGCGCAAAGCTGGACCGCCAGCGCTCTGCCGACACCGCTACCGGCTCCGGTGATGATCGCGACAGGGTGTTCATGTCCGGGCATATCGGCTCCTGTTCTCGCTAAGGTGGCGACACGGGCTCGGGATGATAGGCGGGCTGACCCGGTTCGGCGAGGCATCCAGCCGATTCGCCGCGTCGTGGCGAGGCATCGCACCTATACTGACCCGCTACATGCAAAACGGTTCCTTCAAAATCTTCCGCGCCTTCGGCATCGACGTGTTCCTGCACTGGTCGTGGTTCCTCATGGCCGTGCTCATCATCCCGCGGATGGGCTACTTCACGGGCACCGACGCGTTGGTCTGGAAGACGCTGCTCTTCGTCTCGCTCTTCGTGATCGTCATCCTCCACGAGTTTGGCCACGCGCTGGCCTGCCGGTCGGTCGGGGGCCAGGCGAGAAACATCGTGCTCTGGCCCCTCGGCGGTGTCGCGTTCGTGAACCCGCCCGCACGCCCCGGCGCGGTGCTGTGGTCGATCGCCGCAGGTCCACTGGTCAACGTGCTGCTGATCCCCGTGACGGTCGCGGCCTACCTGCTGGTCCGGGGCGAGTTGGCGATGCCGATCGACAGCAACAACCTCCAGCTCTACTGCTTCGCCGTGCTGGCCATGAACTTTGGGCTGCTCATCTTCAACATGATGCCCGTCTACCCGCTCGACGGCGGACAGGTGCTGATGTCGCTGCTGTGGTTCGTCGTCGGCCGGGCGGTAGCGCTCAAGATCGCCAGCATCATCGGCCTCATCGCCGCAGGTGGGCTCGGCCTCCTCGCGCTGCTCGGAGGCGACATGTGGCTGCTGCTCATGACCGCCTTCGTCGGCTGGCAGGCCTTCAACGGCTTTCGGCTTGCCAACGCTATGGCCCGCATGGATCCCCGTCGCGTCGACGAACGCCTCGCCCAGCGACAGTACGACCAGCAGGTCGAAGACCGCATCCGCGCAGAAGTCGATCCGTGGCGGTGAGTTTTTGACAGGATGACAGGATGATTCAGGATCAACAGGATCGGAATGATTCGGTTCTGACGTTGCTTTATTCTGTCAATCCTGCAAATCCTGTGATCCTGTCAAAAAATCACACCGCCTGCATCGCCTCATCCACGCGCCACTTCGCCCCGTTGCGGATGACCTTGCGGTAGAGCGTGTCGCGCTCGATGGGGGTGTAGCCGGCCTGGCGGATGAGGTGTTCGAGGTCGTTGGCGGTGGTTTCCTGGTGCGTGGTCGCGCCGCCGACCTTGGTGATGTCGTACCAGACGACGGTGCCGTCCACATCGTCGACGCCCCAGTTGAGCGCGAGCTGGGCCATGGGCAGGGTCTGCATGATCCAGAAGCACTTGACGTGGTCGAAGTTGTCGAGCATCAGCCGGCACACCGCGAGCATGCGCAGGTTGTCCAGCCCCGTTGGCCCGGGCAGGTGTTCGAGCTCGCTGCCATCCGGGAAGAACGGCAGCGGGATAATCGTCTGGAATCTTCCCGCGTGGCCCTGCTCGATCGCCTCGTCCTGGGCGTCGCGCAACAGGACGAGGTGGTTGATACGGTCTTCGAGGGTCTCGACGTGGCCGTAGAGCATGGTGGCGTTGGACATGAGCCCGAGCTCGTGGGCGGTGCGGTGGACGTTGATCCACTCGAGCCCGCCGATCTTGCCGCGGAAGAC
>JBCCWH010000077.1:0-16450 GCA_039193915.1 Planctomycetota bacterium
CCAACCCCCAAATCCCAACTCCACTAATGCACATCGCCCTCACCAAAACCTTCACCTTCGAGTCCGCCCACTTCCTGCCCTGCTTCCCGGAGGGGCACAAGTGCCGGCGGATGCATGGGCACTCGTTCAAGATCGATGTCGTCGTCGCCGGCGAAGTCGACCCGGACCTCGGCTACCTGATCGACTTCGCCGATGTCAAACGCGCGACGGCCCCGATCGAGGAAGCCCTCGACCACCGCGTGCTCAACGACATCGAAGGCCTCGAAAACCCCACGGCCGAGCTGCTGAGCAAGTGGATTTGGGACCAGCTCAAGCCGGCTCTTCCCCTCTTGTCGTGCGTCCGCGTGCACGAGACCTGCACGAGTTCGGCCGAGTACCGCGGGGCGTAAGGCGACTGCTTCAGTCTCACACGACACTACGCATCACCGGCACCTTGCTCGGCCCCCTGTTCATAACAGGCGGCAGGCCCGATGGCTTGGATCGCGTCGTGCAGCCGCTCCCACGCATCGTCCGGCCGATGCGCTTCGCGTTCTTCTGGATGTGCAAAGGCACGCAGCAGACGGTTGGTTAGCACCGACTCGAAGCGTGCCGACCGCGCGGCATCGTGCGACTCAACCAGTTCGGCCAAGACACCGAACGCGCTAAGCAGGAGCTCCGGCAGGTCGAGTTGTTCACGTTCACTAGCTGCGGCGAGTTGCCGGCGGCACACCGACAGGATCAGCGGCAGCGCCGCGTGGCAGCAGCCCGACCGCGCCCGCCGAGCCCGTTCGGCAAGGGACTCAAAACGGTCGAGGGCCTTGGCCCGCGCCCCCGATGTGCGGAGCTCGTCCTGGGCCTGCTTGCACAGGTGCTTGAGGTAGTTGTAGCGCAGCAGCAGCGCTACCATCAGCCGGTCCGGCGGCAGCGGGCGATCAAATGCGTCACGCAACGCGTCGGGCATCGACGCCAGGGCCTGTGCATCCAGCCGACGCGCCCGAGCACCGGGCGGCGCGATCGGGCGCAGCAGGACCTCCTCCGCGTCGTCCCGGTCAAACGTCGGCTCCGCGACATAGGTGATCGGTACGCCTAGCGCACGCTGGGCACGGCAGCGGTGCACCGCCCGATACACCGTCGACCGGGTCCGCCCAAAACGCTCGGCGATCTCATCCACCGGCTCACCCTCGCGGTAGGCCCGCTCGATCGCGGCACGCTGACCGCCGGTCAGAGGCCCGTCGTGGTCCGCAAACAGCGCAGCCTCGGGCCGGTCACGGTCGTGCTTCTGCAACAACTCACGAATCGTCTCAAGCCCACGCCCCGTGTGCTCGGCGATCTGCGACGCCGCCTGATTCAGCGACAAAGACGGGTCGGCCAGCCGCAACGCCCGCGCGTCTTCCACCACCTTTCGCCGCTCATCGCTCGTCATCCGCTTGAACGCTCTAGCATCGCGCACCCGGCCGCCCTGCAGCCTCAGAAAATGCTCGACCGCAGACGCACCAAACACAACACGCTTGTGCCCGCCCGGCGTCGGTGTCACCCAGCGCCAACGCAGACCCGCACGACGCCACCGCGCAATCGTTTTCTCGCTGACACCTTGACGCTTTGCCAGCTCGGCGGTGGTTTCCTCCGGCTCCTCTTGCGAGGGGGCAAGCGAGATCGATCGGCTCAGCGAGTCGATCAACAGCCGGAGGTCCGGGAGCACCGCTTCGCCGACGAGCGTCGTGTCCTCGGCACCGGGCAGCCGGTGCGAGGTGATGCGATAGGCCAGGAACTCGAAGGGGTAGTTCTGGGCAGGGTCCAACTCGTCATGCAGCGCCTCGGCCCGGCGGATGTCTTCGACGCGGCGGTCGGCCGGGGCATAGAGAAGTTGTGCGGCGAGCCCTTCGATGGCGTGGCAGATGTAGCGTTGGTTGGATCGCCGACTCACGGGCCGCCCCTTATGCGTCGCACTTGGGGGGTGTCGCGATTTGCAGCGGGCGGGGTTTGTCGATCAACCCATGCCGATGCGCAAGCTCGCCGAACCGGACAATCGCTTCAAGCTCGCGAGGGCCCACCCGGTAACGCAGCACGTCGCGCATGTAGTGCTCCGCCAGGTCGACGGGCCAGCCATGCCGCTTGGCTGACTGCTCCGCGAGCACGACGACCTGCGGCAGGTTTTTTTCCAGCCGATCCGCCAACACGGTCGGCAGCGTCCCGAGCTCCGCACCCTGGCGTGCCATCCAGATCGCAAAAACAAACGGCAGGCCGGTCAGCCGGTGCCACGCTTCTCCCAGGTCGAGCTGGTGCGGGTAGGCGACGGCCAGCGGCGAGCCGGTGACCACCTTGTCGCCGATGAGCAGCACGGACTCGGGAGCTTGCGCGATCTTCCCCTCGGCCACAGACTCACGGGCGCAGTAATCGACCATCCGCGGGGCCGCATCGAACAGCTCGCGCAGCAGCACCTGCACGAGCGCGACACTCGTATGGCTGTCGGTGTCGGCGTGCAGTGTCGTGATCTGCTCGACCGGGACTTTGCTGTAGAGCCGGACCGTAAGCGTCGGCCCGTCACACCCGATCCCGCCGACCGGGACGATCGCGAGGGGCTTCTCCGCGCGGAAGTAGTCGATCACTGGGCACAGCGCAAGCTCGACCTCGCCCTGGAGCAAGTCGCCGAGCAAGGCCGAGGGCACGTCGACCCGGACCTCGACCCCCGGCTCCCGTTCGAGCCCGCTGATCAGTGGCGTTGCGTTGAGGTAACTCACGCAGCCGACCCGGCGAGTGCGGGTGGGTGTGCCTTGGGTCGGCGACGATGCAGCGTGTGGATCGCGCGGCTGGGTCATGGTGAGGGATTATAGTCGGACTCGGCGGTTTGACCCCGCGTGCCGCGTTGGGGACGATAGCCCACCCGATGGCAAACTCCCAAGCACAATCCGATATCCCGTCCGCCCAGATCTTGGTGGTTGATGACGAGCCCGACCACGCCGAGGTGATGGCCGAGGCGCTGCGCCGGCTGGGCCACGTCTGCACGCTCGTCCACGACTTGGCGGCAGCGAAAGACGAGCTCAAGCATGGCCAGTTCGATCTCGTTGTCACCGACCTCAAGATGGACAGCGAGACCGACGGGATGGATGTCCTCGCCGCCGCCCGAGCGAGCCAGCCCGGCGCAGAAACGGTGATGGTCACGGCTCACGGCGACATCCCCACCGCCAAAGCCGCGATCCGCAGCGGGGCCTACGAGTTCATCGAAAAACCGATCGATCTCGACGTCTTCCGTACGCTCTGCACCCGCGCGCTGCAACAGGTCTTCCTCCGCGCTCAAAACGACAACCTCCGCGAACGCCTCGATGAGCAGTACGGCTTCGAGGGCATCATCGGTAACTCACCCGCGATGCGGTCGGTCATCACCCGGCTCAAGCAGGTCGCACCCAGCGACATCCCCGTGCTCATCACGGGCGAGTCGGGCACGGGCAAGGAACTCGTCGCACAAGCCCTGCACAACAACTCGAAGCGTGCGAAGAAGCCTTTTGTCCCGCTCAACTGCGCGGGGCTGAGCGAGTCGATCCTTGAGGACGAACTGTTTGGCCATGTCCGCGGCGCATTTACCGGGGCCGACAAGGACCGTCAGGGCAGGTTCGAATACGCCGATGGCGGGACGTTGTTCCTCGACGAGGTCGGCGACATGCCGATGCTCATGCAGGCCAAGCTGCTGCGCGTGCTTGAGTCGGGCGAGGTCGTCCGACTCGGCGCAAACGACACACGCCATGTCAGCGTGCGCCTCGTGAGCGCGACCAACCACACCGTCGAAGACCTTGTCGAAGAACGCAAGTTCCGCGAAGACTTGTACTTCCGCATTAAGGGCGCCGCGATCCACCTGCCCGCGCTGCGTGAACGGCGAGAAGACATCCCGCAGCTTGTCCAGCACTTCGTCAACAAGTTTGCTCAGGAAATGGACCGCCCTGCCCTGAGTGTCGCAGAGGATGCGATGGCGATGCTGATGCAGTACGACTGGCCGGGCAATGTCCGCCAGCTCATCAACGCGGTCCAAAACACGGTGATCGTCTGCGACGGCGACAAGATCGAGCCACGCCACCTCCCCCCCGATATCGCTTCGGGCAAAGGCGGCGACCTCGCCACAACGAGCACCGGCTTCACGGGCGGCGGGATGTCACTCGACCAACTCGAGAAAAACGCCATCCGCGACGCCCTGCGCATCACCGGCGGCAACCGCGAGCAGGCCGCGAAGATGCTGGGCATCGGCGAACGCACGCTGTACCGAAAGCTCAATGAGTACGGGCTAAAGTGATGGCAGACCATACACACGCTATCCGCGTTGGCCACGGCTTTGATCTGCATCGGCTTCAAGCCGGACGAGACCTCGTTGTCTGCGGGGTGGCACTCGACCACGACTGCGGGTGCGATGCGCATTCGGATGGGGACGTGGTGTATCACGCAGTGACCGACACGGTGCTCGGGGCGCTGGGGCAAGAGGACATCGGCCAACTGTTCCCGGACAACGACGCGGCGTGGAAAGACGCGGACTCTTCGGTGTTTGTGCGTGAGGCGGCGAAACGCATGGCCGAGGCGGGCTACGCCATCGGCAATCTGGATGTGACCGTCATCCTCGAACGCCCGAAGCTCGGGCCACACAAGGACACGATGAAGGCGAACCTTGCGGAGCTGCTTGGGTGCGACGCTGCGCGAGTCAACCTCAAGGCGAAGACGCACGAAGGTGTGGATGCGCTCGGCGAGAACCGCGCGATCGCGTGCCACGCAGTGGTGCTGCTGGTGCCGGCGTAGGTTGGGTGGAGCGTAGCGCAACCCAGCGGGGTCCGCTTTCGCAAGGGGTGCCACACAGCGTCCCGCAGGGCGCTGTGTGTTGTCGCTGTTTACTCTGCTACTCACACAGCGCCCTGCGGGACGCTGTGTGGCACCCAATCGTTTTCCTTGGCGGGCTAACGCTCGCGGACTCGCTCCACCCACCCTACGATGCGATCATGGCTAACGACGAAACCACCTCCCCGCTATTGCTGACCCGCGCCCAATCGCGCGAGGTCGATCGCCGCGCGACCGAGGAGCTCGGCATCCCGTCAATCACCCTGATGGAGAACGCCGGGATCAATGCCACCGATGTCGCGGCCGGCATGCTCGAAGCCTGCGGCGGCGATGCCGTCGCCATCATCTGCGGCGGCGGGAACAACGGCGGCGACGGCTATGTCATCGCACGCCATCTGTTCAATGCGGGCCGACGTGTGGTCGTCTTCAGCGCGGCCGACCCCGCAACACTCACCGGCGACGCCGCGACCAACCACACCATCTGCCAGCGCATGGGTGTTCCGGTTTTGCGTATCGATGATGCGACGTCGCTCGCCGACCATGCCCCCAAGTTTGCGGCGGCCAATGTCATCGTCGATGCCCTGCTCGGCACAGGCTTTGACGGGTCGCGTGAGCTCAAACACCACACCCAGGCCGTCATCGAGGCGATCAACGCGGCGGGCAGCCAGCCGGCCCCCGCACCGATGGTCCTCGCGGTGGATGTACCCTCCGGGCTCGATTGCGATACCGGCGAACCGGCCGATCCGACCGTCCGGGCAGACGCGACCGTGACGTTTATCGCCCCCAAACGTGGATTTAACGCCCAAAACGCCCCGCAATACCTTGGCGAGGTCTTCACCGTCGGCATCGGCACACCCCCGGCCCTCGCGGCGGCGGTGGCCTCGTCTTGACCAAGACGGCCGGGTCCGCCATAATACGCGGCTCGACTGAACCCCAGCCCCCAACGCCCCAAGAGCCCGCCATGAGCGATATCACCCCCGGCAGCACCATCACCGTCAAGGTCGTCAAGCCTCCCAAGAGCGAGGCCGCACGCAAGACCCTCGTCCGCCTCCTCAGCAAGGACGCGGCTGTGATCGCCGAGAACAAGCGGCTCAAGAAGGTCCGCAAGGCCAACGAGACCATGTCCTCCCGCGGCGGCCGCTGGCGCGTCTGGGAAAGCCGGCTGGTCAAGCAGCGCCCCGTGACCGGCGTCGTCGGTGAGCAGGGCACGTTCCTCGCGACGGCCGATGTCATCCGTGACCTCGGCGGCGTCTCGAAGTTCATCGAAGTGTCGGCCGGCTGATCAAGCCGATTTGATTGCATTCTCTGGAAGCCCACGTTCATCGAGCGTGGGCTTCTTGCTTTTATCGACCGCCCCACCGCTCCGCTCGGCTACAATGCCGGTGTGAAAAAGATCAGCCTGTCCAACATGGTGCTCGACAACATCGCGGCCGGCGCTCCGCTCGCCGGCGGATGTCGGCCCGTGCCCGGCGAAGCGAGCTCCGGTGCCGGCGGCATCGAGTTCATCCGCAAGAAAAAACCAGACTGGCTCCGCGCAAAGCTCCCGGGCGGGTCGGGCTACAAAGAGACACGCGACCTGGTCGACAAGTACAAGCTGCACACCGTCTGCGGCGAGGCCCGCTGCCCGAACCTCGGCGAGTGCTGGGAACGCGGCACGGCGACGATGATGATCCTCGGCGACACCTGCACCCGCTCGTGCGGCTTCTGCCATATCGCTACGGGCCGGCCCCCGGAGTACGACCTGGACGAGCCGCGCCGCGTCGGCGAAGCCGCGGCGATCATGCAACTCAAGCACCTGGTCATCACCAGCGTCGACCGCGATGAGTTGCCCGACGGCGGCGCGGAAGTCTGGGCCGAGACCATCCGCGAGATCCGGCGGCAGTCGCCCAGAACACAAGTCGAAGTCCTCATCCCCGACTTCAACGGCGACTGGGATGCGCTCCAACTCGTCCTCGACGAACGCCCCGACATCCTCAACCACAACGTCGAGACCGTCCCGCGACTGTACAAAGTCGTTCGGCCGCAGGCGAAGTTCGAGCAGTCGGTCGAACTCTTGCGACGCGGAAAAGCGCAGGGGCTCACCGTCAAGACCGGCATCATGGTCGGCATCGGCGAACGCGAAGAGGAAGTCGAGCAGATGTTCCACGACCTTGTCAACGGCGTGCGGGTGCCCGGCGTGTCGTCCGACAACCCGGCGACCAACGTCGATCAGCACTGGGCCGCGCCAGACCCCAACCGCGGACTCTTGGAACGCGCGGCAGCGCAGTCGATCGATCTCAGCCCCGGCCGATCGCTTCATCTGGGCCATGGCGGCGACAAGCCCGACCTCGGCGACAAACTCCGACGAGGCGGCTACCTCATCGAGCACACCAACCCGCTCTGGGACCACCAAGGCCCGGCAAAAGCCCCGCCAACCGCTAACCGAATCGCCGAGCTGTCGTACCCGAGCAAAACCTACCCCGGCGTTCACGAGACGCTCGATATCCTCACCATCGGGCAGTACCTCCAGCCGACACGCAACCACCTGCCGATCACCCACTGGGTCACGCCCGCGCAGTTCGTGGCCTACAAGCAGCGGGCCGAAGAAATCGGCATCCGCCACTGCGAGTCGGGCCCGCTCGTGCGGTCGTCCTACCACGCGGACGATCAGGTGCTGAAGATGGAAGCCAACACCAAGGCTTGAGCGCATGCGCAAGAGGCGAAACGCCGAACAGCCGGCAGCCTACGGACGCCGGTCTTGTCTTGGCCCAGACTGCCGATCCGACCGGCGTCCGTAGACCACCGGCTGGCGGATCGTCCCGGCCGCACAGCTCCGGCGTCGCGTAGCGACGCGGCTAGTGGCTCACGCCAATCGCCACAACCCAGGCGGTACACTATCGCCATGCCGCTCCCGCCCGCCGAAGACCCGCACGTCCACCTCGTCGACCACCCGTTGGTCGCGCACCTCCAGACCGAGCTGCGCAGCACCGCCACACCCCACGGCCGGTTCCGCGAACTCACCGAACGCATCGGCCAACTCCTCGCCTACGAAGCGCTCCGCAACGCCCCACGCCAGGGGCACACCATCAACACACCGCTCGAGTCGTACAACGGCACGCAGCTCGTCGGCCCCATCACTATTGTCCCCATCCTCCGCGCCGGTATGGGACCGGCCACGGGCATGGCCCAGCTCATCCCCGAGTCCCAGGTCGGCCACGTCGGCATGTTCCGCGACGAGCAATCCCTCACCCCCGTCAGCTACTACGTCAAGCTCCCCGCCAACATCGCCGACGGCCCGGCCCTGCTGGTCGACCCGATGCTCGCGACCGGCGGCAGCGCAAGCGCGGCCGTGCGCGTCCTAAAGGAGCGCGGCTGCAAAGACCTCCGCTTCCTCTGCCTCGTCGCCGCCCCCGAAGGCATCGCCAAGCTGCGCGGCGACCACCCCGATGTCCCCATCTACACCGCCGCCATCGACCGCCAACTCAACGAGAAGGGCTACATCCTGCCGGGCCTGGGGGACGCGGGGGACCGGATCTTCGGGACGGTGGAGTGAGTTGTAGGGTGGGTGGAGCGAGTCCGCGAGCGCAACCCACCGCGACCCGCCATTGAGTTCGGCCATGCCCAACTACAAACGCCTCTATCGCCCTGGCGGCACCTACTTCTTCACCATCAACCTATGGGAACGCCGACGCACGCTTCTGGTCGATCACATCGATGAATTGCGTACGGCCATCGCAAGAACAAATGAACAACACCCGTTCGACCTCCCCGCGATCGTCGTTCTTCCCGATCACCTGCACTGCATCATGACTCTGCCACCCGGTGACATGGACTTCTCACGACGGATTCAGAAGATCAAATCACAATTCAGCCGTCAGATTCCGAAAGGTGAATCGACGACAACAAGCCGAGCACACAAAGGTGAGCGAGGCATCTGGCAACGCCGATTCTGGGAACACCTCATCCGGGATGAGGATAACCTGGAACAGCATGTGAACTACATCCACTACAACCCGGTGAAACATGGGCATGTAAAATCACCGACCGATTGGCCGTATTCCTCAATCCATCGGTTTCTTGAGCGGGGGTGGAGTCAGCCGGACTGGGAGACGGTGATGGGTGATTCAACGCTTGACTTGGACTGAAGTTCATTGGGTAGTCGTGGTGGGTTGCGCTCGCTTTGCTCGCTCCACCCACCCTACGGCTGACGGCCTACTTCCAATCCAAACCTTCCGGCAGCGTGTTCAGGTTCTCGCAACCGTCTTCGGTCACGATCACGAGGTCTTCGACGCGGACGCCGCCGAAGCCGACTTTGTAGAGCCCCGGCTCGATGGTGAGGGCGTCGCCGACGACGAGTTCGGGGCCGCCCTTGTCGAGCAGCGGCGGCTCGTGGACATCGAGGCCGATGCCGTGGCCGGTGCCGTGGGGCATGGTGACGGGGTGCTCATCTCTGGGGAAGCCCATCGCGTAGCCGTGGGCTTCGATCACTTTCGTTGTCGCGGCGTGGACGGCGTCGCCGGTGGTGCCGGCCTTCGTCGCTGCGGTGGCGGCGGCTTTGGCTTCGACGACGGCCTTGTGCATCGCTACAACCTCGTCGGGGATGTCGCCGTGGACGACGGTGCGGGTGCAGTCGCCGTTGTACTTGGTCGTTCGGTTCTGGGGGAAGATGTCGATGATGACGGGCTGGCCGGTGTAGAGCTCGCCGCTGCCGAGTTCGTGGCAGTCGCCGCCCGCCGCGCCGCCGGCGACGATGCTGCGCGGGTTGGTGTAGCCCTGCTCCAGCAGGAAGATGTCGATCGCCAGGCAGACGCGCTGCGACGTGAGCGGCTGGCTGTCGTGTTCGAGGACGCCGCCCTTCCCGGCCCTCGCCCCGCCGACCATCCGGCAGGCCCGCTCCATCGCGCGTTCGGTCACGGCCTGTGCCTCACGCAGCCAGGCGATCTCTTCCGCGTCCTTCGCACGTCGGTCGGCGACACCCAGGTCCTCGTCGTAGAACACCTCGATGCCGCGTTCGCCGATGTGCTGAGCGAAGATCAGCGGGAGGGTGCGGTCGGCGATGGCCGTGTCGATGCCGTGACGGATCAAAGCCTCGGCCGCGGCCTGTGCGGTGGCGGTCTCGCGGTCGCCGGACAGCCCGCCTTCCGGGGTGTAGTCCGCAGGGCAAGCGACGAGCTCGGCCCGCGCATTGTTTCTCGCACGCTGCATCTCGATGTCGCGGACGATAAAAAGCCGATCGAACCCGCCTTCGCCATCCGGCAGAAACAGCAGCGCGGCCGGGTCACCCACACCAAAACGGCTCGCGTGGTAGAGGGCCTTGTTGACCGCGGGCACACCTGCCATGACGACGGCGGTGGAGGCGGCGGGGTCTGCGAGAGGGTTGTCAGTCATCGTGGGCCTTGCGGGGAATGTGTAGGAACGCGGAGTCCGACATTCTACCGCTCGCCGTCCTATGCGAGAGCGCCTATCATGCCGCCCCTTCGAGGCGCACTGCGTATCCAGGCGTCTTGCCCGTTGCCAGGAACGAAGACCGATGAGCCAGGGACGAGTTGTCATAGTGGGCGCAGGCGTGATCGGCGCATGCAGTGCGTACTACCTGCGCAAGGCGGGGTACGACGTGACGATCGTTGACCAGGCGTCGTTTGGCCAGGCCTGCTCGCACGGCAACTGCGGGCTGATCTCGCCGAGCCACGCGCTGCCCTTAGCCCTCCCGGGCGCGGTGGCGAAGACGCTGCCGATGATGCTGAAGCAGGACGCCCCGCTGCGGGTGGCGCCGCGCTTTGATCCGGGGCTGTGGCTCTGGCTGACGAAGTTCGCGCTGCGGTGCAAGGAGGCGCCGATGCTGGCGTCGGCGCTGGGCCGGCACACGCTGCTTCAGTCTTCGGTATCGCACTACCGCACGATGCTGGCAGAGGAACAGATCGACTGCGAGTGGGAAGACCGCGGCGCGCTGTTCGTCTACCAGACCGAGAAGGGGATGGACAGCTATGCGAAGGCCGACCGGTGGCTCCAGCAGTTCGGGCTGGGTGCCCAGCGTCTGGACGGGGAAGCACTGATCGCGCGCGAGCCCGCGATTAAACCGGGGGCCGCGGCCGGGGCCTGGTACTACGCGATCGACGCCCACCTCCGGCCCGACCGGCTGATGTCGGGGCTGCGCAGCGTGCTCGAACGCATGGACGTCACGATCCTGGAAGACACAGCCGTCCACGGCATCACGAAAGAAAAGCGGCGAGCCCGCGCGGTGCAGACGCAGGCGGGCGATCTCGACGCCGACCATGTTGTCCTCGCGATGGGTGCCCTGACCCCGAAGCTCAACAGGCTCATCGGCGCCAGCGTGCCGATCCAGCCGGGCAAGGGCTACTCGGTCACGATGCCGCGTCCGGGGGTGTGCCCCACGATCCCGATGGTGTTTCAGGAGCACAGGATCTGCGTGACGCCGTTCCAGACCGGCTACCGGCTGGGCTCGACGATGGAGTTCACGGGTTACGACACGACCGTCAATCCGACCCGGCTTGGTGCGCTCAAGACCGGCGCGGCGGTGTACCTGCACGAGCCAACCTGTGAACCCGTCGAGGAAGAATGGTATGGATGGCGGCCGATGACCTACGACGGCAAACCCATCATCGACCGCGCCCCAGCATTCAGCAACGTCGTCGTCGCCGCGGGCCACAACATGCTCGGGCTGTCGATGGGTGCGGGGACCGGCAAGCTCGTCAGCGAGCTCGTCGCGAAAGACCGGCCACACCTGGACGTGTCGGCATATGCGATCGATCGGTTCTGAGGTGGTGATTAGTGGCTGGTGGCTAAACCAGTTTCACCAGGTGCGTCGCGACCTGCTCGGCATCACAGAAGGTGACATCGAAGACGGCGTCCGCGACTTCCCGGTAGACCGGGTCACGCTCTGCCAGGACGCGCTCGATTTCAGTGAGCCCCGCGTCGGCCGCACTGCCCTCACCGGTGAGGGACGGGCGCTGGTCGCCGGCGTCGGCGTTGATGCGTTCAAGCAGCGTCGTCGGCGAGCACGACAGGTAGATGCGTTTCACTTCCGTCGCCGACGCGACGGCTTCGCGCGCGGCGGGCTGCATCAGCGTGCCACCGCCCAGGGCGATGACGTGGTTCTCAAGCGAGAGCACTTGCCGGGCGGCCTCGACCTCGGCCTGACGGAAAGCGGGTTCGCCGTGCTGCGCCCAGATCGTCGCGATATCGAGGCCGCCGAAGTGCTCGCGCACCCGGTCGTCTGTGTCAACAAAGTCTTTCCAGAGCTTGTTGGCCAGCAGCTTGCCGACGGTCGTCTTCCCGCAGCCACGATAGCCGAAGAGGATGATGTTCATGCGTCAATTCTATCGGCGGTATGATGTTTGGGATGAACCCCGAGCAGGCGCAGAAACAACTGGAAACGCTCAGGCCAAGCCGGTCGCTCCCACGCCGCGACATGTCGCTGGGGTTTTTGAATGAGCAATTCAAGCAGGACGTCGCCAAGCCCTACAAGCAGTTGGGCGACCTGTCGGCGATCTGGCTTGAGCTGATGCCGCCGCACCTGGTCGCGCGGACCCGGCTGATCGGGCTGAGCCGGGGCGTCCTGCATATCGAGGCCGACTCGTCAGCGGCACACTACGAGATCGATCAACTCCTGCGCGGCGGCGCGAAGCGCGAACTCATCAAGCGGCACAAGGGGCCGGCCATCCGCAAGATACAGATCAAGGTCGGCTCGCGCAAAGACACAACCCCGTCCGACCCGCGACGTCAGCCGCTCGTCCAGGACATGGATGGCAGGCTCTCCCCCGAGCAGCAGCAGCCGCGCAGCCGAACCCCCGGTAACGACTAAAACTTCCATACGGCCGGCACGATCGCAATCGTCAGCGCCATCACGATAAAGTTCAGCGGGAGCCCAACGCGGACGTAATCCATCGGGCGATAGCCGCCGACGCTGTAGACCATCAGGTTGGTCTGGTAGGCACTAGGCGAAGCAAAGCTCGCGGCCGCGGTCATCATCAGAGTGACTGCAAACGGCGTCAGCGCATAGCCCTGCGACTGCGCGATCGCGCAGACGACCGGGAACATCAGGCCGGCGGTAGGCACCGGGCCGATGATGGTCGTCATCAGCATCGCGACAAGGTAGATCGCGGCGAGGATGGCGTGCGGCCCCATGCCCGCAAACAGGTCGACGACCTGCATCGCGATCGCTTCGGCTGCGCCGGTTGTACCCAGCGCTTTACCAAAGCCGATGGCTGCGCCCATCATGATCAATACGCGCCAGTTGACACTCGCCCGCGCCTCGTGCGGCGAGCAGCAGCCGGTGAGGACCATCACCCCACCCCCCAGGAGTGCGGCGGTCACGAGTTGCATCGCCCCGGTCGTCGCAGCAAGAACGACGAGCGCCAGCACGGACAATGCGATCCACGCCTTGCGGGCACGCACCTCGTCGGTCGAGCCCAGCATGTGCACGTAGTAGAAGTCCGGACGATTCCGGAACCGCAGAGCAAACTGCTTGTCGGCTTCGAGCAGCAGCGTATCGCCGGGCTGCAAAACAATGTCGCCGATCTTCTGCTCGATATGTGCGCCCCCGCGATGGACAGCCACGACAGCCGCCCCGTACTCCGTGCGGAAACGCCCTTCGCGGACGCTCTTTCGCGCAAGCGGGCTGCGGTCGCTGATAACAGCCTCGAAGCGGTGCATCTCACCGCGATCGTCGGTGTGTTCGCGGGTCGTGCTCGTCAGCCCCTTGGTTCGGCTGACGTCATCCATCGATGACAGCGCACCTGCAAAGACCAGGATGTCCCCGCTGCGCAGCACCGAATCCGGCGTCACGGCGATACGGTGATGGTCGGTCCGCTCGATCGCGATGATGTACGCGCCGGGCAATTGACGCAGCCCCGCCTGCTCGACCGTAAGCCCCTCGATCGAGCTATCGGGCTCGACTTGCATCTCGAACGTGTATCGCCTCGCCTCCGCCTGCTCAGCGACCGAGGCGCGGTCGGGCAGGAGCCAGCGCGAAGCCAGCAGCAGGTAGCCGATGCCCACGATCGCGGCCGGCACGCCGACCCACGCGATGCTGAACATGCCCAGCTCACCGCCGAGCGCGGGGTCGAGCTTGCGTACAGCGCTGTATTCGCCGTAAACAAAGACGTTGGTGGCGGTGCCGATCAGCGTACACGAGCCGCCCATGATCGCCGCGTAACTCAGCGGGATAAAGAGCTTGCTTGGGCTGAAGCCCGTGCGTCGGCACCAGTCGCTGACGACCGGCATCAGCATCGCGACGATCGGCGTGTTGTTGAGGAACGCGCTCAGCCCGGCGACAGGCAGCATCAGGCGGAACTGTGCCGCGGGGAGAGAATTGGGGTTGCCCAGCACCGGCCGGGTCAGCAGCGCCATCGCGCCGGTCTGACGCATACCCTCGGCCAAAACGAACAGGACGCCGATCGTCACCACCGCCTTGGAGCCGAACCCCGCGACCGCATCGCGCACCCCGGGGAAGCCGACCTGCCCGTCACTGGCGGGGAAAAACTCGCCCAATGCCATCACCACCGCGAGCCCCGCAAGCAACACCGTATCGGGGCCCGCCAACCGGCGCAGCATCGCACCGGCCATCACGACCACGATCACGATTGTCAGCCAAGCTTCCCAAGCCATCCCGATGATCCCATAGCGCCGCAAAAACGCAGCAATCCCACCATCGTATCGGGTATCTCAAGCCCAACCCGTACGACCGATAAGACGCAGCCTGCCCGACAACCCAATCCGAACCACCCTGCCATCCCGATTAAGCCCGACCCCGATCGCGACGATGAGATCACTAATGGGGTCTACCGCCCTCGGAGCTAAGGCATGTCCACACACGTTCGAATGATCTGCCCCAACCTCAAGTGCAGAGCGATCCTCTCCGTCCCGGTCAACGCCCGCGGCAAGACCGTACGCTGCCGGCAGTGCAGCATGCGGATCCAGGTCCCTGCCCCGGCTCCCACACCTAGCAAGCCCCCGGCCGCACCCGCCAACCCCGAGCCGGCCTAGACACGGCCGGCCCCATCACCCCCAATACAAACAACAGGCCCGCCGAACCTGGCGGGCCTGCCTATTGGGTAGATCGACCACGACAAGGCTCAGTCCAGGTCGTCGTCATCAAAAAAGTCCAGGTCGTCGAAATCATCGGATTCGCCGGATTCGTCCGACGCCGCCAACGCTTCGAGGGCAGAGATCGGGTCATCCAGATCGACCGTCGGGCTCGCGTCTTCCTCATCGATCAACTCGGGCATATCGAGGTCGGCGTCCTGGTCGTCCAAGGCCGAACCCACCGACGAGGCCGAGGGAGAAGCCGTCGAAGAGCCCACCTGAGCCCCGGCCGACTCGTGGACCCCTTCGTCATTCGCAACGATCGTGCGTACGGGCTGGATCTGCGAGGGCTGGCCGTCCACGACCAGCGTGAAAACGACCGGGCCGACGACCAATTCGTCGCCCGCAGACAGCGAGGCCTCCTGCACACGGACGCTGTTGTGGTACGTCCCGTTGCTCGAGCCCAGGTCTTTCACAGAGATCTTCTCGCCATCGACACTGATCTGGCAGTGCTGGCGGGAGACGCTGGTCAGGGGGATGCGGAGGTCGCAGTTGGCTTTGCGGCCGACGATGATCCGCTCACGGGCCAGGGGGAAGTCCCGCCGGGTGCCGTCAGACTTGAACATCACCAGCGATACGTTCCGCATACCATGTCCCTTATCGTGCGAAGTGAGAGTCATCCAGACCCAAATCATACCCTGCCAGAGGGTTTTCAGCAAGGCCTGACGCCGGCCCCCGACCCGGCGGAATTGGCCTCCTTTGCGCTAAAAACGCCGATTTCGAGCGTGTATTTCCACCTGCCCTTCTGTTTCCACAAGTGCCACTACTGCGACTTCTACAGCGTCGTCGATCCACCGAACACAACCCAGCCAGGCGAAAACGACCGCCAGCCCGCGCTGACCCAAGCCCTGATCGCCGAGATACAGCGACGCGCAAGCCAGGCAGAGTTCCGGCCCCGGACGATCTTCGTCGGCGGCGGCACCCCGACCTACCTCCGGCCCGAGCTCTGGGCACAGCTACTTCACACGCTCCGCCAGGTGGGCTGGCTGCCCGACTCAGGCCCAACAGGCGTCTCGCCCGCCGACCGCGGCGCG
This sequence comes from Planctomycetota bacterium, assembly GCA_039193915.1. GTDB lineage: Bacteria > Planctomycetota > Phycisphaerae > Phycisphaerales > Phycisphaeraceae > JAHQVV01. The sequence goes on from JBCCWH010000077.1 coordinate 15,906, forward strand.
GGCACCCTGCCTGTAGACGCCCCCGAGTTCACCGTCGAAGCCAACCCCGAGACTGTCACCGCCGAGCTAATGCAACAGCTCGCCGCCGGCGGGGTCAACCGCGTCTCGATTGGGGCCCAGTCCTTCGACAACGCTTCCCTTAAGCAGCTCGAACGCTGGCACGACCCCGAGTCCGTCCCCCGGGCGGTGCAGTACTGCCGCGACGCGGGCATCCACAACCTCTCGCTCGACCTCATCTTCGCCATCCCGGGCCAGACCCTGGCCATGCTCGAACGCGACCTCGACGCCCTCCTCGCCCTCGAGCCCACCCACCTCTCCACCTACGGCCTGACCTACGAGCCCAACACCCCCCTCACCGCCAAGCTCCGCGTCGGCCAAATCAGCCGGATCGACGAAGACCTCGAACGCGACATGTTCGAGCTGGTGCTCAACAAACTGGAGGCCGCAGGGTTTGAGCACTATGAGGTGAGTAACTGGGCGAAAAAGAACGGAGCTAGGGATTGGGGATTGGGGAGGAGCGTTCCCCAACCCCCAATCCCCAATCC
>JBCCWH010000078.1:0-16285 GCA_039193915.1 Planctomycetota bacterium
ACGCCGGCGTCCTGGCACTTGTGGATATCGAGGATGAACTCGTGGGCGCAGGTGTTGTTCTTGCCGGTGTAGAGGACGGGGTAGTGGTCTTTGAGCCGCGCGGCCATGTAGTTGGCGTTGACGATGGCGGCCTCGGTGGCGTGGGTGAGACAGTGGGCGCCCATCATGGCGATGTACATCCAGGAGATGGGGAGGATGGCCGGGCTGCCGTAGGGCGCGGCCGAGACGGTGCCCAGCGGGTCGCGCCCGCCGCAGCTAGGGTCCATCGGGTGGCCCGGCAGGTAGGGCGCAAGCTCTTGCGTGCAGCAGATAGGCCCCATGCCCGGCCCGCCGCCGCCGTGGGGGATGCAGAAGGTCTTGTGCAGGTTGAGGTGGCAGACGTCCGCGCCGATCGCCCCGGGGCTGGTGAGCCCAACCTGGGCGTTCATGTTCGCGCCGTCCATGTAGACCTTGCCGCCGAACTCGTGGGTGATGTCGCAGATGGTTTTGATCTCGGTCTCGAACACGCCGTGGGTCGAGGGGTAGGTGACCATGAGCGCTGCGAGGTGGTCTTTGTGCGCCTCGGCCTGCTTGCGGAGGTGGTCGAGGTCGATGTCGCCGTTGTCTTTGCAGTTGACGGGGACGACCTTCATCCCGGCGATGACGGCGGAGGCGGGGTTGGTGCCGTGCGCGCTGACGGGAATCAGGCAGACATCTCGAATCTCTGATTTCGAATCTCGAATCGCGGCCTGCGCCTCGTGGTACTTGCGGATGAGCATGAGCCCGGCGTACTCGCCCTGCGACCCCGCATTGGGCTGGAGCGAACACGCGGCGAAGCCCGTGATCTCGCTGAGCCAGTGCTCGAGCTCCATGAACATCAGCTTGTAGCCCAGCGCCTGGTCGGCGGGGATGAACGGGTGGAGGTTGGCAAACTCGGGCCAGGTGATCGGGATCATCTCGCTGGCGGCGTTGAGCTTCATCGTGCACGAGCCCAGCGGGATCATCGAGTCGGCGAGCGAGATGTCCTTGCCGCACAGCTTGACGGCATAGCGCAGCAGCTCGGACTCGCTGTGGTGCGTGTTGAAGACGGGGTGGGTGAGGAAGTCACTGGTGCGCTTGTGCGGGCCGAAGCCCTCTGCGAGCTTGGCTTCGTCGCCGACCAACTCATCCAGATCGACATCAACCCCGATGCCGCGGTTGAACACGGTGAGTAGTGCGTGCAGGTCGTCGCGGGTGGTGGTCTCGTCGAGCGCGATGCCGACGTGGGTCGGGCTGATCCGGCGGAGGTTGATCTCGAACTTGCTGGCCAGCGCGTGGATGGCGTCGGCATCACTCACCTCGACGACGATCGTGTCGAAGTAGTGCTCGGTCTTGACGGTCCGGCCGAGCTGGGTGAGGCCGTTGGCGAGCGCCTTGGTCATCGCGTGGATGCGGGTGGCGATCGAGGTCAGCCCCTGCGGGCCGTGGTACACGGCGTAGAACCCGGCGATGATGGCGAGGAGGACCTGGGCGGTGCAGATGTTGCTGGTGGCCTTGTCCCGGCGGATGTGCTGCTCGCGGGTCTGGAGCGCCATGCGGAAGGCGTGGTTGCCGTGGACATCCTTCGACACGCCGATGATCCGGCCCGGCATCTTGCGGGCGTAGGATTCTTTGGTCGCCAGGAACGCGGCGTGCGGCCCGCCGTAACCCATCGGTACGCCGAAGCGCTGCGAGCTGCCGATGGCGATGTCGGCGCCCCCGGAAGCGAACTCGCCCGGGGAGCGCAGCAGCGTCAGCGCCATCAGGTCCGTCGCGACGACGAGCAGCGCGCCTGCGTCGTGTACCTGCGTCGTCAGATCGTCGTAGTCCTTGATGTCGCCCCAGGTGTTGGGGTACTGCACGAGCACGCCGCAGACCTGGTCGTCCAGCTCGAACGCCCCGCCCCGCGCGACGCGCAGCTCGATGCCCATCGAGTCCGCCCGCGTCTGCGCCACCGCGATCGTCTGCGGGTGGCAGTCCTCGGCCACGAGGAACACGTTGCGCTTGCCCCGCGCGATCCCGTGGCACATCGCCACCGCTTCCGCCGCGGCCGTGCCCTCATCCAGCAGTGATGCGCCCGCCAATGGCAGGCCGGTCAGGTCCGTCACCATCGTCTGGAAGTTCAGCAGCGCTTCGAGACGCCCCTGCGAGATCTCCGCCTGGTACGGCGTGTACGGCGTGTACCAACGCGGGTTCTCCAGCACCTTCCGCAGAATCACCGGCGGCGTGATCGTCCCGTGATACCCCATCCCGATGAACGACTTGAACACCGTGTTCTTCCGGCTCATGTCCTTGAGCCGGGTGAGCATGTCGTACTCGCCCTGCGGCGGGCCGAGCTTCAACGGCTCCTGCATCCGGATCGCTTCGGGCACGGTCGCGTCGATCAGCGCGGCGACCGAGTCGAACCCGCACACCTTGGCCATGCCTTCGAGCTCGTCGTCCGTCGGCCCGATGTGGCGGTCCAGGAAGATGTCCGTCGGGTCGAGCACCGAGCGTTGACCGTCGGTCGCGAAGCATCCGTGGGACTCGTTGAAGGCGACTTCGGTGGGGGCGGTCATGGCGGTGTTCCGGGCGGGATGTTGGGGAGTTTCGGGCCGAGCATTGTAGGGGTTTCTGGCACCTGGTTGCTGAAGCAACCAGGCCGGACGCACTCGCTACACTTCCGTGATGCCCAGCACCAACGCCACGCTCGCCGCGATCTTCCAGCAGATGGCGGATGTGAACCAGATCGTCGACGGCAACCGCTTTAAGACCAACGCCTACCAGAAGGCGGCGCGGGTCATGAAGGAGCTGACGAAGGACGTCTCGTCCGTGCCGCCGGCCGAGCTGACGTCGATCGAGGGTGTGGGCAAGGGCTTGGCCGAGAAGATCGCGGAGTTTGTGGAGACGGGGAAGATCGACGAGCACCGGCAGATGCTCGCGGACATCCCGGCGGGTCTGCTGGACCTCTTGGAGATCCCCGGGCTTGGGCCCAAGGGCATCGCGCAGCTCTGGCGGGAGGCGGGGGTCGAGTCGGTCGCGGATTTGGAGGCGGGGATCGCGGACGGGGCGCTGGCCGAGCTCAAGGGGATGGGCAAGAAGAAGCTGGAGAACCTGAGCAAGGGCATCGCGTTCCTCGCGAAGCAGGGCGGGCGGACGCACCTGGGGCGGGCGCTCCCGCTGGCTCAGGCGGTGGTTGAGGCGCTCAGTGGGTTAGAGGGGGTTGAGAAGATCGAGTACGCTGGTTCGCTTCGCCGGGGCAAGGAGACGATCGGCGATATCGACGTGCTCGTGGCTGCTCATGAAGCGAAGACGCCGACGATCATGGACGCCTTCGTCGGCATGGACATCGTCGACGAGGTGCTTGGGCACGGCGACACGAAATCTTCCGTCCGCACGAGCGACGACACCGGCGCGATCCAGATCGACCTCCGCGTCGTCGAGCCCAAGCACTACGGCGCGGCGCTGATGTACTTCACCGGCAGCAAGGAGCACAACGTCAAGCTGCGCGAACGCGCGCTGTCGATGGGGTACACGCTCAACGAGTACGCCTTGAGCGTCAAAGACGTTGACAAGGTAAAGCACGGGGGTAGCCACCCCCGTGCTTTCGCCGAGGGCGATCATGTCGCCACCGAGACCGAAGAAGCGATCTACGAAGCACTCGACCTCGCCTGGATCGCGCCGGAGCTGCGCGAAGACCGCGGCGAGATCGCGCTGGCCGACCCCCGGAACAAGAGCAAGCTCCCCGAGTTGATCGAGCTGAAGGATGTCCGTGCCGACCTGCACACGCACACCACTGCCAGCGACGGCGTCTGGTCGATCGAGGAAAACGCCCGCGCCTTCGCGGAGCGCGGCTTCCACACCGTCGCTATCACCGACCACTCCAAGAGCCAGTACCAGGCCAACGGCCTGGACAACGACCGGCTGGTGCAGCACATCGAGGCGGTACGCAAAGTCGCGAAGACGCTCGAAGGCACGATCACCGTCCTCGCGGGCAGCGAGGTCGACATCCTCGCCGACGGGACGATGGACTACCCCGACGAGCTCTTGGCGGAGCTGGATCTTGTCGTCGCTTCGCCCCACGCTGCGCTCTCGCAGGAGCCCAAGAAGGCGACGGCCCGGCTGCTCAAAGCCATCGACAACCCCTACGTCACGATCATGGGCCACCCGACAGGTCGGCTGGTGCTCAAGCGCGAAGGGCTCAGCCCGGACATCGACGCGCTGGTCAAGGCCGCGGCCGAGCGCGGCGTCGCGATGGAGATCAACGCCAACCACTGGCGCCTCGACCTCCGCGACACCCACGCCCGCGCCGCGATCGCCGCCGGCTGCAAGCTCGCCATCAACACCGACGCCCACGGCCAAGGCGACACCCACCAGCTCCCCTACGGCGTCCTCACCGCCCGCCGCGCCGGCGCGACGAAACAAGACGTCGTCAACTGCATGACCGCCGCGCAGCTCAAGAAGTGGATCGCTTCCACCCGCGCGTAGCCGAACGCTCAACACAGATTTCTACGGTCAAGCCAAGCCCACGTTCAATGAACGTGGGCTTCCTCTTTTTGTCCCACACCCCTCGCTTACCGGACCCGTTACAAACGGAAAACTCCGCCCGCTCCGCGCCAGCGCTCAAGTCGGACCGCGCCTCCGTCGATGCTGCAGTAGCGTCCACCCCCTTTGCGCCGGAGCCGCACTATGCCTGATCCTACGACACCGCCCCACGCCGACAACACCGCGGACACCGCCGCCGAGACCCCGACGCTCCCCCCCGAGCAGATCGTCGACAGCGCCATCCGCGAGATCAGCCACATCGCCACCCTCCCCGAGGTGACGATGAAGATCATCCAGCTTGTCGAGGACCCCGACTCCACCGCCCAGGACCTCAACAAGGTCATCAGCAACGACCCCGCGCTGGGCGCACGCATCCTCAAGGTCGTCAACTCCGCGTTCTACGGCCTGCCGGGCCAGATCGGCTCGATCAACCGCGCGATCGTCCTCCTCGGGCTCAACGCCGTGAAGAACATCGCCATCGCCGCCTCACTGGCCAAGCTGTTCCGTGGCGGCAAGATCGCCGAGAACTTCGACGCCCGCGAGTTGTGGACCAACGCCATCGCCTCGGCGACCGCGACCCGCCTGCTTGCACAGAAGGTCTCGCTCGGGCTGCCCGACGAGGCGTTCCTGGCCGGGCTCATCCACGACCTCGGGATCATGGTCGAGGTGCAGGCCAAGCGTGCCGAGTTTATCCAGGCCCTCGAGCTGACCCAGAGCGACCCGAGCATCACCCTCCGCGAGGCCGAGACCCGCTGCATCGGCGCGAACCACGAGCAGTTCGGCCAAGCCCTCTGCAAGCTCTGGAAGTTCCCCATCAACTTCCAATACGTCACCGGCTTCCACCACCGCCCCACCGAGCTCGCGGACAACCACCGTGCGCTGACCGGGCTGGTCTATGTCGCCGACATGATCACCAAGCAGCTCGACATGGGCTTTACCCTCGGCACCGAGCACGACTCGATCGAGCCCGCGCTGCTCGAAGAACTCAAGCTCACCCCCGCCATGATCGAAGAGGTCGGCAAGCAACTGCCCACGGCGATCGAAGAGGCCAAGGGCATTTTCCAGGCCCCGGCCTAAACGCCGCGAAGAAACTAACGCAATCACGAAGCCCACGGACCCCGATCCGTGGGCTTTTTTTTACGCGCTACCCGCCCCCGGCGTGCTGCAGGTGGGAGAGCAGGATGCTTAGCCCGTTGTACCCCGCGTGCACCAGCACCGCGCACCAGAGCGACCCCGTCCGCTCGTACACCCAGCCGAAGATCACCCCCAGCAGCACGAGCAGCGGGACCATCGCCCAGGGCACCGCGCCGACATGGACCAGGCCAAAGAACACCGCGACGGGGAGGATGCTGAGCCAGCGTTTGTCGTGACCCAGCGCGGATTGCAGCCCGGTCTGCAACAGCCCACGGAAGAAAAACTCCTCGGCGATCGGCGCGACGACCACCGCCGAGACCGTGAGCAACACCGTCACCATGATCGAGTCGGCCTCGGCCATCATCCTGAGGGTTTCGTGGCCGTGGTCGGGTGGCTCGCTGCCGGCCAGACGGATGATCAGCACGGTGACGACGCCCATCCCCCAGGTGAGGATGTACGCCACCCAGACCCCGAGCGCCCCCACGCCGAGATCGCGCAGCGGGTGACGCGGCACGACCCCGCCCAGCCTCAGATAGCCGCTGCTTTTCAGACGCCACAGCAGGTACCCGACCGCCGGGGCCCACATCGTGAGCTGGCCGACCAGGCCCAGGGCGGCTTGCTCGGTTGGCGACATCGCTTCGATCGCCGCCGGGACGCTGTCCGGATCAACGCTGAACCCGAGCCAGGCCACGAGCACCAGCGACTGCAGGAGCATCCCCCCGAAGTAGGCCATCATGCCGAACAGGAGGTCGCGGAGGTCCATGCCGACGTCGCGCTTGGGTCCCCGCCCGAGGGTCGCGGGCTTGAACGCCCCGCCACGCAGCAAAGCCCCCAGCGTCACAAAGAACGCGGCGGACATCAGCATCATCAGGATGGCGGGGCTGAACGGGATCGTAGGCTCCGAATCGCGGGGCGCGGGCGGCGGGCCCGACAACTTTAGCGGATTCGTGGCGAGGCGATTGCCAAGCCACGTTGATGCGGCTAGGCTTACCGATTCGGGATTTGTACCGCCTATTGGGGAGTTCGATGACGCAGTTGACGGCATGGTCGCCATACTTTCACAGCAAGGCACGGATGCGTGGCCGGGCCCTCCAGCTCGAGCGCAAGGTCGAACGGCTCGAGCCCGAGGAAGGCGAGTTGCTCCGCGCCCCGGTGCAGGGCGACGAGCTCGTTACCGTCGCGCTCAAGAGCGACGGCCGGCAGGCGATCATCGAGTGCGACTCGCCGCAGGCCGCCAAGGGCGAGTTCTGCGAACACTTGTGGGCGACGCTCTTGCACCTCGTCCACGAACCCGCGGGTCCGGGGGCGTCGGTCGCCGAGGTCGTGAAGCTCAAGCCCCAGCCGCCCAAGGCCCGCAAGCGCGAAGGCGCGCGACGCCCGACGCGCTCGGCCGAGCCGATGTGGATGGGCCGGCTGGCGCTCTTGCGCCCCTCGGCCGCCGACGCACAGGAAGAGGCGATGGGCGTCTTCCCCGTGCAGCGTCAGGTGTGCTACGTGCTGCTGCCCCGCGCCAGCGCCCGGCACAACGGGCTGGTGATCGAGCTGCGCCAGCGCGTCGCGACCGCGTCGGGCTGGGGCAAGCCTAAGCCGTTCAAGATCTCGACCGAGACCGTCAAGGCCCTGACCGACCCGATCGACCGCGAGATCTGCGCGCTGCTGCTGGGCGCGACGTGGGTCACCGAGCAGGAGGCGGCCGACGCGTACCTGATGCCCCGGTCCCACGCGATGTACCGCGTCGCGCCGCACGCGCAGCGCCGCCTGCTCAAGCAGATGATCGCCACCGGGCGCTGTGTGCTCGACGACAGCGACCCGCTGGGCAACAGCGGCGGCGAGCTGGTCGGCCTGACGTGGGACGACGGCGAAGCGGGCGAGGCCGCCTGGTCCCTCCACCTGCACGGCGTGTACGACGAGAAAAACGCCGATGGTGAGCTGCCCGCCGATACCCCGATCGAGCCCGAAGACGGCGACGCCGAGGCCGCCCGGCTGGCCGACGACGACGAAGAAGACAACGACCCCACCCCCCGCGACCTGCTGATCGATATCCAGGCCCGCCGCGCCGGACGACGCATCGGCATCGAAGAGCCCCGCCTCGTGCTCGGCGGGCCCGACGGCCTGCTGATCCACAACGGCAAAGTCTCCGCCTTCGACGACCGCGAAGCCTGGCGCTGGGTCGCCCAGTTCCGCGACGAACGCTTCACCGACGACGCCGAGGCCCGCCCCGTGATGCGTGTGCCCGAGGCCGACGTCGAGCGATTCCTCGACCGGCTGTACCTGCTGCCGCACCTGCCGGAGATCGACCTGCCCGAGGGGCTGGGCCGCGCCGAGCAGACGGTCGAGCCCGTGCCCCACCTGGACCTGCACAGCCCGAACTCGACACCCGCGCTCGAGCTTGCGCCGACCACCGCGAAGAACCATCTGGTCGCCCGGCTCTGGTTCGCCTACGGCGAGCAGCGCGTCAGCCCCGTCCAGCCGGGCCGGTTTGTCCCTGTCCTGGGCGATGCCGAACTGGCCGAGCAAGCCGACGAAGCGAGCGGCAAAGACCCCGCCGAGCAAGGCGCATCGGACGACGCGACGACTCCCGAGTCGAACAACGGCACGGCCGACGCCGCGAGCGCGCCAAGCACGGTCGATGAGACAGACCCCGAGGCGCTGCCCGAGGACGGCACGCGTCTGATCCGCCGAAACCGCCGGGCCGAGCGCCGCGCGATCCAGCGCTGCGCCTCGCTGGGCATGCGCCATATCGAGACGCCTTCGGGCGACACGATGCTGCTGCCCGTTCGGCTCATGCCCCCCGCTGTCGCGGACCTGATCAACAACGGCTGGGTCATCGCCGCCGACCAGCAGGCCGTCCGCACCGCCGGGCCGCCCTCGCTCTCGATCACGTCCGGCATCGACTGGTTCGAGCTGCGCGGCAACGTCAAGTTCACCGGCGAAGACGGCGCGGAACACGAAGTCGCCCTGCCCGACATCCTCGCCGCCGCCCGCGCAGGCCGGCACATGGTCACACTCGGCGACGGCAGCCAGGGGCTCCTCCCCCAGCAATGGCTCGAAGAGCACGGCCTGCTCACCGCGATGGGCGAGCTCAGCGGCGACCACCTCCGCTTCCGCTCCTCACAGGCCGCGATGCTCGACGCCCTCCTCGGCGAACGCGAACTCGTCAGCATCGACGAGACCTTCCAGCGTGTCCGCAACCAGATCCGCGCGTTCGAAGGCGTCACGCCCATCGACCCGTCCAACCACTTCGACGGCAAGCTCCGCGCTTACCAGAAGCGCGGCCTGGGCTGGCTCGGGTTCCTCCGCCGCTTCGGCATGGGCGGCATCCTCGCCGACGACATGGGCCTGGGTAAAACCGTTCAGGTCCTCGCGATGCTGCAAGGCCGGAAGCTCGGCCTGCCCGAGTACACCGATGAGTGGGCCGGCCAGCAGGTCGCCGACGAAGCCGCCGAGAAAGAAGGCAAGCCGACCAAGACTCGGCGGCCCAACATCATCGTCGTCCCACGCAGCGTCATCTTCAACTGGATCGACGAGGCCCGTAAGTTCACCCCCGAGCTCAAGGTCCTCGCGTACACCGGCCCGGACCGGGAACAACACCGCGACGGCATCACGGACTACGACCTGATCGTGACGAGCTTCGGGCTGATGCGGCGGGACATCGATTTCCTCAGCACGATCGAGTTCGACTACGCCGTGCTCGACGAGGCCCAGGCGATCAAGAACCCGCAGAGCCAGTCCGCCAAGGCCGCACGACTGCTCAAAGCCCGGCACAAGCTGGCGCTCACGGGTACCCCGATCGAGAACCACCTGGGCGACCTCTGGTCGATCTTCGAGTACCTCAACCCGGGGATGCTCGGGTCGAGCGCGAAGTTCGCCGAGCTGATCCGCGGCGCGACCGGCGGCGCGGGCCGACGTGGGCAGGCGGGCTCGGCCGTGAAGAGCGGCGCCCTGGTGACGATGCCCGGCGCGCTGCCCCCCGACGGGCTCATGGCCGAGCAGGCCGCCAACGCCGCCGCCCAGCGCGTCGAGGCCAACGGCGAGAAGAAGACGGAAGACGACGGCCAGCCCAGCAAGGACGCCCTCATTCAGGTCGCCAGCGCGATCCGCCCGTTCATCCTCCGCCGCACCAAGCAGCAGGTGCTCACCGACCTGCCCGCCAAGACCGAGCAGACGATCATCTGCGAGATGGAGCCCGCACAACGCAAAGTCTACGACGACCTGCGCACCTACTTCCGCGGCAACCTGCTGCGTCAGCTCGACGCGCCCGACAACCGCGGCAAGGCGGCACGCAGCGGCGCAACGGCGGGGGGCGGCAAGGGGCTTGGCCGGGCGGCGTTCATGGTGCTCGAGGCCCTGCTGCGTCTGCGCCAGGCCGCGTGCCACCCGGCGCTGATCGACAAGACCGCCGCGGCTATACAGTTCGACACGCTCAACGCCCCCAGCGCCAAGCTCGACTAGCTGGAACAACGACTCGATGAGATCATCGACGAGGGTTCCAAGGCCCTGGTCTTCAGCCAGTTCACCTCGATGCTCGGCCTGATCCGCAAACGCCTCGACGAACGCGGCATCAAGTACGCCTACCTCGACGGCCAAACCCGCAACCGTAAGGACGTGGTCAAACGTTTCCAGGACGACCCGGACCTGCCGGTGTTTTTGATCTCGCTCAAGGCCGGCGGCGTCGGTCTCAACCTGACCGCGGCCGAGTACGTCTTCATCATGGACCCGTGGTGGAACCCGGCCGTCGAGGCCCAGGCCATCGACCGGACCCACCGCATCGGCCAGACCAAGCCAGTGTTCGCGTACCGCATGATCTGCGAAGACACCGTCGAGCAGCGCATCCTCGAGCTGCAGGGCCGCAAACGCGACCTGGCCGAGGCCATTGTCGGCGGCGAAGAAAATATCATCGCCAACCTGACGCGCGACGACCTGGAGCGGTTGTTGAGTTAGCTGGGATCCGAATCCACACAAAGAATTGCCACAAGACGTTTAGCCGGGCCCCAACGGGGCCCGCGTTTTTCGCAATAGAGTATGTCCACGCGCCGCCCGTTGGGCGGCGGCTAAACGGGGCGCTTGTTAGTCACCTTCATATGCTCGGACAAATGACCAGTGCTGCGGCCGTTTACCGTCCTTGACCGGGTTCGCCTCGACATACTTGATCGCCTTCCAGATCGACTCGGGCGAGTTCAGGTAGACCTTCCAGAATCCGGCGGACCAGGGAGAGTGACCCACACGTTCGGGATTCGGGTCCAATCCATCTGCACGCAGACGCTTGGTTGCTTCACCTTTCAGCAAGTTGACCGTTTGCTCGATTTTGTAGCGGTGCCGAGCAACGACAAGATGGACGTGGTCTGGAAGAATCGCGCAGGCGTGCAGGGTGATCGCGCTTTTGACGCATGCGGCGGCAAACCCATTGGCCACGCTTCGCGCCTGGAGCCCGTCTAGGGTCACCGGCGGGAGTTTCATTTGTCCCTTGACATCTTGCGCTTGTCGTCGATTGTGCGGCACGTTGGCAAGCGACTGCCGCGTTTCGACTTTCGTGGCCTTTCCGCCTACCCGGTACAGTTCCCATGCCGCGACGAAGTCGGACCATGAGCCACGCGGGTCGTTGGGTAGCCAAAAACCGTAGCACGAAAAGACGACGTGGTAGGCCCGGACCATGAATGTGAGGATAGCGAGAATGCCACAAGACGTTTAGCCGGGCCCCAACGGGGCCCGCGTTTCTTCACAGTAAAGCATGTCCACGCGCCGCCCGTTGGGCGGCGGCTAAACAGGTAAGGCTTGCATCACCAATCCGGCCCGTCGTCTTCAACCACAACGATCAACGCCGCCTGATTCGCGATGAAGTCGTCGAGTTCGTCTTGGCTGAGGTTTTCGATGTGGCCGTCGAGGAAGATCGCGGTGACTTTGGGGGGTCGGCCGTGGGTGGGGCCGTGGGCGAGGATGAAGTCGTGGGGGACGGTGATGGTGGTTTCGTCGATGCCGGCCGTGGGGTAGAAGCGGTAGCTGCCGTAGGTGTACCAGTCGGTCGGCTGGGTCTCGGTGGGTTCGCGGGGGGCGGCGTTGTTGGCGTCGGCGTCGAAGGGCGAGGCGAAGAGGTGCCGGTCGCCCTCGGCGTCGAGCAGGTCGAGCCCGGGGCCGAAGAGCGCGGCGGCGTGGTCGGGGAGGGTGTGGTCGTGGTCGGTGGCGTAGGCCAGGACGGCGGCGTGGATCGCGCGGAGGTTGGCGAGTTCCTGCGCGGACTTGGCGCCGCGGATGCGGTCGAAGGTCGGCATCGTGATGATGTACAACACGAAACCGATCAACACCGCGACCAGCAGCCAGAACACCACCCTGGGCGCGGCCGCGGTCACCTTGTTCTTGTGCATCGCAGACGGATGTGGCAACGCTTCTCCTCCAGCCCAAACGATGAAACGAAACCACCCGCCACGCTCCAACGCGGCGAGATCGACATCGCGAACCCCGGGACCGGCCGGGGCTTCTCCAGCTTCCCCGACCCCTACACACTACCCCATAAAACCTAGTGAGGCACTTCTTTTACGGCATTCCGGTTCCACGCGGGCACGCGGATCGTGATCGGCACGCCCTCCTTGATGATCCGGCACTGGCAAGAAAGCCGGCTGGTCATGTCGTTGCCCGGGGCCTCTTCGACGCGGTCGAGCTCCTCGTCATCGGGCTCGTCGAACGCATCTTCCCCATCTTCCACATGGACGTGGCAGGTCGAGCAGGCCGTGACACCCCCGCAGGCGTGCTCGATCGCGATGTCATTGGCGAGCGCGAGCTCGAGGATCGACTCGCCGACCGCGCCGTTGAGCTGGACCGGGCCCTCGGCCTGGCCAAGCGACTCGGGGTCTTCCATCTCGATCGTGACGGGCACGGTGCGCGGACCCAGCGGCGTTTCGGACGCCTTCATGTGCATATCGGGGGCTCCAAAAAATGGGCGTAACGCGGCATTCTAGCAGGTCACGGTATCGCGGGCGACGCGCAGGGCCCCGCGCAGGAACCCGCGCGGAAGGAAGCCCACGTTCACTGAACGTGGGCTTGGGGCGCTGTAGAGGTTTCGAGCTTTCGCACACAGCGCCCTGTGGGACGCTGTGTGGCACCCGGCGCGTAGTGGTGTGGCAGCTTGCAAGGCCTACCCCGCGACGGGGTTGAGGAAGCCGACGCGGTGGTCGTTGGCCTCGTACTCGGGGAAGAACTGGTGGGCGTCGCTGTCGAAGCCGAAGAGCGCGAAGAGCGACTCGGCAAAGACGCTGCGGAAGTCGACGCTGACGGGGAGGTCGCGGCCCTGGTAGAGGTCGCGGCGGTTGAGCCCGTTGTACCGCCCGTAGAGCCGATTGCCTTTGACGGGGCCGCCGACGGCCATCATGAACCCGCCGTGGCCGTGGTCCGTGCCGTTGTTGCCGTTCTCCCGGACGGTTCGGCCGAACTCGGACATGACAAGGACGACGGTCTTGTCCATCAGCGGGCCCAGGTCGTCGTGGAAGGCGCGGACCGAGCGTGCGACATGGTCGAGCATGTTGGCGAAGGTGCCGGTCGATCCGCCCTGGTAGGCGTGGTGGTCCCACCCGCCGTAGTCGAGCGCGGCGACTTCAAGCCCGACGCCGGCCTTGATGACCTTGGCGACGTCGGCGAGCTGGTTGCCCAGCCCGCCGTTGGGGTAGGCGTCGGGCCGACGGCCTCTGACGATGCGTTGCAGCCGACGGAGCTTTTCGATGGTCGCCGCGCCGGCGGAGACGATCTCGAGCTGGCGTTCGTCGGCGGGGTCGCGTTCCTGGCCCGCCGCAGGGTCGTCACCCTCCTGCGGGGCCTCGTCGGCGGCGTCGGCGTCCCGGGCCTCGGCGTTGCCCTCGCAGGCGTACATATCTTCGAAGGCACGCATCGCATCGCCCGCGCCGTAGCCGGGCACAGCCAGGACGGGGTAGTCGCCACGCAGGGAGCGCGGCAGGGTGCTCTGGAGCGAGACCGCGCGGAGGTCGCGGTCGGCCTGGGTCTTTGTCGCGGTGAGGAAGCGATTCAGCCAGCCCTCGGTGATGGACTTCACGCCGGGCGCAGCGCGTTCCATGAAGTCCTGCGCGTCGAAGTGGCTGCGCGTCGGGTGGGTCGAGCCGGCGTTGATGATGGCGGTCATGCGCTCGGCCTCGTAGAGCTCGTGCAGCGGCGCGAGCGACGGGTGCAGCCCGAACATGTTGGTGACGGGGATGACGCCGGGGTTGTCCCGCGTCGCGTTGGCGGGGGTCGGGATCGCGATCGTCGGGCGGACGGTGTAGTAGTCCCGGTCGCCCGCGGGGACGATGGCGTTGAGCGGGTCGGCCCCGCCCCGGAGGTAGACGACGACAAGCGTAGGCGGGTTGCCGTCTTCGCGCAGCGCCTGCGCCAGCGCGGCCGGCGACAGCCCCAGCGCGGCCGCACCCATCAAGGCGCTGGAAGAGGCCAAAAACTCGCGGCGGGTTGGGGACATCGTGGGACTCCGGGGGAGGTGGCTGTCTTGGGTAGACGCTTTGCGCTCGGTTCAATCACGCGACGGGATGGATGAATGACCAATGTCCAAGCCTAAATGTCCAACGAAAGACAGACGAGCATTTCGCCTCAGATGTCTCCATTCCTCTATTGGACATTTAGGCTTGGTCATTGGACATTTCCTAACTACTGCTGCTGAAAATCCGGCGAGCCCAGCAGCAGCCCCAGCAAGTCCGCCGCGCTGCGTCGGCGCTCGAGGTAGCGGTCGAGGACTTCGTCGGTGCGTTCGCTGACGCCGCCGGGCAGGACGCGCTGCACCAGCTTGTCTTTCATCGCGCGGCGCGGCAGGTTCGCCAGCACACGTTCGCCGACGCGCACGCCCTCGACCTCGTTGTTGGCGAGCCGAAGCGCGTACGACCAGCGGTACACCAGCACGCCCGGGTCGAGCCAGGCCTCGGCCGTATCTTCGTAGCCCGTCGGGTCTTCGCACCGGTAGATCGGCTGGCCCATCAGCCTGATCGCGCGGCGGGTCTCGGCCCAGTCGTCCACCCGCGCGCCCGACGCACGCAGCGCCGACACGACAAACTCGAACGGCGTCTTGAACTTCACCCGGTGGTTCTGCCGGTAGAGGAAGTCCTCGCTGAAGATGATGGCCTCGTAGACCTTGGGCAGGTCGCCCTCGCTGTCGCGGAAGACCTCGGCGACCTCGGCGACAAGCGCCTCGCTGGGTTCGTCACGGATGAGGTAGCGGCAGAGCTTCCGGCTGATGTAGTCGGCGGTGTAGCGGTGGTCGGCGAGCGCGCGGATGACCATGATGCCCTGATCTTCCCCCCCGCCTCGCAGCAGCGAGCCGAGCACGCGTTTGTTGTTGGTGTCGTGGACCTCCTCGCGGAAGTAGAAGCCGTAGTCGGGCAGGTTGCCTCGGCGGTCTGGCGTTTCGCCGAAGCTCGAGCCGTCTTCCCACCGCGCGGTCCAGCCGGTGAGGACGCGGGCGAACTCGGTGACGTCGCGCTGGGTGTACTCGCGGTCGACGCCGAGCGTGTGCAGCTCCATCAGCTCACGCGCGTAGTTCTCGTTGAGCCCGCGTTGTCGGCCAAGCGCCCGGATTGAACGCGGGATGTTGTCGCGGTTCTCGAAGCGTTCGAGCAGGCGCTGCTCGCGCTCGGTCAGCGGCTTCTGGCTGACGATGTTGTCGAGGTAGATCAACATCGCCGGGTGCCGGGCCGATGCGAGCAGCATGTGCTCGAACTTGCCGAAGGCGAATCGGCGGATGACGTTTTCTTCGTAGTGGTTGGCGAGGTAGCCGACGTCGTCCTTCTGCTGGTCGACGTTGAAGTGGTTGCGCCAGAACTCGACGATGACCTCTTCGAACTGTCGCTCGGAATAGACGGCGCGGTAGAGCGTGGCCTCCTGCAGCTCGCGGCGGATGCGCTCGCGGTTGCGGTTGCGCAGCGCCTGTTCTTCGTCGGAGGGTGGGTTGGTCGTGTAGGCCGGGCGGTAGGTGCGGAAGATGTCGCCCATGGACATCCGGGTCCACTGGTGGTCGCTGGCGAGGTAGGAGTCGACGCGGTCGTTGGGGATCGAGGCCGGGTCGAGTTGTTGCTGAACCCACGCCTCCCAGCCCATGGCCAAGACCTCGTCGACCTGGCCCGGGGTGGGGCCGAACGACAGCCGGCTGAGCACGTGGACCGCGATCTCGCGTTCGGTCAGCGGGTCGCCCTGGTTGGTCTCGGGCACGGCGTCGGTCTCGCGTGCCGATCGGCTGCGGTCTCGGCCTGAGCCGCCGCCGACACCGAGCTCGCGGGCGCGGCGTTCGGCATCGCTCTCGCCGTCACGGGTGGCTTGCCCCATCACCGGCCCGGCCAAGAACAGCAGCACCGACAGCCACGCAAGCGGCAAGGCAAAGCGGCGGGTCCGGCTCGGCGTCATGGTCATCTCTCGTTTCGGGGCGCATCCCATCCAACAGCGACGGTAACGCTATCGGTCATGTTACGCGGCGGGTTCCTGTAAAACTAGTGTTTTTCGCGGGGGATTGGTTTAGTCTGGGGATTCGGCGGGTGCCACACAACTGCCCGAAAGGCTGCTGTGTGCCACGGCCAACCGTCTTGTTTCACCCGCACACAGCGCGTAGGGTGGGTGGAGCGAGTCCGCGAGCGATACCCACCGCGATGAAACGACT
>JBCCWH010000079.1:0-15847 GCA_039193915.1 Planctomycetota bacterium
CTTGAAGATGCGGCCGACCTCTTCGAGGGTGTAGGTGTAGCCGTCGCCGATGCCGTAGCGGAGCTTGATGATCTCGCGCTCGCGGTAGGTGAGGGTCTTGAGCACCTGCTCGATACGCTGCTTGAGCATCTCGCTGGTCGCGGAGTCGGTCGGGTTGGCGGCCGAGTCGTCCTCGATGAAGTCGCCGAAGTAGCTGTCCTCGGATTCACCGACCGGGCGGTCCAGCGAGATCGGGTGCCGGCTGATCTTCATCACCCGGCGGGCCTCGACGACAGGCATGTCGGCACGCTCGGCGATCTCCTCGATGGTGGGCTCGCGGCTGAGCTCCTGCAGCAGGTTCTTCTGGATGTTGCGCAGCTTGCTCATCGTCTCGATCATGTGCACCGGGATGCGGATCGTGCGGGCGTGGTCGGCGATCGCGCGGGTGATGGCCTGGCGGATCCACCACGTCGCGTAGGTCGAGAACTTGTAGCCACGCTTGTACTCGTACTTGTCGACCGCACGCATCAGGCCGGTGTTGCCTTCCTGGATGATGTCGAGGAACGACAGCCCGCGGTTGCGGTACTTCTTGGCGATCGAGACGACCAGGCGGAGGTTGCCGCCGGAGAGGTCGCGCTTGGCGGCCTCGTACTCGTCGAACACGGTGTAGATGTCCTTGACCCGCGCGGCGAGCTCTTCGGGCTCTTCGATCACCAGCGAACGCAGCCCGGCGAGCTCCTCGGTCATCACCATCACGTCTTCGGGGTCGAAGCGTTCGGGGGACTGCTCGGCCTTGTCGAGGTCGATGCCCAAGTCGTGCATCTTCTTCGAGATCGACGCGAGCTTCTTCAGGAGCGGCTGCACCTTGCTCGTCCGCAGCGAGAGCTCTTCGATCAGCGTCGCCATCTTCCGGCGGTTGATGCGGATACGGGCGTGGCAGTCGGCGGCTTGCTCCTCGTCGAGCTCCTCGCTTTCGAGTTTGTCCCAAAGCCCGCGGTTGATCTCGAGCAGGCGCTTGACCGTCTTGAGGTTGTTCGGGATGCGGGTCGCGATCTTTTC
Organism: Planctomycetota bacterium; assembly: GCA_039193915.1. Classification (GTDB taxonomy): domain Bacteria; phylum Planctomycetota; class Phycisphaerae; order Phycisphaerales; family Phycisphaeraceae; genus JAHQVV01. The sequence continues at coordinate 1,039 of JBCCWH010000079.1, forward strand.
CTTCGCGTTTTCCTCGGCGGTGGAGATCTTCATCGTCCGGTCGAAGGGGAGATCACCCGCGTGGACCAGCTCCAACACCTCGACACTCTGTGCGATGGCGTAGTCGTTTTCGAGCACCTTGCGGCGGAAGATGTACCGGCAAAGCTCGATCTTCTTGGCCAGGCGGATCTCCTCGTCGCGAGTCAGCAGCGAGATCTCACCCATCTGCGTGAGGTACATGCGGACGGGGTCGTCGATGCGCTTGTTGCTGGGCTCGTTGAGCGCCGCGGCGAGCTCGGCGCGGGCCTGCTCAGGGGTCAGGAGCTTTTCCCCCTCGTCGTCGGTGCCGGCGTCCTCTTCGCCTTCGTCCTCTTCCTCACCGGCGGCGGCGCGTTCGGCGGCGAGCGCTTCGACACGCAGGCCCAACTGCTCCTTGTCGTAAGGCCGGCGAGACTTGGGCAGCGCCATCGCGCTGACCATCTCGACCTCGAGCCCGCGGAGGTAGACGAGCAACTCGCTCGCCATATCGGGCGAGACGTAGCGGTCGGGGACCGAGGCGATGAGCTGGTCGAAGGTGATCATGCCCACGGACGCGCCGTGGTCGATCAGTTCGCGGACAGCAGGATTGAGGTAGTCGAGTTTGAGCATCGTGTCTCCGGGCTTCGGGAGGGTTCCCGTGGTGGGGTCCTGACGGAAGGTTGGCTTCGTCCCTGAGGTGTTACGACCGCGTCCTTGCGATGCGTCCGGGCGAGTGTTGTGCCCGGCGTTGTTCCAAAAGCTGCTGGGCACGGGCGGCCTGGTCCAGCGTGCCTGCCCCGTCCGGGGCCTGGGATAACTGCTGCCGGCTAGCGGCGTACTCTCGCTGCAGACGCTGCTTCGAGATGGCCTGGGCGGCCGACTCAAATAGAGCCCGCAGGCTGTCTTCGCGGTCGCGCAGCAAGGCATCCAGCTCCGAATCCGCGCGGATCACGACCGCGCGCTCTGCGTCCAACCGGGACTCCGCCAACTCGCCGAGCAGCCCCGCCAGCGTGACCGCTTTGCCTTCGGCCAGCCGGTCGTGCAGCATCTGATACACCAGCCGATACGGGGCCGACAGCTCACCCGCCAGCACCGCTTCGCAGAAATCGGTCCCGTCGGGCAGGGTGTATTCAAACAAATCGTTTTGTCGCAGCAGGCAGCCGATCAGTTGGCGTTCAGCCAGTTGGGTCGCCCTAAGTGTAACCCCTGAAGCGTCGTCGGCCACCTCGGGATGCAGACTATTTCCACTGTCAACATCGCCGTAATCGGGGTATTCGTCCTGCGATGGGCCTTCGTAAACGCGCGGGGCGAGGCGCTTGACTTCCTCGAGCACAGCCGACTCCTGCATGTGCAGCAAGCCCGCCACCTGCCCCAGGATGAGCGCCCGGCGGATCGGCGACATCGACACCAGACCGTGCCGCGCCAAGCGGGTGAGGAACTCGGTGCTGACGGCCTGCCGGCCGGTGATCGTGCCGGCTGCGTTGAGGTCATCACTCAACCGCGCCAACAAAAACGACATCGCATCGGGCGCGTTGTCGATCAGTTCACGCCAACGCTCCATCCCGCCCTCCATCGCGAGCAGCGTATCGGGGTCCTGGCCCTCGGGGAGGATGGCGATGGCGACGTCGATCTCGCCGGTCATGAGCACTTCGACTGCACGGTCGGCGGCCTTCATCCCCGCGGCGTCGCCGTCGAACACGAGCACGACGGTCTCGCAGAACCGGCGGAGCTTCGCGGCGTGCTGATGCGTAAACGCCGTGCCCAGCGCGGCCACGACATTGCAGAGCCCGTGCTGGTGACAGGCGATCACGTCGGTGTAGCCCTCGACGATGACGGCCCGCTTGCTGTCGATGATCGGCTTCTTGGCCAGGTGCAGGCCGTAGAGCGTCTGCGATTTGTTGAACAGCGTCGACTCGGGGCTGTTGAGGTACTTTGCGTCGGTGGTCGGGTCGTCGAGTGTGCCGCCGGGCATGACTCGGCCGCCAAAGGCGATGGGCCGGCCCAGGTCGTCGCAGATCGGGAAAATCAGGCGGTGGCGCAGCTTGTCGTAGGCGGTCGAGGCGTCGTGGACGATTGCGTCGGCGTCCGCGCCGCGCAGCGCGATGAGCCCGGCCTTGCCGAACGCGGGGGCGTCCCAGCCCTCTGCCGCGACGCACTGTGCGAGCGCGTCCCAGCTATCGGGTGCGTAGCCGATCTGGAACTGCTCGACCATCTCACCGCTGATGCCGCGCCGGGCAATGTAGTCCCGCGCCGGCTTGCCCAGCGTTTCGTCGGCCAGCAGGTTCCTGTAGAACGCCATCGCCTGGTCGTTCGCCGCCAGCAGGCGTTTGCGCGGGCTTTCGCGCTGCTGGCCTTCGTCGCCGCCCATCGACGGGCCTTGCTCCGCGCCTCCGCCGCCGGGCTTCCACGGCGTGAGCTCGATGCCCGCGCGGTCCGCGAGGTACTTGAGCGACTCGACGAAGTCCATCTTGTGGTACTCCATCACGAACGTGAAGCAGTCGCCCCCCGCGCCGCAGGAGAAGCACTTGTAGATCTGCTTGGCCGGCGACACGAACATCGACGGCTTCTTGTCGTCGTGGAACGGGCACAGCCCGGCGAGCTCACGTCCCTTGGGGCGCAATTGCACCTGTTCGCCGATGAGCCGGACGATATCCGTCGCGCCCTGGACGCGTTCTTTATCGTCGTTTCCGTGGAAGCTCATGGGAACACTCGTCGCAGGGGCGATCCATCACAGCGATACCACAGCAAAGAGGCGACTGCACTGGGGCGTCGCGATCCTCCTTTGGCTTGCTGTCTACATCACGTGGGCTGTGGGATCCCGCGGTCGTGGCTGCTGGAGCGTGGGGTCTGCCGAGCCCAGAGGTGCGGTGGGCTTCGCCGGCGGGTGCCTCCAGCGGGTGGAATGGCTAGCTGTTCAATTAAAGCACACCGTCGGGCAAAGTCAACGCCTCAACGACGGCAATTTGAAGTTTATCGATCGCCGCAAACCCAGGAAAAGCAAAGGCTTAGGCTATAAAAACCCAGGAAGGGCTACTCGGCCTGGGCGGCTTCGGCGTCGGGCTTGTAGGCGAAGCGGCGCTTGAGGGGCTTGACCACCAGGCCGTTGCGGATCGCGCGGGTCGAGGCCTTGACCTTGCGGACCGAGCCGTCTTCCATCAGGGCGTTGACCTTCTGGATGTTGGGGCGGAACTTCCGCTTGGTCTTGCCGGTGACCTTGGTGCCGACCCCGCCGAGGTACTTGGCCTTACCACGGGTGGTGTAGGTGTGGCCGGTGGTGGTCCGTTTTCCGGTAAATTCGCAGACGCGGGGCATAGCAAGTCCCTGGGTAGTAGGCGCAGATTGAGCCCGGTTCACGGCCGAGCGAGCCGAGTAGTGTAGCCAGAAGCGAGGGGGTTGGCAAGGGCGTCCCAATCCGGCCAGGGCCTCGCGCCAGCCCGGGCCATACCGCCATACTTCCCGGCCTGCCCCTCGCCGGGCCGCATGGGATTCTGGACCGCTATTCCCCCCCGCCAGACTGTTAGAGGCTTAGGATAAGATCACCCAGCCCCTGACGCCCGGAGCCCGCCTTGCCCAAACCCAACCCCCGCGAAATCCAGGTCAACCGGATCAAGGAGATCACCTGCACCGCGTGCAAGCATGTGATCGACATCACCACTTTCAAGCCCCTGGCTAAAGAGCACTGCCCCGAGTGCTCCGCATCCTTCCAGGTGCCCGGGCAGATCGGGCAGTACGTGCTTTTCAAACGCATCGCGGCCGGGGCGATGGGCTCGGTCTACACCGCCTACGACGAGGTGCTCGCCCGGCAGGTCGCGCTCAAGATCGTCTCCGCCCCGCCCTCCAAGGACGACGACCTCTACCAAGGCGCGCTCCGCGAGGCCCGGGTCCAGGCAGCGATCAACCACCCCAACGTCGCACAGGTCTACGCCATGTCCGAGGACATGGGCCAGCCCTACATCATCATGGAGCTCATCGACGGCGGCTGCGTGCTCGACCTGATCCGGAAAGACGGCCCGATCCATGAAATCCAGGCTCTGCGCATCGGGATCGATACAGCCTCGGGCCTCCACGCCGCGCAAGAGCACGGGCTGATGCACCGCGATATCAAGCCGGGCAACATGCTGCTCGACCGCGCCGGCCGCGCGAAGATCATCGACTTCGGCCTGGCCGAGCGCACTAGCAAGCAGGTCGAGGGCAAGGTACTGGGCAGCCCGTACTACATGCCGCCCGAAATAGCGAAAGGCAAAACCTCCGACCACCGCGCCGACATCTACTCGCTGGGCGCTTCGCTCTACCACATGCTCGTCGGCAAACCCGCCTTCAAACGCGAAGGCGACACGCCGCGCGATGTCGTGCTGCGTCGGTTCAAGGTCCCGCCGCCCAACCCCTGCGAAAGCAACCCGGCGGTCCATCAGGAGACCGGCCAACTCGTCGCACACATGATGGCGCTCGACCCCGACCACCGCCCCGCCGACTACCCGGCACTGATCCGAACCATGCGCCAAACCGTCGCGCTGCTCCAACGCGACCAGGCCACCCCCACCGCCGAGCCCGAGGTCGACCCGCTGCAGGCGCTGTCCGACGCGGTCAACCGCAACCGCTGATCGGAAAACGGGCCGCAAAAAAACTTGCACATCGCTGAATCTCCTCGCAAGAAGCGGGCGAACTACTCCCTGGCGTCTGTGTCGATGCCAACACGTAGGACATCCGATTCTTTTCCTTGGAGCTTTACTATGCACTTCAACTGCCTGACCACTGGGACTGCCGCGCTTTCCGCCCTCCTTGTCGTGAGCCCCGCCCTGGCCGCGGACGTCGTCGGGGGTCAGACCAATGTCGCCCTCGACACCACGCTCCTGAGCACCGCAGCCGGGCTGGACCTTAGCTCGGTCTCGGCGGACGTCATCAGCCCCGGCTCACTGCCGGGCTCGGTCGCCTTCGGGATCAACGCACGCGACGCCGCTGTCCTGCCCACCGATTTTACCTACACCCCCGGCACGCTCGCACCCTTCAGCGGCACGATCGAGCACACCGGCTCGGTCTTCTTTAACAACGACACCGTCGAGGTCGGCAACTTCACCATCGGCTTCGACGCCAACCGGGTGGCGGGCGCCAACAGCGGCTTCTTCGTGGAAAGCACGACCGGCGTCAGCGCGATCCTCTTCGACATCGGCGGCCCCAACGGGCTGACCGCGACCAATAGCGCGCTGATCATCGACGCCGACCTGCTCGTCTCGCCCGAGTTCGCCGCATTCCTGGGCAACACGGCACTCACCGGGGCCGACGTCGGCGACGCCCAGGTCGACGCAACCGCCGTCCCCGAGCCCGGCAGCGCGGCACTGCTGGCAGTGCTCGGAGGCCTGATGGTCCGCCGCCGTCGAGCCGCTCAGTGAATCGATCACACCCACCCCTGTTTTGATCCTCCAACGGCGTGGCCCACACAGGGCCACGCCGTTTACGATACCGCTCATGCCCGACGCCGATCGATCATCGCCCGCCCCGAGCTGCGCCCTCTGCCAACGCGTCGGGCTCGAACTCACCCGCCACCACCTCATCCCGCGCAAACGCCACCGCCAACCCTCCTGTAAAAAGCGCTTCTCCGCTGAAGAACGCACCGGGCGTATCGCCATGCTCTGCCGGCCGTGCCACAGCACCGTCCACGCGACGCTCACCGAGAAACAGCTCGAACAGCACTACAACACGGTCGAGACCCTCGCCGCCCACCCCGACATCGCCCGCTTCGTCGAATGGGTCCGCAAGCAGGAGCCCGGCCGCCGCATCGCGGTACGGCGGCCAAGCGGACGGTAGCGCCGCATCGCCGCAAGCTGCTTACCCGCAATGAGGCCGACCTACTCGCCCGGCGCTTCGGGGCTGTCCACACCGTTCCAGCCCTCCGCCGCACCGTCCCCGGCGTCGTCGTCGCCCGCCAGCCACCGCTCGTACGCACCGCTGGCGACGTAACCCTCGTACCCTTCGACCTCGCGCACATCGAGCAACTCGACCCCCTGCGCCTCTGCCGCGGTCAGCATCTCACTCACCCGCGACCAGTCTTCCTCAAACAGCGCCAGGTCGATCGACCGCCAGATCAGCGCCAGCTCACGCGGGTTCTCCGCCAGCCCCGCATCGAGAAAACGCTTCGCCTGTTCGTAATCGCCTAGCAGGTGGACCGCGTCGGCGCGCAGGATGTTTAGTTGTGGATCGCCGCCGATACGCGCCTCCAGCGCATCGGCCGCGTCGCAAATCCCCTCGTATGCGCCGACGACAAACATCGCATCGATCAGGCCCAACTCCGCATCGGTCGCATCCGGATACAGCTCGGCGTAGCGTGCCCGCACCTGGTCGTGCGCTGCCTGATCCCCCAAGCCCAGATGCGCAACCATCGCGAAGAACATCGGTTTCTGCAACGCCTGTAGCGGCTCGGGCAGTGCGTCGTAAAGCGCCAGCACCCGGCTGTATCGGCCGGCCTCTGCCGCGTGGCGGAGATCGTCCAGGTCGTGCCAATGCCGATAACGCAGCCTCGACTCCGCGTCCATATGATCCGCATAGCCGGGCGCAACGTCATTTAGCAACGGCACCCAGTTCCACCGGACGGTTTCCGATATCCGTTCGCCGGTGAAGTAGTACTCAACGTCCCACGATTCAACCGACCCGTCCCCCCGCTGGCGGAGGCGCCATTCGTGGTAGTTCACGCCCCCCTCGCTATGCAGACGGAACAGCGCCGTTGTATGAACACCCTCTCCGCGCAACCGGAGGAAGGTGTACGACCCGCCGTTGGCCACGGCCTGCGTCAGCGTCTCAACGAGGGCCTCGCTGAAGCCAGCGTCCTGAAACATAACCATCTCGTCCTGGTCCAGCCGGAAGGGCCGGAGGGCCTCGCGCACGAACCAGCGGTCATTGAACATATCAGCGTCGTACTGGCCGGCCCAGATGGCGTCTTCAAGCCGATTGGCCCACAACACCGCCGCGTTTTCCTCGACGCCCTGCGCCAAAGTAGGTGCCGAAAAAAGAAACAGATATACCGCGGCAACGCGCATGAGCCAGGGGTATAGGTGGTCCTGCATCAACCTCTCCTGTCAACCTCCACCCGCCGCCGATGGTGTCGCTACACCATACCAGACGGACCCGGCCGACTGCTGACAGGATTTGGTGATCCCGTACGCCACGCTCGGATAGACTGTGTCAACGCACCCCACCTCCCGGACACCCTCCGCCTTGGAACAAGGACAACGCGAAAACAACGTCGCCGTCGCGCTCGAGCGGGCCGTGCTCGTCGCCGCACTGCTCCCCAACGACGGACTCGACCCGCACGACCCGCTGGGCGAGCTGCGTTCCCTCGCGGACACCGCGGGCGCGGTCGTCGTCGACGAGCTGATGCAGAAACGCACCAAGCCCGACGCCGCGACGTTCATCGGCAAGGGCAAGGTCCGCGAACTCGCCGAGATGGTGAAGTTCCACAACGCCGAGGTCGTGCTGTTCGAGAACGACCTGAGCCCATCGCAGATCGCCAAGGTCGAGGAGCAGGTCGAGTGCAAGGTGCTCGACCGCAGCGAGCTGATCCTCGACATCTTCGCCGCCCGTGCCCGCACCGCCGAGGCGCGATTGCAAGTCGAACTCGCACAACTGCAATACACCTACCCCCGCCTCCGCGCGATGTGGACCCACCTCGACACCGTCACCGGCGGCGCGCCCGTCGGCATCGGCACACGCGGCCCGGGCGAACAACAACTCGAAATCGACCGCCGCATCGTCCAACGCAAAAAGGCCCAGCTCCAACGCGAGATCGCCGAGGTCCAGTCCCGCAAGACCCGCGAGGTCGAAGCACGCAACGTCGACCACTTCACCGTCGGGCTCGTCGGCTACACCAACGCCGGCAAGTCCACCCTCTTCAACACCGTCACCGAGGGCGGCGCCTACGCCGACGACAAACTCTTCGCCACCCTCTCCACCCGCACCCGCGTCTGGAAGCTCGGCGATGGCGACGAGGTCATGCTCTCCGACACCGTCGGCTTCGTCCGAAACCTCCCCCACCACCTGGTCGCCTCCTTCAAAGCCACCCTCGAAGAGGCCGTCCACGCCGACCTGCTGCTCATCGTCCTCGACGCCGCCGACCCCAACGCCAAGCGCATGCTCGAAACGGTCTACGACGTCCTCGACGACATCGGCGCGAAAGACAACGAGCGCCTGCTCGTCCTCAACAAGGCCGACAAGCTCGAAGACAACGCCGAGCTCTTGCTCCTCACCCGCGAGCACCCGGACGCCATCGCGTTGAGCGCGAAGACCGGCGTGGGCATCGACCAACTCGTCGAGCGCGTCCGCACCGCCTCGCGCGGCCGAACCCGCACCCTCGACTTCACCGTCCCCCACGCCGACGGCAAGACCCTCAACTTCCTCGAAAACCGAGCCGTCATCCTGAATCGCGACTACGGCCCCGACCACGTCATCCTCAAAGCCCGCATCGGCGACCGCCAACTCGCCATGCTCAAGTCCCAGGGCACAAAGGCGAAGTGGCCCGGCAAGCACGACGCCAGCGGGAACGGGTGGGGTAACAACAACACTTGAATCGCCAGACCTTGCGTACAGCGTCGCAACACGCGCTGGCTTCCGGAACTCAACACAGGAGAATCCGCCATGCTTCGACTTGCCACATCGGCGATCCTTGCTGCTGCATTGGCCCCCGCCTTCGCGCAGGCCGGGCACGCCGCCCTCCCCTTCTCGACCACCATCCTCGTCACACCCGCACGATTGGCCGAGGATGTCGAGCTTGCGAGCAACGAATGCGTCGAGACGGACGAAGAACGTGAACACTTCGATATCCACCTGAGTAATCGCCAGATCGCGATGCAACTCACGCTGCTGGCCGAGCAGGCCGAGCGCGACATCGTGATCCCCGAAGACCTGTCAGGCTCTTCGACCACCCTGTTCTTCGGTGTCACGCTGTCACAAGCGCTGGACTATTTGCTCCTGCCCTGCGGCGCCTGCTGGGAAGACGACGGCGAAACCATCACCATTTCCATGCCGGAAGAGCCGGACGAAGAAACCGAAGAGCACAACACGCCCGAAGCGGACCCGGCCGAACCCAACGAAGCCGACACGCCACCGGCAGACCCCACCGCCGAACTCAACGCAGACCGCCCCGGCGAATTACTAATCACAGTAACCGACTTAGACCTCGCACAGGTCTTCCGACTCCTCGCGATCTACTGCGAGATGAACTTCGTGGTCTCAGGGGAGATCGAAGGCACGATGACCTGCCATCTGGACGAGATCACCCTGGCGGGCGCACTGAACCACATCGCAGACACTCACGGCCTGCGCTGGGTTCAAAACGAGACATGCATCTGGGTCATGACCGAATCGCAATGGCAAGAACGTTTTGCGCCTGAAGAGCAAAACGAAGAAGGGGACTAAACACAACCCTACCGTCGACCTGCACCAGCCATTCTTTTCTCACTAACAACCCATGCACTACGACTATCGACAAAACGTCGCAGACTATTACGACCGCTTCTCCGGCCCGCCATGGGACGACATCGGGTTCTACCGAAGCCGATTGCCCGGCCCCGACGCGCGGGTGCTCGAACTGGGCTGCGGAACCGGGCGAGTGCTACTGCCGCTGGCCGAGCATGTCGCGCTCATCTATGGCTTAGACATCTCGCCCGCGATGCTCGCGATCTGTGACAAGAAACTCGAAGCCAGCGACCTGCCCGCCGGCCGCGCCAAGACGCTTTGCGCCGATATCACCGACTTCGACCTGACTCACGAAGAAGCGAAGTTCGACCTCATCACCGCACCCTTCCGCGTCATGCAGAACCTCGAAACCGATGCACAGGTCGACGGCATGATGCGCAGCATCCGCAAACACCTCGCGCCCGGCGGCGAAGCGGTCCTCAACACCTTCAGACCCCGCGGCGGATACGAAGCCCTCAAGGCCTTCTGGTCTAAGCGCGACGGCACCACCCCCTGCTGGACCAGGCCCGACGGCGAGTACACCCTGTCGATGGCGGACGACTGCACCGTGTTTCAGGAAGACCCCGTCGCGGTCTTCCCCCGTTTGATCTACCGACGTCACGACAAGGCCGGGGACTTGATCGATGAACAAGTCCTCGAAATCGTGATGCGCGTCTGGCAGCCCGACGAACTCGTCGCCCTGGTCGAGCGTCACGGCTTCACCCTCAAACACCGCTTCGGCGGCTACGAAGGCGAAGCATGGGCCGACGGCCCCGAACTCGTCGTCTCCTTCACGCACTGATCCAACGACAGGCGGGCTCCCCGCCACCGGCAAGCCCACATCCCGTTGGATGGGCGGGCTGCGGTTCTTAGCGCCCCCGATTCATTGGGCCAATCCCGCTAAAAACGTGTACGAGAAGTTGTTTAGCCGCCGCCCGTTGGGCGGCGGCTAAACCGGTTGCTATACCGCGCGACTATTCGCACACGTTCTAAATGCGGGAGCGCCTTCGCCGGGTGGTCGCGACCAGGGCAAGGGACAGCATCGCGAGCGAGGCGGGCTCGGGGACGTTGCCGCCGGGCGGTGTGCCTTGCCCCCAGTGGTTGAGGATCACTTGTAGGTCTGCGTCGCCGACGATGCCGTCGCCGGTCAGGTCACCGCCCGAGAAGTTGTAGGCTAGGGTCGTGTCGCCCCAAAGCGCCAACAGGAGGTCCAGGTCTTCCATACCGACAAAGCCGTCGGTGTTCAGGTCACCCGCCAGGTCGACGCGGGCGATGCCGTCGGTGTAGAGCTCTTGCATGTTCCAGCCAAGCCCGGGGGAGAGGTCCACCAATACAAACTCATCGAATGCCCCAGTGAGGGTCTGGGTTTCGGTGTTCCAATCCAGGAACGTAAAACGGTCGCCGGCGACGGGTGCATAGCCCTCGCTGGAAACGACCTCCAACGTCCCGGCCAGGTCGAGCGAGCCGAAGGTGGTCAGGGCCGTGTTGCTGCCTGAGCCGCCCTTGAGGTCCAGCCTGAGCGTGCCGGCCGCGTCCTGCTGGTAATCGCCTCGGACACTCCGCCAGTGGGCAGGGATTACCGTATCGAGAGACAACACGCCGCCGTGGTTCCTCAGCGCCCCAGAAAAACTCAGCACCTCAAGGACGCCTCCGGTGAATACGAAGTTCTCATCAAACCCGCCGGCAACCTGAACTTCGGTCGCGTGGAGCACACCGCCGGTAAGCCGGATCACACCTGTTTCGTTGACGTCGATGTTAACAGCGGATTCAACACGGGCCCCGTCGGCGATGATCAGCTCGGCCGCGCCATGCTGTGAATCGTGCCCGATGACAAAGCGCCCAGTACTGCGAACCCGGAGCGTGGTGCCGGCTCCCCGCACCGTCACCGACGCCTCACCATCGGACGCCCAATCCGCACCGATATCGAGTATGGGCGTGACGACCGATGCACCGCTCTCAATTACCCAGGTGGCTCGTGCACCTGAAGTCGATCCGCGAAGCAACGAGACACCGCCCGAGCCAAAGTTCATGATGGCCTGGTTTCGGGCCGTCACATGCGCGGCTCCACCGTTGAGCCCCCAGAATCCCCTGATGGCTTGCGTGGTAAAGGTTGAGCCCGGCCCATCCACGATCAGTGTCCCCATGCTGCCGTCGCCGATATCCAAGGGCCCCTCGCCAACCCGGAAGTCCGCCCCGGAAAGGATCTGTATCGTTGCGCCGTCGTTGAGCTTGTGGTAGCCGGCCTGGCCGGTACTGCTCGCAGAAGAGCCGAACTCGACGTAGGCGTTGTTACTGGCGATGAGCTGCTGGCCCGCGGCGACTTGGAACCTGCCGCGTTCAATCAGCAGCGTGCCGCCATCCACCACGATGTCGCCCCCGACGGAGAACCGCTCCCGGCTTCCGCTATTGATCTGGATCACGCCGCCCTGTTCAACCAGGACACCGCCGGTGACCGTAAAATCATCGGACGGGAATCTCCAATCCAGGACGGTCGTGTTCCCGCCCGCGTTGCCGACTGTGAGCGACCCGATCGTGATGGGCGACGTCGGAAAGACCGCCGGCAGCGACACGGTGACATCCGTGTCCGGGCGGATCACCACCTGGCTCGTCGCGACTGGGGCTGATCCGCCGGACCAGTTAGCCCCGTCCGCCCAGGCCCCGTCCGACGCGGCCGTCCAGAACGTCCCCGGGGTCCCGGCGGTGTAAAACCGGCCGAAGTACTCGGGCATGTACGCGGTACTCTCCGCAACAGTCTCGGTGATGACCGCCCGATCAAACAGGCCTTCGCTCAGGACACCGACAAAAGTCCGCTGATCGTTGGGGCGTTCGAAGGTGAATGTATCAAGCAGGGTCGCTCCATCGTACAGGTCAACGGTAAACACAGAATCCACGAACGGGGGCGGGAAAAACACGGAGGGGTCGGGTTGTTCTTGCTCGGCAAACTCGAATCCAAACGCGCCAACCGGGTTGGCAAAATCGACTATCAGATTGGAGGCATTCGAGCCGGCGCTGTTGAACAGTGTAAGCTCGTTCCCGGCCAAATAAGGAACTGAATCGTCAACACTCAGGACACCGCCGTCGGCATGGGTGAAGCTGAGGTCGCCGAACGTGAGCTGAGAGGGCCGATCGAAGCCGGTGGGGCTGAATGCCTGGGTCGCAGTGCCCGCAGTCAGGTCTTGAAAGGCCTGGAGGTTGTCGTAGGTATAGACCTGCGCCGCTGAATACCAGGCAGGCAGGCCCGCGGCCAATGATGCAAACAAGAGCTTTCTGGAACCGCGCAAAGAAACAGAACGCTGCCTGACCACGACAGGTGAAACGGTACGCATGAGACACTCCTAATCGCAAGGATTTACCGAGTCGGCCGCCAAACACCTAGCTGAAAACCCACGCCGGCGATGCTGATGCTAACACACGGCCCGTTTTGGAAAAAGACTTTATTAAAAAAATTTAACCCTGGCACGCTTCTCGCGCGAGATGCAGCACAGGAGTCTGCGGAGGCGGGTTGTAGCGCGAGCCGCGCGATCGGCGGTGCGTCCATAAACTCCAAAGTTCTCTGCGTAAAACCCCAACCGCGGAGCGTGGTTTTGGCGTACCGACGCTTTTCCACCCCCGGAGTATGACATGAAGACCACCGCCACCCTGGCCGCCCTCGCCCTGACCGCCGCCGTATCGACCGCCTGGGCCGGGCCCGACGCCGCAGAGGAGGCGGGCGACACACCGACGACCCCGCTGGGCATCCTCGAGCTTGCCCCGGCGGCAGAAGCCCCCGCGCAGGAAGGCGTAGTGATGTCCCTCCAACTGACCGATGGCGACCCGACGCAACTGGAAGCCATCGGCAGCCCCCGCGAGATGACGTGGTCCTGGGAATACAACGACGAAGGCGGCATCGGCGAGCTCGCCTATCGCGGCGTCGGGACGAATCAGCGTGTCAACGAAAACTCCTACACATACAACGAGCAGGGCGTGCTCGTCGCGGTGGTGGAGTACGATCGCTACCCGAACTCGTTTGAGCGGACAGTTACCCCCCCAGACTGCGCCAGCTACCCGGAGTACGTTGAATCGAATCTCTACGCGCAGCTCCCGCTGATCCTGAGCTACCACCTCGACCAGGGGCACGAGGCGTTTTCGACGCGGCTGCGTGGCCCGCAAAACCACTACGCCAACAACGCCGGGGGCGGCATGGTGTCAAGGGATCGTAAAACAAGCTTCCAGTTGAGCGGTGAGGCCATCGGGGCCGAGACGCTGGAGGTCGATGGCGAAGCGGTCGAGGTCGAGATGTTCCTGCTGACGCTCGAGCCCGACGAGACGAGCGATCTGGTGTGCGACACCACGTACCTGCAGGTCTTCCTCGACGCCGACGGCCGAATCCTGCGGCTGACCGCCGAGTGCGGCGACGCCTTCGCGGAATACGAAGCGGTAACGCTACCGGTGGACGAGGCCCCAGCGGGTGACGACGAGGCCGATGAGTAACGCCGTGCCTGAGGATCGGTCAGAGTGATCGATTTTGGTCTACATTTTTTCAAAAGACTTTATCAACCGCGGCGTAAAGATGGCGTCGCCCAGCGTGCTTATCCCATACACACTGCCCCCTTTTTTCCCTACCTTTGGAGTTTTCATGAAGATTGCCACCCTGACCGCCCTCGCCCTGACCGCCGCCACGACCGCGTGGGCCGCCCCCGCTACGATGGAGGAGCATATCGAGATCGAAACCTCGTTCGCCAACCTTGATGTCGATGGCAACGGCGAGGCGACGCTCGAAGAGATCAACACGTACTTCACCCAAGCGATCGTGGACTCGCTGGTGGACTCGGGCATGCCCAAGGAGTGCGCCGAGCAGGTCGCCGCCGGTGCCGCCGCCCAGGCCTCGCAGGAGTTTCTGACCGCGCACGATACGAACCGGGACAGCGTCCTGACCGAGGACGAGGTCGAGGAATAGGAAGGCGTGTGCCCCTACCAGACTGAACAAAGACAAGCCGCACGCATCGCGCGTGCGGCTTGTTGTTGGCCGAGGACGCCTGACTCGCTACGATGGAGGCCTGCGAAGAAACTGCCGTAAATCGAACGTTTTTTATCTTTAGCCCGGAAGGCGTCACCCTTGTCCAGCGAAGCGACCTCCCCCGCCGCCCACGTCGTCAACCCATACAACACCGGCTTCCGGCTGCCGGACGGGCTGATCCCCGAGGCGCTGCTAACCAAGCTCAAGGCCGCCTCGAAGTCGGACATCGTATGCGAGTCCTACCCGTACCGGCAGAAGCTCGGCCGGGCCGAGTACGAGAAGGAGAAGCGCCGCTTGCAGATCGAGCTGCTCAAGGCCCAGCACCACATCCGTGAGCGGGGCCAGAAGGTCTTGCTGCTGTTCGAGGGCCGGGAC
>JBCCWH010000080.1:0-15683 GCA_039193915.1 Planctomycetota bacterium
CCCAAGCCGGGGCAGAGCGCAGCGCCGCCCCGGGTCGTCACCCCACTCAGCACCCCATTCCGGACCCACCCATGCCTCAACCCGGCAAAGTCTGGCGCCACGGCATCATCGGCACCTACGGCGCATGGCTCCCCGGCGATCCGCGTGGCTGGCGCAGCCGAAAGCACAAACGGCACAGTTCCGGTGACTACAAACAGCCTCCACCGCCCGGCGAACACGCCGGGCTTTTCGATTTCAACCAACGACACCGCCCCGCCGCCGTCACACTCCCCGAGCCGCTGCGCGCCACCGTCGGCGAACGCTTCAGGGAAGCGCTAGAAAAACAAGACCACACGGTCCTCGCACTCTGTGTCGCAGGCCAACACGCCCACTTCCTTTGCGAACTCCCACTCGACCCGGCCCGGACAAAACACTGCATCGGCCTGGCGAAGAAGGCCTCATCCCGCGCCATCAAACGCGAGATGCCCGGCCGTGTCTGGGCCGCTGGCGGACGCTACATCATCGTCGACACCCCCACGTACCAGCAACGCGTCTACCACTACATCATCCGCCACCGCGACGAAGGCGCTTGGGTCTGGACCTTCCGAGACGATCCCGACACGGACTAGCACAACGGCAAACCCCGCCCCCTCGCGAGCGGTGGTAGAGACGGCGTGGACAATGCCCAGGCCGATCTGCGGATGCACACCTCTCGATCATCGGCGTGCCCATGCCAATCCAATCTCCGGCGACACTCGACGCGAGACCCGCAGCGACTCATAACTGCTGCTGATTCGCGAGGCCACGCACAATGAACGCCGTGCATGTTGACGCCTAAAGCGTTGAGCAAGGTTCACGCCGTCGGTATACAGCGTTCATTCGAGTTGGTTTTGCCACAACCGTCAGCTCGTCTTCACATCCATCCGCGCCATCAGGGCGTCGAACTCGTCGAGGGAGTAGAAGTCGATGGCGATCGTGCCGCTGCCCTTCTTGCGGCCGGGCTTGAGCTTGACGCGGGTGCCGAGCTGTTGGCCGATCTGTTTCTCCATATCGACCAGCGAGTGCTTGCTGGTGGCCACGCTGGCAGAAGACGATTTGCCGGTATTATCTTGCAATATTTTGCGTGCGGCGGCTTCGACCTGCCGCACCGACAGCCCATCACGCACGGCCTGCTGGGCCAGGGCCTTCTGTGCCGCAGGATCGGGCACGCCCGCGATCGCCCGGGCCTGCCCCATCGAGAGCAGGTTCTCACGCACCAGGTCGCGGCAAAAGTCCGATAAAGCGAGTAGCCGTAGCAGGTTGGAAACCGTCGACCGCTCCAGCCCCACCCGCTCGGCGATCTGGGCGTGGGCGAGCTTGAATGTGTCCGCCATCCGTTTGAAGGCCTCGGCTTTTTCGATCGGATTCAGGTCTTCGCGCTGGAGGTTCTCGACAAGCGCCCACTGAGCCGACTGCTCATCGGTCAGGTCGTGAACCATCGCGGGGACCTGCTCAAGCCCGGCGAGCTGCGCAGCACGCCAACGCCGCTCCCCGGCGATGAGCTCATAAGCATCCTGGTCTCCGCCAGCAGAGCTGCGGCGCACAACGATCGGCTGCATCATCCCATCATTCTTGAGCGAGGCCGCAAGACCTTCGAGTGCCTTGTCGCTGAACGCTTGGCGTGGCTGATGTTGATTGGGCTGAATGCCAGCGATCGGGATGAATTGAAGCCCGCTCGACGGATGACCTGTGGAGCCCTCGTCTTGCCCATGATCATGCCGCTCTGCGTCGGATGCAACCCCGCCTTTGACCGGCCCCTCGCCAGGGCTCATTTTACCTGGCGGCCTCACACCTGCATCCGCGGCTGCGCCGTCCGGCTTCGCCTCAGGCTGTGTCGGTACGGGCGGCATCTCGGCGGAGGTCGCCATCAGACTGCTCAGGCCTCGGCCAAGACGAGAAGGGCGTTTCTTGCTGCTGGGCATTTCGGTCTCCAAAGATTGGCGTCAATAGAGGCAGTGTACACACCGAAGGTCGGCCTGCAATGTTCCACGTGGAACGTACGCCATTATTGATCCCGCAAGTATTCACAACAAGACGTTCCACGTGGAACAACAAACCGAGGAAACACAGGAAAAGATGAGTCCGATAACTTTGTATCAATTTTAGTTTTCTTGCTTACATTATCGAACCGTCGGGAGGGATCGGATGTCAGGCCGAAGTAGGGCGGTGTGGTTCAATCACACAATGGGAACCTGCATTGACGAAGCCGTCACAACCCGACACGCACCCGCCCAGCGCGGCCGGCTCGCTTGCGGGGGCGGGGGCGCTGCTTGCGCAGGTCGCCCGGCTGGAGGAAGAGCTGGCGGGACTGGGTGATCGGCTGGCGCGCGCGGAGCGTCTGGCGGCGCTGGGTTCACTCGCGGCCGTGGTGGCGCATGAGGTCAACAACGTGCTCACGCCCGTGACGAGCTATGCGCAGCTCGCGCTGGATGCGCCCGACGACACGGCGCTGACGCGCAAAGCGCTCACGCATGCGGTCGAAGGTGTCGCAAGGGCGGAGCGGATCACGGCGTCGGTGCTGGAACTGACGCGTGAGGCGCAGCCAAAGACTGACGACGACGCGAGCGATACACGCTTAGCGACAAGCAAGCCGAGCGACGGGGCGTTGGTGTCTGATCTGCGGGAGACGGTTGCTTCGGCGGTTTCTTGCCTGCCTACTTCGTCGCGGGGCGTGGGCGCGATTGATGTGCGTGTCGATGTGGCGGATGTGCGCGTCGCGATGGCGGGCGCGGAGCTTTACCGGGTGCTGGTGAACCTGCTGCTGAACGCCAAGCGCGCAGTGCTTGCGCAGACGGGCGCTCGGACGATCGCGGTGACCGCGCGAATCGCAGAGCCGGCGATGCGTGACGATGGCGACGGCGATGGCGCATCATGGGTTGAAATCGATGTCGCGGATAGCGGGCCTGGCGTGCCTTCGGCGGTTCGCGATCGTTTGTTTGAACCGTTCACGACATGCCCGCTGACCGCTAGTCTCAATGACACGCCGGACACAAGCCGCGGCGGCTGCAACGACGGCGACGCAGCGGACGCGGGCGGTTCGGGCCTGGGGCTATCGATCTGCCGCGAGTTGGTTGAGCGTGCGGGCGGCACGATCTGTGTTGAGCCGGCAAGCGCATCCCGCGAAGGCGGGGCGGTGTTTCGGGTACGGCTGCCGGTGGCGGGGTAGATGTTTGCGCGCCGTGTGGCGGGTTCTGCTTTAGGGGCGTGCGCGCAGCCCGTTAGGCAGCAGCTAGCCGGTCTGTTTTTCTGTTCTGTCGGTGACTATGCGCATATGCTGTGTGTGGCCTTTGGTTACGTGTTCGCTTTGGGTTGAGGTGACTGATGACAAGCGGGTGGCTTCGGCGGACAGTGTTGCTGGTCGTAATGCTCGGCTTAGCGTTGGGCTGCAAGCAGGATACTTCGCAAGAATTCTCAGTGGAGCCGGAGGAACTGCTGTCACCGTCGGCGATCCGTATTGGCCCCAGTGCGTGGGGAGAAGAGGTGGACGGGCTGCGTTGCCGAATCGTATTGGCCGCATATGAGCCGGAGCCAATCGAGTACGGTAAGAAGCAGTATTACTTCTTCCGCATCACATTAGAAGTAGAGAACAGTGCGGGTAGAGAACGGTACATCGAGTTGATTCCACCTGCGGAGCTGGCGCTAGACGTTTCGCCCCATACCTTGATTAAGGATCAGCGAAGTGAGTGGCAGATCGAAGATTTGACGAATCTAGATGGCTTGCCAGCATTGATTAAGATCGGCGCAGGGGACAAGGCCGAGTTCACTTATGAGGTGGGCTATCAAGCTGACTATTTACCTTCAATCGTTCAAATGAAAGCGTCAGTCGGCTATCCCTGGCAAGAACTGTCTTCAGGAACTGTGTGGGGCGGGATGATGGAGAGTGGTGTCTGTACTTTGGAGATTCCCGAGCGTACGCAAGAGCGGTAGGGGGCGGGAGTTTGTTTTCGCGCAGACATCATGGACCCACGGATGAAATCCGTGGGCGTCGGGGCCTTTTTGTAAAGCGCGGGTGTGGCCTTAGCGCATCTTTCACCTCGTCGTAGCGTTTGTCTTGGCTCCCCCTCCTTGCTTGCAGGGAGGGGGTTGGGGGGAGGGTCCGGTGTTGCCGCTCGCGTGTCCTGGCACATCGGGTCCGACCCGCCGACCCTCACCCCAGCCCTCTCCCTGCCAGGGAGAGGGAGCCGGAAGAAGACGCCATGCTGAAGTGAAAGATGCTCTAGTTCACTTCGCGTTTTTGGAAGAGCGCGACGCCGAGGGCGAGGATGGCGGTGGTGTAGGCGGCGGTGTAGAGGGAGATTGCGCTGAGGTAGGAGAGTGAGAATTCGCCGTGCTCGTCGTGGATCAGCGAGCTTTCGAGGGAGATCGCGTCGCTGGGCCAGTGGAATTGGAAGTTGGGGAGGATGGCGTAGAGCGCTTTGCCCGCGAGGTAGAGGGCTTTTTGGAGGAAGGGCTCGCCGGAGTTGAGGATGGGCTGGATCGTCTGGAAGGTGGGGGCGAGGGGGTCGAGGTTGAGGCGTTGGTTGATGTGTTGTGAGATCGCGCCGGCGACCAGGCCGAGCACGAGGACCACGAGGCAGGCGAGCAGGGTGGCGACCTGAGAGAGCCGGGTCGAGAGCGCGACGGCGATGGCGGCGAGGAGCATGACGCCCTGGGCGATCAGGAAGCCGGCGATCATGATCTGCACCATCTGGTAGTCGCGCTCGGCGAGGTCATGCATCAACGGCTGGAACGACCAGTCCGGCGCCACCATCAGGACAAACAAGAACGCGACCGTCAGCAGCCCGGCGAGCATGCCGGTGAACATGGAGGTGAAGACGCGGCGGTAGAGGTAGTTTGCTGCGGCGGCGATCGCGAGCGCGCCGACGACGGCGAGGATCGAGAAGACAATCACCGGGCCGTCTAACTGGTCGGAGGCGTTCTGCATCACCCTGTGCCTGACGGTCAAGAGCAGTACGAGCAGCAGGATGTAGAGGGCGGAGGCGATCGCACCGGCAACGCCGACGAACTTGCCGAGGATGAAGATCGGGCGGGGGACGGGCTTGCTGACGACGGTGAGCGCCGTGCGTGACTCCATCTCGGACGCGACGACGCCGGTGGCGGTGAAGGCGGCGAGGAACATGCCGGCGAGGAAGAGGGTGCCCAGCCCGAGGTCGACGAGCATGCGGTTGTCGCCTTCGCCGGGCTCCATGGAGTAGGCGGCGAAGAAGGGGTTGAGCAGCATCAACAGCGTGCCGACAAGGATCAGGACCACGAAGATCGGCTGGCGGACCGCTTCGAGGAAGGTATTGCGCGAGATGGCGAAGAACTGTTTGAGCATGGTGTTTCGGGGGCGTCGGGGCGTACATGATACGCAGCCGGCGGGGCGGTGTGGGCGCGGGTGGCAAGGCGTAGCCCCGGGGCGTAGCGGGGGTCCGAGTAGCGGCACCGATGGACAGCCGGCGGCCTACGGACGCCGGCCGTCGGACTTTTTGTGGTGAGTCGTGTCGAGAACGACCGGCGTCCGTAGGCCGCCGGCTAACCGTTGAACACAAGACGCGTACGCCGGCACTCATCTAGGCGGATCAAGAATCACGGCGACTCGTCATCCACTTCAGCCCCCGCGAAGAGATCGAGGATGCTCTCGTAGGG
This sequence comes from Planctomycetota bacterium, assembly GCA_039193915.1. Lineage (GTDB taxonomy): Bacteria > Planctomycetota > Phycisphaerae > Phycisphaerales > Phycisphaeraceae > JAHQVV01. Next base: position 5,647 of record JBCCWH010000080.1, read on the forward strand.
CACGCAGTTGTTGAAGACCATCTGCAGGTCTTCCTGCCGGCCGTTGCGTTCGTTGTAGTAGACGCTGGTCGTGGAGGTCACCATGCCGACCACCTGGCCTTGGTCGTTGAGGATCGGGCCACCCGACGAGCCCTTGGCGTAGTCGGCGGTGATCTGCATCCGCCGGGTGCCCGCGCCGCGTCGGCGTGGCTCTAGGAAGAAGCGCGACACCTCGCCCGATGTGTAGCAGTAGAACCGGCCGTCGGGGTGGGTGATCGCGTGGACCCGCTCGCCGACTTCCGCGTCGCGTGCGATCGGCAGGGCGGTATAGGGCCCATGCTCGGGCGACAAACGCACGAGCGCGACGTCGTCCTGCGCGTTGGCCGCGAGCACTTCGACGATGGGGACGACCCGGCCGTCATGCGTGCGTGCGACCATCGTCAGGTTGTCCGCGTTTTCGACGACGTGGTGGTTCGTCACCGCCAGCCCGTCTTCGCTGATGATGAAGCCCGAGGCGCAGTTCGCGTGGTAGTTGTCGCAGTTGCCGCAGAGGTAGAGCCCGGACACGACCAGCACGCCATCGGCCGCGCGTTCGTACACGCCCTGGCCGTCTTCGTCCGCCTCGACCAGCACGCCCTCGGCGGGGGCGTCCAGCGCCGCCGTCCGACGCCTTAGCTGCGTCTGTAACTCGGCGTTGTCGACCGTGGCCTCGGTCTGGATCAGCGTCGTCGCCTCGCGTTCGATGTCGCTCACGATCGAGCCGTCGTCAATGTAGTCTTCGCCCGCCTGCGTGTGGGTCAGCGGAAGAAGCCCGGCCAGGAGCAGAGCCGGCACGAGCAGGGCGGGCAGCGGGAGCAGTCGTTTCAGCATCGTGTGGCCTCGCGGTGTGGGGTCTGTTCTTACGATACACGCCCGGCGAATGTTCAGTGTGGAGCGTGCGGGCGATGCCTCATGAAAAACGCCGGCACAGGGCCGACGTTTGGTGGGTTCGTACCTTGATGGTGGCACGCGATCGCACGAAGCAGAGTCGGCGTCACCTGCCGAACCGCGTCGCCGTGCCGGCGACGGCTAACGGCTAAGAGCTAAGAGCTCGTGCTACTCCTGCTCGGCCAGCCAGCGTTCCGCGTCGATCGCGGCCTTGCAGCCCATGCCCGCAGCGGTGACCGCCTGGCGGTAGACGTGGTCCGACACATCGCCGGCCGCGAACACGCCTTCGATCTCCGTCGTCGAGCGGTAGGGGTCTTTGAGCTTGAGGTAGCCCGCGTCGTCGAGCGGGAGTTGGCCATCAAGGAACTGCGTGATCGGCGTGTGCCCGATCGCGAGGAATAGCCCGCCCAGCGGCATCTCGCTTGCTTCGTTCGTCTGGTTGTTGATGAGCTTGACGCCGGTGATCTTGTCGTCGCCGAGGACCTCGGTGACCTCGGTGTTCCAGTGGATCTCGATCTTGGGGTTGTCCTTGGCGCGCTGGGCCATGATCCGGCTGGCGCGCATGACGTCGCGTCGGACGAACATGTGGACCTTGCTGGCGAACTTGGTCAGGTAGGTCGCCTCTTCGACGGCGCTGTCGCCCGCGCCGACGACGCCGAGCTCTGCATCACGGAACATCGGCAGCGCGCCGTCGCATACCGCGCACGCGCTGACCCCGCCGCCGCTGGTCGCGAGCTTCTGCTCGTTCTCCTGGCCAAGCCAGTTCGCCTTTGCGCCGGTCGCGATGATGACCGACTCGGCCAAGACCTCGTACCCGCCGTCACCCTTCACATGAAACGGCCGCTTGGAGAGGTCCACGCTCGCAACGTTCTGGAAGATCGAGAACAGCTTGCCCGCGATGTCCTTCGCAGGCACGACGCCCTCGTCGGTCACAACGCGTGTATCGAAGCGTGCGGCCTGCTCGAAGAACTTCTGCATCATCGCGGGGCCGTCGATCCCCTCGGGGAAGCCGGGGTAGTTCTCGACCTCGGTGGTCAGCATCAACTGGCCCCCGGGCAGCAGGTCTTTGCCCGCGGCGCGGCCGGCGAAGACGAGCGGGTTGAGCTGGGCACGGGCGGCGTAGATCGCGGCGGTCCAGCCCGCGGGGCCAGAACCGATGATGACAACTTTTTCGGTAGGGAGGTCTGATTGATTCATGGCGGGGATTGTAGCGGGGGGAGTTGGGGGTTGGGGATTGGGGATTGGGAGTTGGGGCTGCGTACACAAACAACACGCTGCCGACCACCCCTATTCCTGCATCCACTACGCCCAATCCCTAACCCCCAACTCCTACGGCCGTGTCCAAGTCGCAAACCCGTACCGCGTGCGAGGGCCATCATCCGTATCGACGTTGACCACCGGCGACCCCGCGATGGTGAGCCAGACCGCCTCGCCCATCGGCGGCTCGAGCGGCGCGGCGTGGCCGTCGAGGTACACGAGGTTGGCTCGGCCGATGTGGCGGTAGTGGCCGGCCCCGGTCAGCCTGCCCGGCCGACGGTACGACACGGTGTGCGGCTCGTAGAAGGCCGGGCCTTCGGCATCCTGATGCACCGCGTCCGCGAAGGCGAAGACGCCCGAGGGGTCTTGCACCTCGGTCATGCGACGCGCTTCGCGCCCGATGGGGAAGGGCCAGACCAGCCCGCCGTTGTAGCCGAAGTGGGCCGAGGAACGCTCGAACTTCGGGACAAAACCCGAATCGCCGCGCGGGAACGCCGGGCAGGCCAGGGCTTCGGCGATGTGGTGGCCCAGGTAGTCCGCCAACGGCCCGCGCGTCGGATCGAGCGGTCGGCCGGTCCCCCCGCTTGGGCCACCGGGCTCGAAGCCGAACCACCACATGACGCCCCCCGCGCCGGGCGGTGACGTGGCGTAGGGCATGAGTCGGCCGTCGTGCTCGCCGGCGTAGTTGATCAGCGCTGCGCCGCACTGCCGCTGATTGCTCAGACAGACCGACGCACGGGCCGATCGCCGCGACGCCCCGAGCGCGGGCAGCAGCACCGCGATCAGCAGCGCGATGATGGACACCGTGACGAGCAACTCGATCAGCGTAAACGCGGGCCGGGGTTGTCGGTGCCGATGGGCGATGTACGTGTTCCTTATCGAGACAGGGAAAAATCTGGAAGCGGGGTCGTGCAGTCCTGCCCGCCGATGCGATGGGTGGTCGCGAGCATAGGGGGGTGGTGCCCGGGCCAAAGGCCCACCGGCAGGCAGGGGTGCCCGACCCCGCTCCCCGAAGGGTGCCCGACTCAGCGGGCGTGCGGGTCTCGGGCCGAATTTAGCCGTGCCGACGTCGGCGTGAGATGGCAAGCCCACCGGCGATCAGCAGGAGCGCCGTCCCGGGCTCGGGGACTTCGAGCGGCGCCAGCGCGCTGCCGTAGCGGAAACCAAACGCCCCGCCATCCACGACCGCGACGCTCGACGTCCCGACGTTTGAGACCGCCCAGCCCGAAGGTGCCGTCGCGCCCGTAGACCCCTGCCAGAAGTGCCAGTAGTCTTCGCCGCCGGCAAACCCGATATCGCTGCTGCCGCCGGTGCCGAACCCATCGAAGAACGTGCTGGGCCCGCTGCCGAAGTCGAAGGTCTGGAAAACCACGTCAAGCCCGGCGTGCTGCCCGAAGTCGGCGGGGGGGGTAAACGTCGACGTGTCGCTGCCGTCGAGGTAGCGCCCGCCCGACGCGTCGGCGACAAAGGCCACGAGGTCCGTCCCCGTCCACGACTCGGCCACAGCATCGAACGTGACGCCAAACGTCACCTGCGCATCGTCGCTGAAGTGGACGACCAGCTCGGCATAGTCCGTGCCGCCGCCCGTCGCCAAGTCCACATCCGCCGCCCACGCGGGCAACCAACACCCCACAGCCAGCAACGCTGCGCCGTGACACCATCCAAATCGAAACATGAAAAACTCCCTGCCCCTTTTCGCGAGGGGCACAACCGGGACGCCGGGCGTTGCAGGCCCGACGCAGTCACCCCAAAGCCCCGAACACTGGGGCCACAGGCAGGTCTTCCGGCTCCGGCTCTCGCTAGCGACCCGCCTTCCCACGCCGCCCATCGCGGGCAGCACAGTGGCATCAAGTCGTTCGCGCCCGTCCATGCTTTGGGCATGTCCGGGGTCCGTCACGGCGGCGCGACCGCGGGGGAGTCGCCAAACGGGCCAGCCAAATCACGGCCCGCCGGCTCACCCCACTTCCCTTTTCACCCACGCATCGGCCGGCAAAGCCAGACACGCGGGCACCTGGGGGTGTGAAGCAGTCAGCGTACCGCCTGCGCATCGGCCCGTCAAGGCTTGATCCGTTTATCCGGATGATCGGATGTCGCGTAGTGGTGCCCGGGGTCGGCGCAGCCGCCCCCGGAAGTAGACGCCTGTATCACCGTACCCACAACGCGTCCCGGGGGGTCGCGACGCTCCACCCCGGCCACCAGCCACCCCGGCGTGTCGCGTCACTCCGTCTGCCCGGCCTCGAACGCCCGGATGACCGCTTCCAACTCCGCGATCTCCTCACGGTAGTCCCCCAGTGACTGGCTCTGGCCCGAGTACAGCGGGCCGACAAACAGCGAGTTACCGTCCGCATCCTTCAGCCGAAGCGGCGTCAGTGTCAACACCAGGTCCGTCCGGTCGCTCGGCGTCGCGCCCCAGGGGCCCTTCGGCTCGGGACGCGCAACCCACGTCGCCGTCTCGCCCGGCCCCAGCCCGTCCCACTCGTAAAACGACACCTCCGCCTCGACCCACGGCTCCGCCTCGCCCGGGCTCGTCAGCCGGCCCGTAAAGTCCCCGCCGTACACCGGCTGGTCCAGCGTGTTCGTCACCTCGATCGTCACGACCGGCCGCGCCCGTCCGGCCCATTCGCCCCATGCCACCGAGCTTTCGCCGATCTCCAGCTTCGCGAGCATCGGCGCCGCCGCCTCAAAACCCGCAAGCTGCGCCTCCATCTCCTCCACACTCGCACGCAGGTACTCCACCCGCTCCAACGCCTCCTCGTACACCGCCTCGTCGATGATCTCCGCGAACTCGTCGCTAGCGTGCTGGAGCGCCGCGGCCGTCACATACGACACCGTGACCATCACCCCGATCGACAGCACACACGCCACCGCCCCCGCGATCGGGAAGCCGAGCCCACGCCCGCCGGACGTGATCGCCATGATCCCGCCCACCAGCGCGAACACCAGCCCCAACCCCGCGAACGGCAGGCTGATGCACCCGATAAACGGGATCCAACTCGCCAGCAGCGCGATAATGCCCAGCACCAGCGACGTCACCCCCATCCCCAGCACCGCGCCGCCGGCCTTCGCCGGCTCCTGTACCACCACCCCCTGCGCAGGCCCATGCGCCGCGGCCGCGGCGGGTGCGGCCTGCAACGAACCAACCCCGTCACCCAACCCGCTCGCCGCCCCCGGAGACGCCCCCGGCGTCGGCACCGCCAGCGCCTGCCCGCACTGCTTGCACGTCGTCGCCTTCCCCGCGTGTGCATCCTCGACCCGGTACGCCCGACCACAACCGCTGCACTGAAACTCAATCATGTCGGCCTCCCGGGCCAGAAAAAAGGTAGAAACCGCCAGCGTAGAGACCGCTACGTCCAACCGCAAGTGATGTCTGATGACCGGTCAACAGAACACTTTGCGGGATATCAAGCAATAGGTAAACAGACTTGTACGACTAAGGCGATCATCGCGCGTAATCAGGGAGTATCCATGTGGGAATCCCGTCGCTCGCATCGGATTCAACTTTCTCCCACCCGTCAACCGTTTGTTCCCACCGCAAGATGCGCCCATCATCAGAGTTGTAAACCCAGACGCGGCCTTGTGTGTCCCAGCCCCAATACACACTAAGAGCCCCAATCATTGTCGAGTCTTCATCCTTGTAGAGGATGTTGCCCGCCTTGTCGCGGATCGTCACTTTCCAAACCGGAGCGCCGCGGTACTCCGGGAGATTGTTTTGAGGCTCAATCGGCAGAGATAGGACATAGTGACCATTGGGCGATGCAAGATTCTGAGTTTGATTAGGCGGAGTTGTTCTAGTGCCACACCCGGAAAGCAAGTAGGTCATTACTGCCAGCAGAATCAGATCTAGGCTCTGTCTGGAAACCAAAGGTGGGATGGGCGTCCCGCCCGTCACGAAGCTCAATCGACGGCCGAGACGGCCATCCCACCGTTTTCGGACAGAGCCTAGAGTTCGAAGCAAAACAACCTCATTCCCTAGTACGCCCCGCGTCTCACCAGCACTGTCATGATCGTCTTGGTCAAGAGCGAGATGTCCAGCCAGACGGACCAGTTGCGGACGTAGTAGGTGTCCATGCGGACGCGTTCGTCGTAGCTGACGTCGTTGCGGCCCGAGGTCTGCCAGATGCCGGTGATGCCGGGGTAGACCTGTTTGTAGAGCTCGAACACCTGGCCGTACTTGGCGACCTCGTCGTCGACGATCGGGCGCGGGCCGACCAGGGACATGTCGCCCTTGACGACATTGAGGAGCTGCGCGAACTCGTCGAGGCTCGTCTTGCGCAGGAACCGGCCTACGGCGGTGATGCGGGGGTCGTCCTTGAGCTTGTGGTCGCGTTCCCACTGTTCGCGCAGCTCGGGGTGGTCTTCGAGGTACTGCGCGAGCCTTGCGTCGGCGTCGGGGACCATCGAGCGGAACTTGACGATGGTGAAGTGTTGGCCGTCGCGGCCGATGCGTTTCTGGCGGTAGGTGACCGGGCCTTTGCCGCCGGCGGGGTCGAGCTTGATCGCCAGCGCGATGCCGATGAACAGCGGGACGAGCAGCGGGGCGGCTAGCGCGATGAGCAGCAGGTCGATGCAGCGTTTGAGCGCGCGTCGGCCAGGGTTCAGCAGGCGGTGGCGGACCTGTAGCCCGAGCACGCCGTTCATGTCGACCGCCGAGACCCACAGGCTCGAGAACCCAGCGATCTGCGGCACGACCATCAGCCGATCGAACGCCTGGCTGAGGTCGAACATCAGGCGTTCGGCGCGGGCCGGGTCGAGGTCGGCCTGCGCGAGGATGGCGAACTTGATGTGCAGGTGCTGCGAAAGCTCGGCCGCGTCCTGGTACCCGCCGGCGACGGGGATACCGCAGACGGCGCTGCCGGGGGCGTGGGTATCGTCGAGGATGGCGACGGGGCGCAGGCCCAGCGCGGGCTGGCGCAGCAGGCGCTGGATGACGCCGAGGGCCGCGTCGCCGCCGCCGAGGATGACAACGGGCCGGCCCCACCAGGCCTGTCGTTTGAACAGGTGCCGGACAACGCCGCGGAATGACGGGAGCAGGACAAGCGTCAGCGCCCAGGCGATGAGGAGCACGGCGCGTGAGAAGGTTTCGGATTGTGCGGAGAGGAACGTCGCGGCCGCGGCCATGAGGTAGCCGAGCGTGGCGACGGTGAACTGCCGGCGAAGCTCGTCGGCGGGAGGGAGCATGACCGAGGCGTAGAGCTTGTTGAACGCGCCGCCGATGAGGAGGATCAGCAGGAAGGGCCAGCCGACGCGGAGGTAGAACGCCGGGTCGTAAGCGCCGCCGGCCAACCAGTACCCATAGACGGCGGCGACGTAGGCGATACAGACCGCGGCGGTGTCGGCGGCGATGAGGATGAGCTTGACCCGGTTGGGCTTGCCCTGCAGGTCGATCGCGACGGGGTGCGGCTTGGCGTTGGGCTTGGGCTGGGCCGATGCCGACTGATCGCGGTCCAGGAAGCGCTCGACCGCCGCGCGGATCGTCCGCGTCTGGCTCGACGAGGGCATCGCCAGCGGGGGCGCATGCGACGACGCGCCGCCGGGTGCCGCCTGTTGTTCGCTTGGCTGGGTCACTGCTCGAACCGCTCCCACGCCCCCGTCACGTAGCTTTCGATCTCCTCCAGGAACCGCTGGCGGGAGAAGCCCTCCGCGTGCCGACGGATCGCGGCGGGGTCGAATTCCCCTGCCCGCCGCACGAACATGCTAACCGCTTGGGCGATCGCGGGCGCGGTCTGTTCGTGGAAATGCACCCCCGTGACCCCATCGACCACCGTCTCGCCCGTCCCGCCCCGCGAGAGCGCGACGACCGGGGCCCCGGCCGCCATCGCCTCCACGGGCGTGATGCCGAAGTCCTCATCCGCCGCAAACACAAACGCCTTGCAACGCGCCATATGGTCCGCGACCACCGCGTCGTCGGCCGCGCCCAGCAGCTTGATGTTCGCCTTACCCGCCGCAAGCGACCGGCAACGCGCCATCCCCGGGCCGTCGCCGATCACCACGAGTGGCTCGCCGTTCATCGCGAACGCCTCGACCACCGCCTCGACCCGCTTGTACGGGACCATGCGCGAGACGAGCAGGCAGAAATCCTCACGCGGCTGGGTCGGATCAAAACGCTCGACATCGACCGGCGGGTAGATGACCGTCGCGTCGCGCCGGTAGGTCTTCGCGATCCGTCTCGCCACCGTCCGCGAATTTGCGAGGAAGTGGTCAACCCGCATCGCGCTAAGCGCGTCCCACTGTCGCAGCGTATGAAACTGACGTCGGACATACGGCTTGGCGAGCGACCGGACCCCCGTCAACGCGTCGAGATACTCGTGTGTCAGGTCCCAGGCGTAGCGCATCGGCGAGTGCACATAGCTGATGTGCAGTTGGTCGGCCCGCGTCAGCACGCCCTTGGCGACGCAGTGGCTCGACGAAAACACGACGTCCGCGCCGCGCACGTCCAGCGTCTCGATCAGTTTGGGCATCCACGGCAAGAAGGCCGGGCGAAACCGTTTGCCCCCCGGCAACTTCTGCAGCGCAGTCGTATGGACCGTTCGGCCTTCGAGCGGCGTGCCCCGGAACCCGGCCGGCTCGTGGACGAGCGTGTGGATCGGCGCGTCCGGGTACACCTCCGCCACCGCCGAGAGGACCTTCTCCGACCCGGCGTAGGCCTGCAACCATTCATGGACGAGCGCGACACGCATACGGAGATTGTAGAGGCATGTGCCGCGTCCGATGTACGATGTGTGTACCCAGACCACTCATCGAACATCGAACGGACATCGCACATGCTCATGGCCGACCAACGCTGGATCGGGGACCACGGCATCGGCCGATTCGCTCGCGAAGTCATCGCACGCCTCGGCGAGACCGCCGAAGTCCCGACCGATCGCCCGCCGCTGCACCCGCTCGACCCGTGGCTGCTGCGCCGGTTACTCAAACGCGCCAAGCCCGACCTCTACTTCACGCCCGGCTTCAACGCGCCAGCCGCATGCGACACGCCGATCGCCTTGACCGTCCACGACCTCATCCACCTCGACATCCCCGAAGAATCCAGCCGCGCCAAACGCTGGTACTACAAACGCATCGTCGGCCCGGTCGTGCAGCGCGCACACGTCGTGTTCACCGTGTCCGAGTTCTCCAAGCGCCGCATCGTCGAGCACTTCGGCGTCGACAGCGCAAAGGTCCGCGTCGTCGGCAACGGGGTCTCCGACGCCTTCACGCCCCACGGCGAAACCGCGCACCACAGCGATCACGCCCACCACCGCCACGGCCGATACCTGCTCTACGTCGGCAACCACAAGCCGCACAAGAACGTGCCCGCGCTCATCGACGCCTTCGCCCACGCAAAGCTCGACAAGGAGGTGGGCCTCGTGATGACCGGCCGGCCCGACGACGCGCTCATCGCGCAGGTCAAGGAGGCGGGGATGGATCGGCGGGTCCGCTTCATCGAGAAGCTCAGCGACGCCGAGCTCGCGGGCTGGTACCGCGGCGCGTTAGCGCTGGTCTGCCCGTCGCGCTACGAGGGGTTCGGGATGCCGGTGCTCGAGGCGATGGCCTGCGGCACGCCGGTGGTCAGCAGCCGGGCGGAGGCACTCGCCGAGGTCGCGGGCGGCGCGGCGTTGCAGGCCGACGCAGACGACCGCGACGCGTTGGCACAGGCGATCTCGCAGATCGTCGACGACGAGGCCCTGCGCAGCGACCTCACCGCCAAAGGCCTCGAACGCGCCGCAAGCTTCACATGGGACAACGTCGCGGACCAGGTCCGCACAGGTTTGACCCTGTCCTAACGCACCCCCCGGCCGGGTGGGGTCAGCCCCCACGCCACCCACCCCTCACCCCACCCAGCCAACCACAACCACCAACACAACCAACCCCCCAAACCCCAAACCCCCGCCCGC